>JAAUOZ010000326.1 GCA_012034655.1 Leptolyngbyaceae cyanobacterium CSU_1_3 | reverse complement strand
GTCAATTCCTTGCTACGATCGACCCTTCAGCAAAATAAAACTGTTGAAGCAACTGACGAATGGTGGGAACAACAACGCGAACAATTAAAGCAATCCTTGCCCCCACAGTCATGAGCCGCCGCATTCTAATTCATGACAATGCCACGATCGATATTCACGAGCATTTTGCCCATATCTGGATTCTTGAACGGGCGATCGCCCAGCATCATCACTTCTAATAACGTGGCTTACAATCGATAAAACTCAAACTCTCACCATCCAAAAATCCCGCGATCGCCATTTCTAAAACGGCTTCCACTGGATAATCAATCTCCTTCGCCCGTCGTTCAAAAGCCGCTCGAATATGCTCGGGAAAGGCTGCCAGCATCATCCGTGCTGCTATGGGATTTAAATGTTCGATCGTTTCAGACTCAGCACTTGGCGACATCATAGCTCATCCCTCATCGGTATCCGAATATTGAACGGTGGCTTACTCCAGACCAAAATAATGCCCTCTAAATCTGATGATAGCGAACGCCACTGCCGAAAATCGAGCGTGTGGGTTGCGATCGCGACATCCCGATGGTCATAATCCTCAATCCAAGACCAAGTAATTGCTTTATGTCCTCCTCGAAATCTTTCTTTAATATCCTGTGCCTTCCCCACATACAGTAATCCCTCACTTCGATGGCGTACTGCGTAAATTCCCGGCTGCGCAGTCAGATTTGCGAAATCTCTGGTAATTGGCACGCAGTCAGCAAACGGTCGCTGCATCAATGAATCTAAAATCGCACGTGCTTGAGCCTCGATCGAATCTGCCATCGTAGTTGTTCATCACTGCTGTGGATTAGAGGATTGCTCAATTATAGCCGGCTCACAAAGCGGTGGATTTTAGGTGTTTGAGGTACGATCGTCCCATGCCTCTTCATTCAAACAAACCTGGATGCGATGGTTACTGTCCGTGTAAAGCTGCGCCAATTTTATCCCTGCATCGATCGAATCCGCATCACTTACTGCTGCTTTTCCAATGCTTCGATCGCCCGTTTGAGAATTGGCGATCGCACCCGAGTCGATCGATACTTGCGATCGTCCAAATAACAAACAATATTTTAGAGAGCGATCGCGATCGTATTTTGCCATAGCTCTCTGTTACGATCGGATTTACTTAACATTCGTGTTCAGCGGCGGTAAATAACCTTTATATCACCACCAAGATCTCGACTGTCCGCTGCAACACGCTTGTTAGACCAGGCTATGGCAGAGGACGGCCTAAAATAGATGTGATGCCGTTAACTAAGAGAAAAGTACCCGTTACCAGCAGCAATACCCGCAGAATCTTAGAAGACCAGGTTGTAATCGCTCGATTAATTTGCTTCAAGAGATCAGTGCTCTTGCTTTGGAACGCAACGTAAATACCAAGCAATCCAATTAAGGGCATCACAAACACTAGATTATAGATACTCAGAAGTCCCACAAGGTCAGAGAAACTTAGCTTAGCCTGGGCAATTTGCTGGATCGCAGCTAGATAAGGGAATGCAGTAGGAGCTTCTAAAAATGTGACACTCATCCCTAGAAAAAAGGTGTGAATAGGCCGTAGTGAATTAGGCTTATTTTTGAGCAGTTTATGAGCGTTAGAAGATGAATCCAGAGTCCAACCGACATAAAGCAGCGCAATTCCTAGAATGCATTGGATGAGAGATATCCACTCACTATGAGTTTCAAATACCCATTGAACGAATCTCGCTAATCCTAGTGTTGCTAATACCCCAACTATCCAATACGCGAGAAAGATGCCAGTAATGAAGGCGATCGCACGACCGACAGGTTTAGGAGTTGTCAATAGATAAACCTGAATTGCCGTTGCCGTTGGATTTAAACTATCGATCGCCGCGATCGCCACAAGGTAGCCTAAAAGTGACATTTTCAAAATCCCCATTCTGGCATCTAATCAACTTGCTAGAGAGACTGTGATGTATGGCGGTTAGTGATCAATCCTGTTAACAGCACGATCGCATATCCCCAAAGCAACCATGCACCAAATGCACCATCGGCGGTTGGCAAAACATTTGGAAAAGTCTGTGTGAAAAGGTAAGTTGTCACAACATCCAGCAGCATTCCTGGAATTGTCAGACAAACGGTAGCCTCCAAACGCTGATGCGGCGGCACCTTCTTCCATCGAAAAATGGCATAAACCAGTATTGGTAGACAGGTTAGGGAGAACAGAAAATTGCCAATCATGCTGAGATTGCTGTCGGGAATCAAAAAAGTGTGTCCCCATAACCGAATTACCACCGTTGCCGCCAACCAAATTAGAAAACTCATGCCGAAAAAGAACCCATAGGAGATTCGCCCATTCCGGCTCTCTGTCATTACATCCTTCGTTGCAGTTTGCATGATTGCCTCCATGAATATGTTGTCGTTCAAATGAGATAGATTGATTAGAAAAAAATAGGTAAAGATTTGACTCCATGCACATCACTGGATGGAATCAATTCCAGCGTGGCAGTTGGGTCAATGTGCAAGTTTGGCAATCGTTTCAGTACCGCACTCAGCACAATTTTTCCTTCCAGTCGAGCCAGTGGCGCACCCAGGCAAAAGTGAATCCCGTTGCCAAAGGCAAGGTGAGGATTAGGGTTGCGATCGACCATAAACGTGTCCGCTTGTTCAAACTGAGTTTCGTCTCGATTGGCAGCACCGAGCCAAACCGTCACCATCTGCCCCACTGGAATTGTTTGACCACCAAGCTGCGTTTCTACTGTGGTGATCCGCTGCATCGCTTGAATCGACGATCGATAGCGCAACACCTCTTCAATCGCCAGTGGCAGGAGGGATGGTTCATTTTTGAGCTGCTCGAACACCTTGGGGTATTCATTGAAGCAGAGGATGGCATTGCCCAACAAATTGGTGGTTGTTTCATTGCCACCGACGAGTAGCACAATGCAAAAATCCACCAGTTCTTGAGCCGTCAGTTTTTCGCCACCCTCATGTGCCGCAATCAAATCACTAATTAAATCATGACTGGGTTTGCCGCGACGCTGCTTGATTAGATCGCGGAAATAATCACCCATCGATTGCAGGGCAATGGGATCAAGGGTGACAATGCCATCCGACCAGCGTTTGAAATCCTCCCGGTCTTCCAGAGGAATGCCCAGAATTTCAGCAATTATAATAATGGGAACCGGAATCGCTAGATTCTGCATAAAGTCCATTTGACCGTGTTCGGCAACGCGATCGAGCAGTTCATGGGTGATAGCAGTCATGCGAGGAATGAGCTGCTCGACTCGATGCGGGTTGAATACCTGCTGTGCTAGCGAACGAAGCGATCGGTGTTTGGGCGGATCGGTGAAATTGAGGCTTTGAGTAAAGTCAGTTTGTTCGGGCGGGTGCAGGATGTGAGAAGAAAAGGTTTGCCACTCGCTCAACACGCGCTTCACATCCGGATAGCGAAACACCATCCAGCTTTCCCGCTCAGAGTCATAGAACACGGGAGACTGCCGCATCTCGGCATACCAGACGAAGAGACCATCTAGAGAAGGTTTGTCTAGTCTGGTTTTGAAACTTTGGGGATTCTGCTGCACGATTGCTACTTCCTTATTAATGAGTTAGACTATAAATGCGAGATAAACCTCGTGTTTTAAAAATACGAGGTTTATCTCGCATTTGTCAACCCCCTCATTTAAGCAATGACTGAATTATCTGACCACAACCCTCAAGCCCCTCGTTGGCGACTGCCGAAACAGATTCGCAGTCGGGAGCGGTTCGATCGCATTTTGGATGCGGCAGCGGCACTATTCGCTGAGATTGGGTATGATGCCGTGACCGCTGATGACATTGCAGCGCGGGCAGATACGTCGGTGGGTGGGCTATACCGCTTCTTCCCAGATAAGTTAGCCGTTTTTCATGCCTTAGCCGATCGCTATTTCAACCAGATGCAGGAACTGTTTAACACTCTGCATACCGAGAAAATCGTTCACTTGCCGCTTGAAGACTACATCAATCACATGATTGATGCGTTCGATCAATTTGTTGTAGCCAATCCTGGCTATCGAGCCGTTTTTGCCCAATCACGTTTGATCTCGGCCGAAATGCTGTCAATGGATACCGCCTTTAACCAAGCGATCGTCCACCAGTTAGCGGACTTTTTTGCCGTCCGGAATCCTTCAATTGAACCTGATCAACGAAATCTAATTGCGATTGTGAGCGTTGAAGTAGGAAGTGTGCTTGAAATACTCTCGTTGACACGCGATCTCAATTTTCGGCAGCAAGTTTTAGTAGAGACGAAGAAATTACTCATTGCGTACTTGAAGCAGTATTTTCCAGATTAAGTACATTGCTAAATAGCGATCGCGATTAAGTAAATACTATTGTTTTCAGGTCATAACTTAGAACTTAGAATTATTCAACTAGCCATTGCATCTCATCAATAGATTTTTGATTTCGCTCCTATCAGGAACTAGCGGTCTAACTTATAATTGTATCGCAGTTGCGGTATAATACTGGGTACAGTTGAATAATACCGCAGCTTGATGATGTATATCAACTCCTTTTTACTCCCCATCAGAATCTCCTTTCCTCGATCGCGTTCGTCGCACTATTCGACTCAAGCACTTAAGCCGTCGCACTGAAAAAACCTATCTTCACTACCTGACGATCGCAAATCCTATTGTGAGGGTTGGATTTTAGGAAGCGCGATTGCCTCCGGCACCAGCGAAGCCGATCGCATTCCTTCTGTTTCTATTTCATATCAGCACGGAAGTCCTTAGTTTACTGAAGAAACAGTCTGAACTTTAATATCTACACGCAATGCTTTACGAAGGACATTGAAAATAGCAGTTAGATTATCCATCGTAGGATTGCCTGTTGCAGATAACATCCGGTGAAGGCTTTTGCTTGGCTTAGATGTTTTAATTGCCAGTTCCAAAAAGCACTGTTTCAGAGACCTTAAAACTGTTTAACTGTTCGGTTCTAGAGCTTGGAACTAGCTACGCATCCCAAGGTAGGTTCTTTAACGCTTACCGATAACGTAGTCAGTTAAGACTTAGGCCCTTATGCACGGCTTTAGCTAATTTCTTAGCTAAAGCCCCGTATCTTCAGGCCGGGTAAGGTATAGCCTATGTAAGCCAGTGTACCAGGTTATAATCATGCTAGATGGACAAGCTTCCAACTCCGAAACGATCGCAAAAGAAACCCAAGGATTTGAATTAGTCTCAATTAACCTGATCTACGACTACCCCGTTCGTTGGAGTCGGTTCAAAACCTTACGAGACTTCGTTCAGAATTTCTATGATGCCGTGCATTGGTCTGAGTGGGACGATCGATTTTCCTATACCTTGGCTGATGGAATAC
>JAAUOZ010000325.1 GCA_012034655.1 Leptolyngbyaceae cyanobacterium CSU_1_3 | reverse complement strand
GCGCTCAACCCTCCTTTTAGGGGAGATTTTGAGCCTTGAGCGCAATCGAAATGCGTCTTATCAATAATTCTTCCTTTCTTCCTACGGACGCTAAACTTAGAACTAGTCGAAAAAAAAGCTAGGGCAACCCATTGTCGGGCCGTGGACACCCGACTCACCAAATAAATTAGCAACTTAAAGTATTAGAGGTTGATTGTAAGGGACACTGCCAAACTCACAATCGACGGAAACAACCAGGTCATCGTTTTACCTGAAAAATTTCAACTATCCGGCAACGAGGTCTACATCAAGCAGGTCAGAAACGCGATCGTTCTCATCTCCAAAGATCATCCGTGGCAACCTTTATTCGACAGCCTCGACCATTTCTCCAATGACTTTATGGAAACCAGAGAACAACCAAGCCTTCAAACCCGCGAGGAATTGCTTTGATATAGAGCATCATCTTGCAACACTTTGAAGAAATCGTAGAAGCTTGGAACACATTCTTTGGAGGTGAATTTTGTCCGCAGCCGCCGTCAAATTCACCATCGTCAAGTGTTCATTCACAATCTGCTTTTTGTCACCCGCAGACAGATCCTTCAACACTTCATCGACCGCTAACCGAATGTTTTCTCGAACGGTTAACCACGGCAACAGCGAATAGTTTTGAAACACCATCATCCGCTCGGCTCCCGGCTTGCGAATCTCTCGTCCGTCGATAAATTTCAGTGTTCCAGGACTTCTCAGCGACTTCGTGAGCATTAGCAGGAATTCCCTTAATTTGTCCCCAGCGGGCGGCTTGCGTCATCAGCCAAATGCTGTGCGATCGCCCTGCATTGCCCCGATGCGAACATTCACCACCATCTGAGGCGGCAGCACAATCATGACGCGAAACTCCTTGATCGGATCGACTCCCGCAGCCGCCGACAAATAGCGCACAAGGCAACCACACCGCTTCTTGAACGATCGCCGGACGCACTTTTCGCCAAGTAGCCTGACTCGCAACGGCCACGATCGCAGCCAAGTTTAGCTGAAGGATCATCGTCAACACCCCAAGCTCAAAGACTCAAATTAAATGTTCAACCTAAATTAGAGACACTGATGAGCCTAAAGCAAAATGCTGAAACTCTACAGTCCTCTCTCAAATGCCGACGGAGTTAGCTGACGGGCGAGGGCTGAGAGATGCCCTTCTCTGGTATTGGTCGCCGACTCAAGTTTGAATCGTTTGCGATCGACCTTTCACAGAAGATAAGCCCCGATGTTTTGGTTCCTCCGCTCCAGTAAGTCGCTTGCTAGAAACTCACCAGATTAAGCTGACCGATTTAACCTTCCCAAGACTGTACCATCCTCCAATAGATGTAATCAATCTATCTTTTGTCGTAGGGCCCATAGACAAAGCTGAGGGATGGTAAATATAAGAACTACGCTAGTTAGAGAAACACTATGAATAAAACGGTTGAAACTCAAATTATTGAGGCTGAAGAACGACTCAGATTGGCAATGCTTGCTTCTGATGTCAGCGTCTTAGATGAACTACTCGCCCCCGATCTAATCGCCACCAGTCATCTCGGAGAAATCATCACCAAACAAGACGATCTCGCGGCTCACCAATCTGGCTTGATTAAGATTCACGAGCTAAACCCTTCCGAGCAACAGATTCGACTATATGGAGAAGTGGCGATCGTCTTAGTCAGAATGCAGATATCCGGTCTTTACGACGGCAACCCTGCCAATGGTGACTTTCGTTTTACCCGCGTCTGGGCCATTTCTCCTAACGGAACGTGGCAAATCGTCACCGCTCACATCGGCATGGTTGCCCAATAAAGTACTTCACGGCGATCGCCCGACTGAATGCGGAAAGCAGCTTCTAATCTCATCCCTAGCAATCATAGTTTTTCAGCGGCGGAGGCTATCTGCATTATCCCGCATTCTATTCTGAGAAGTTAGAACGATCGCTCTGCTCACCCGAAGCACGATCGCTCGTTTGACTTCACCACTGCCACCCTACGTTTAGTCATTTCCTTCGTAAAAATAGCCTTAAAACTAATCTCTCTAGTAGCACTTAGCTGAAATCCACCAACTCTCCCCCAAAACCCCACACCCAAAACCCCACACCCAAAACCCTCCAGTGGTTGCCAAACTTACGCCGCATTCTACTAGTTCATTAACCCAGTTCATTAACACCGTTCACTTAATATCAGTCTAAATTTAAGCAACGAAGCAAAAACCTTTATTAGAATTCAGATTTTTGAGTCAGGTTTTTAATTATCAACGACGATCGCTCCAACTCGATCGAGTTGTAAGGTCTTGACTACAACACCAATACCTTGCTGCGTCCAAGTTGCCTCCATTGCTGCCTTCACGGCATCTGCATCGCCCCAGCTAGACAACGCCAACAAAGTCGGCCCCGCGCCACTGATCACCAACCCATGCGCCCCGGATGAGATCGCCGCCGCTCTCATCTCGTCGTATCCTCGAATCAACCCTTGACGATAGGGTTGATGAATTTGGTCTTGCAGGGCAGCCTTGAGCCAGTCGGCGTTTCCCGTTTCTAGTCCTCGTACCAGCAAGCCCAGATGAGCCATATTGAAAATTGCATCGGCACGGCTATAATCGGCGGGCAATACCCGTCGCGCTTCGGCGGTTGAAAGTTCAAAATCAGGAATGGCGACGATCGGGATAATCTCTGAATGCCAGAGCAATTCGCAGATTTCCCAGTCTCGTGCAATACCCGATGCTGCCAGGCGGCATCCTCCAATCAACGCCGGAACTACATTATCGGGATGCCCCTCTAGGGCGATCGCCAATTGCATCACTTCGTCTTGCGCCAGAGGAGAACCTGCCAGAACATTTGCACCGACCAACCCGCCGACGATCGCCGTTGCCGAACTCCCTAACCCGCGAGCCAGAGGAACATCCATCTGAATCTCGATCTTGACAGCGCATGGCTCCTGTCTCAGGTAAGCAAAAACTTTGCAGAAGGCTTGGTAAACCAGATTGCTAGCATTGGTAGAAACGCGATCGGCTTCGTCACCCGTGACGCTGATTTGCAGAGAGTCTCCGGTTGAGAGCGGCGTAAACTTAAATTCGTTATACAACGTGAGCGCTGCGCCCAGACAATCAAAACCAGGGCCAATGTTTGCTGTCGTAGCCGGAACTCGAATTGTAGGCATGGGATGAGGGATGGGGAATAAAAGCCTTTACATAGAATATCGAATGATGGGAAACGATCGGGCTTTCGCTTTGTGATCGTGGGTTGACTTAGGAGATTTCTAGCAAAGACATGACCCACTGTCTTCAACTTTGCTCAGCCAGCTTGCGCCCAGAGCGAAGTCGAAGTGACGATCGTAATTTAGGTGCTGTGTGCAAGAATTGTGTGCCAAAAATCAGGAAGTACTATTGATCAATGGCACTTGATCAAGTGGGTGAATGGAGCCATGTCTGGGCTTCCAATTCACCCCTGATAGAAAACGATATAAAGTCAAGTCAAAATCACAAATTGCATTGGCTCTAGCTCTAATTGAACCGCAAGAATGCCTAGGTCGGGGTTGGGGTGTTGTTGAACAGGTACAGTACCATCTTTGCCGTAGAGAAACTTCAAAGAATCCCCTGCTTTGTGCAATCCGCTATCAATCAAAACAAAGTCTTTGCGCGTCTCGGTCGCAGAGGTGTTGTAAGCGATCAATATTTCTTCACCAGCCAAGATTCTAGAAAACGCCAAAGTAGAAGGCTGTCCTTGGGGCAGACCATAATCACGACCATCCCTAGAGATTTCTCTAAAGTACATACGACCAAATCTCAGAGCTTCGAGTTGTTGGTAGAGCTTAGCGATCGCTGCAATTCCCTGGTAGATCTTGCAGTTTTGATTGAGATAATTCACATCTGGATTATTCAAATCAAACAGTGCTTCTCGAATGAATTCATCGCCGTTGCCCTTGCCCGAAAGCCCCTGCTCTGTGCCGTAATAAATGCACGGAGTTCCCAACGCGCAAAGCAGATAGCCGATCGCTGCAATGACCTGTTCGTCGGGGGTGTCGGCTGCAAATCGCCGTTTGAAGTCTTGCCCAATCTGGTCGTGGTTATCTACAAATGTGACTAGATAACGTCCCAATTCCCCTCGACTCAGGGCCCGTTGACGTTGGGCTTCGTAGCGGTTGATCAAGTCTACCGGAGAACTGAAACCTTTGATTACGCCGGGTAACGTCCAATAGAGGGGAAAATCTAAAACAGAATCTAGACCAAAGTAAACCGTTTTGCTAGTGAGATCGGTCGGCGTGTTTGGGCCAATGTAACGGTTGATCGCATCGTCTCCGCCCACCAGTTCACCAAACATCAAAAACTGCCGCTTCCCCAGGCGATAGGCATATTCCCGAATTTCTGAACAAAAGCGGGCGATCGCCAATTCACCCATATGTTTGACGGCATCTAACCGAAAGCCATCAATATCTGCCACCTGCATCCAATAGCGGTGTGCCTTAATGATCACATCCTGAAGCTTCAAGCCATCGTAGTCATCTTCGTTGTTGAAGCCCTTGAGTGAGAAAAAGTCTCCGCGCTGAGTTTCGGGGTAGCCGTCCCAGTTGCGAATTTCGCCCCGACGATGGTAATAGGCCTGGTTTCGCAACTCAGTGGGCAGGGGGCGATCGGGCTTCCTCCAACCACCAAACGGATATTGTTTATCGGCATCGTAATAGTAAGGAACATCATTCAGATAAAACCAGATATCACCCGAATGATTGGCAACGACATCCAAAAAGACACGCATTCCTTCACGGTGTGCAGAATCGACGAGATCGATTAAATCTTGCGTGGTTCCAAAACGCGGATCGATCCCCAGATAATTTTGAATGGAGTAGCCGTGATATTTGTCAGAGTTGGGATCGGGCGCGTCATTGTTCTCAAAAACCGGACTCAGCCAGAGGGCAGTGCAGCCCAAATTTTTGATGTAGTCAAGGTGCTTTTCGATACCCTTGAGCGTTCCTCCACAAAACTTTTTCAACTGTGTCTGTGTGCCACTCCCCAGCGATCGAGCAGTGGTTTGCACCGCCGATCGGTTGCGATCATCATGAAAGCGATCGACCATCATGAAATAAATAAACTCTTCTCGCCACTCGCGATCGCAATTCCAATATTTCTTACCCGGAATAGGATTGAAATCAATTTCCGCAATCGATGTAGGGGCATTCATCGTAGACTTCCTCTTGAATGGATCAAATGCGTGAAACTTGCACAATGCAGAAGAAAATTTCTCTGCATTGTGCAAGAGGTGGCTGAATTTTCAAGTCCTCTGAAATTTATTTGTTGGTCACGCTAGGTAAGGAGCAGTTGCGTTTGGGTTGGCGACGCGAGAGGGAGAGTGCAAGTTGAGGAG
>JAAUOZ010000324.1 GCA_012034655.1 Leptolyngbyaceae cyanobacterium CSU_1_3 | reverse complement strand
ATCGCCCAGCCCGCCTCCCTCCCGCCTCTTCCTTCCCCCCTTCCTCCCGCTCCCCTCTTCTGCCTTGATGACCTACTCGAATTTTCTGAGGGCAAAATCTCCAACGTTTTTGGCAGCGACTACGCGATCGTGGATACCTATTCTCGTCGCGTCCGTTTACCAATGCCGCCCTACATGTTTCTCAGTCGCGTCACCAAAATGACCGCCAAACGCGGCTGCTATGAACCTTGCACGATCGAAACCGAGTTCGACATCCCCGAAAATGCCTGGTACGCCCTAGACGGGCAGATTCCGGGGGCGGTGCTCATGGAAGCCTGCCACGCAAATATGCTGCTGATCAGCTATCTGGGAGTTGATTCGAGAATCAGGGCGATCGCGTCTATCGAGCGCTGGATGGGCACGTAACCTTCTTTGGCCAGATGCCAAGGGTGGGCGACACGATTCGCTGTGAGGTGAAGATCAACTCCTTTGCGCGGGGCAACAACACGCTGCTCTATTTCTTTAGCTGTGACTATTTTGTGCGCGGCGAGAAGATGGCTTCGCTCAAGTCGGGAGCCGGATTTTTCACCAACGAGGAACTGCGAAACGGGCAAGGCGTGACGCTCACCAAAGTCGAGCGCGAAGCAAGGCTCAAGATTCAACCGCGATCGTTTACCCCGTTGCTGTGTTCTGCAAAAACTAGCTTCACCGCCGAAGACCTATTGCACCTCAGTCAGGGAGATTTCGCTGCCTGTTTTGGCGAGGCCTATCAGCAGTCGGGCAAAAATCCTTCGCTCAGGTTATCGTCGCCAGCGATGCGGATGCTCGATCGGGTGGTGTCCGTTGATCCGACTGGGGGCGCATGGGGATTGGGGCTAATCGTTGCCGAAAAGACCCTCAACCCCGAAGCCTGGTATTTTAACTGTCACTTCAAAGATGATTTCTGCCTACCAGGGACGCTAGCCGCTGAAGGAGGAACGCAACTGATCGCTTTCTACATGCTGTATTTGGGCTTGCAGAGTCAAACGATCGATGCTACCTTCCAGCCCGTTCTCAATGTGCCCCAAGGCGGACGCAACCGAGGGCAGATTACTTCCACAACTAGCGCTCTCACCTATCAGATTGAGATTACTGAAATCGGTCTATCGCCAGAACCCTTCGTCAGAGCCGAATTGAGCATTTTCTTTGGAGGAAAAATGATCTCGATTTCTAAGAACCTGGGGCTGAGGTTGGTGGAGAAGGAGAGATGAGGGATGGGTTTCAAGGAAATCTCTTGATCTGTAGCGGTTATTTGACGAATTGGTTTCAAATTTTTTAGTGATGTGGAGGATCTGATGGTAACGGCACAGATGGCAACCAGCGAGAACGGAATCCGATATTTGGGTCGGGCAAGCTCTCCTTTGGGGGCGTGGCACGGGTCGCCCGATCTCATCGCGTTTCACCCGGCAGATATCAAATCGAAGCTGCTAAATCTCGATCAGCCTTGCTATGTGGTGCGGCTCAATGGGCAAATTGGCGTGACGCACGAGGGAACGCTGAGCCAGAACGGTAATGGGCGATCAAGGGAGGCGGAGGTTTTGGCATCTCATGGGGCCTTTCCGGCTCGGCAGTTGGGCGATCCTGGGTTTCGATCGTTTCACGGGGTGAGGTATGCCTACGCGACGGGGGCAATGGCTGGCGCGATCGCCAGTGAGGAATTGGTGATTGCCTGGGCGCGATCTGCTTGCTGGGTTCTTTTGGTGCGGGTGGAGTTCCGCCAGCCCGATTGGAGGCGGCCATTCAGCGCATTCAAAATGCTCTCCCTCAAGGAATTTGCGCCTTTAATCTGATTCACAGCCCCAATGAGGCGGCTTTGGAGCGGGGAGCGGTTGAGCTATACCTCAAATATGGGGTGAGAACGATCGAAGCCTCTGCCTTCATGGATTTGACTCCCTATGTGGTGCGCTATCGAGCAGCGGGATTGAGTCTCAACAACGCCAATGAGATTCAGATCAACAATAAAGTGATTGCTAAAGTTTCACGCCGAGAAGTGGCCACAAAATTCCTGCACCCTGCTCCGGCTCGAATACTCAAAGAATTGGTCAGCGCAGGCTTGATCACCGAACAGCAGGCAATCTTGGCGGAAAAAGTGCCTATGGCGGATGATCTGACCGTCGAAGCAGATTCTGGTGGCCACACCGATAACCGCCCCCTGGTTTGTTTGTTGCCATCGCTGATGGCGCTGCGAGATGAAATTCAGGCTGAGTATGGCTTTGCCCATCGGGTCAGAGTCGGCGCTGCGGGCGGAATTGGCACACCAGAAGCGGCGCTAGCGGCGTTTATGATGGGCGCAGATTATGTGGTGACGGGTTCAATCAATCAGTCTTGCGTTGAGTCTGGTGCATCAACCTATACCAAGGGTGTTCTGGCTCAGGCAGAAATGGCAGATGTGATGATGGCTCCTGCTGCCGACATGTTTGAATTGGGGGTAAAACTGCAAGTGTTAAAACGGGGTACGTTGTTTCCGGTTCGTGCCCAAACCTTGTATGAACTTTACAAGAATTACGACTCGATCGAAGCGATTCCAGCTAAAGAGCGCGAGTCGATCGAGCGGCAAATTTTTCGCCGCAATCTAGACACTGTTTGGGATGACACGGTTTCTTTTTTCAAACAGCGTGACCCCGACCAGATCGATCGGGCTGCTAATAATCCCAAACGCAAAATGGCACTAATTTTTCGATGGTATTTGGGACTGTCTTCTCGTTGGTCGAGCATAGGTGAAAAAGGGCGGGAAATCGATTACCAAATTTGGTGCGGCCCAGCAATGGGTTCGTTTAACGATTGGGTTAGAGGATCTTATCTTGCTGATCCTAAAAATCGTCGTGTGGTAGATGTTGCCAATCATTTAATGATAGGAGCCGCCTACTTATATCGCATCCAAAACCTCAAAGCCCAGAGCTTATTTTTGCCCGCAGCCTATAGTCAATATGTGCCAGAAGCGATTTGAATAATACCAGAGGTCTATCATCTGGTATTCAATAGAAAATTCTCAAGTTTAAGAGGTCTGTTCTCATGGTTCAAAAAATCTCAGATGACACAGTAAACCAAATGCAAACTGCCGACCATATTCAATCTTGGATGGTTGCTCAAATTGCTGAACAAATTGGCGTTCAACCCGATGAAGTTGATCCGACCGTCACCTTTGAAAGCTACGGCTTAGACTCTGCTCAGGCGATGAGTATTGCCAGCAAAACAGAAGCACTATTGGGCAATACTCTGTCCCCTGTTTTGTTGTGGCACTATCCCACGATCGCCTCTCTTTCTCAACGTCTAGCTGAGGATCTGGCAGCATCTAAAGCCGATTTTTTTGAAATCTAAATGTTCTCTCTCAGGCACGAGGCAATCTCATGAACATAGCCGAGCTAATGACCGACCTGGCTCAACAAGGCGTTCAGGTACAGGCAAACCAGGACAAGCTTAGTGTTCGCTCTTCTAAAGGCACACTATCCCTCGAAACGCGACAGAAGCTTGCTCAATATAAAGCGGAAATTCTGTCTTTTTTGCGTGAAGAAATCGATCTGGGTTCTCAACTTTTTTGCAATCAAGGATTGAGTCTACATACGATCGGTCGTTTGATCAGTGGCTTATCTGATGCAAATTCAGCCTACCGTCCGCCGATCGTAGATCCCCACAGCATGGCCCAAAAGCTAACCGTCACCTTTCGACCGTTACCTGGAAATTATAATAATTCTCAAGTGCTGAAATTGCGCGAGGAATTGCAGGAAAAGCTTCTGAGTCACGGAGTCAAAATTGAACCCTGGGAAACCGCAACGGTTGACTATTTCTATACCATTAAGCTACCTAAAACTGGACTCTCAAAGCAAATCAAAACAAGAATTGTTCGTGCGGGAATCAGTGCTGTAGTCGATGTTGAAAGACACCCATCAATGACACGCAAAGCTGGAATTTTTGCCGCAGAAACCCTCTATCAAACGTACTCCAGATTTGTCGCAAAAAACCAGAAGCTCTCGATCGCTCAGATCGCCCAATTAGCGACGTGGGCAGAAGAACACGCTGGTCAGCGCGTCCAAGATCCTACCAATACTCAGGTGATTGTCTTAACGCCGCTTAACTCAGAAATGGCCAATCCAGAATTGCCCTATCCTCAGAAAATAAAAATTGGTCTAAACACTCTGATTAAGAACTTTTCAGAAATTGTGATCGGAGTTTCAGACGATCAGCTTTCGATTTTGAATATGAATCTTTCTGATTCAATTTTTCCTCGACAGGAGTTCGATCGCTTTGTCGTTAATTCTTTGATTCCCAAAATTTTTGTTCCTATTTTACCGCTACCTCTCAGCCGTTTTGAGCTTGGAGAATACGACCCAGAGCAATCTAATTACGCCAAAAGTTTAGTTACTTTGGGCAACAAACTCGCCCCCACCGGGCTGTTTCCTGCGGGATCAAAACTCAGCCAAGTGATTCGCCGCAAGTCTCACCGCGATATCGTCAATGTGATCATGAATGGCAGAACGGGCGTTTCCTACGGCTTCGTTTGCTACATTGAACCGCCCCAATACATCGGTGATAGAGAAATTTCTGCAACCCAATGGGAAACGCTAGCCCCTGTGCAGGGCTTCAGTTCTGGCGAAGTGCGGCAAAACGAAGCGGGTCGCTGGTATGTCAAAACTAAAATTGGCGAGACAGAGGTTTTTAGGCAAATTCCTGATATTTGGCTTGTCAGTTCACGATCGGGCGCAAACAAAACCAACCTCGATTTGCACCGCGACGTGACCCGGATTGGACTCAAGAAAAAGCTGATGTTTCAAGTGCCAAAAGGCTGCGACGCAGAATTTGCCGACATCAAGCCATCCTATGACATTTACGTCATGGTCGCGATCGCCCTCTCTGCGGCCCTTTATACGCCCCAACTCGTCGAGAACGGCGCACCGATGATTCACTTTCACGGCTACCCCTCTGCCCAGTGGTTTCTCGCTAACGAACGCTGTGTCGGAGTCAACAATCCCTCGGTTCCCTGCGGCACTTATGAATCGGGCGTATTCAACTTTTGGGCATCCACAGCCTTGCGACCCAGACCGATCTCGCCCTCGTCGGCTTGATCGAATCTGACCACGGAACCAATCTCATTGCCCGTGACCTCGATCATCTCCTCGATCGCCTGGATGTCGGCTGTGCCTTAAACACGATCGAGCTAGGCGGCAAACATTACAATTCTCTCAAATCTCTTGCTAAGTAGACAGACTTAATTAAATGTCAGATGCCTGCCATTAGCCCTCACCCCGACCCCTCTCCCAGAGCGGGCGAGGGGAGAAAAATGGGTTCCTCTTCTCCCATTTGGGAGCAGGGGTTAGGGGATGAGGTCTTAAGTTTAAT
>JAAUOZ010000323.1 GCA_012034655.1 Leptolyngbyaceae cyanobacterium CSU_1_3 | reverse complement strand
GGGTGTCTTTTGTCGGTCAAAACCACGACAATGCCTGAGGATAATAGTTCTTTAAGGAGGCTGTGATGCGATTGCTTAATCTGACTTTATCTCCTACTAGATTGCGACGGCTTTCTACGAGTTGTGCTAATTTCCTTAATTCTATACTCTGGGGTTCCCAGATATTGAGTTTGTCTCGATGTTTACACAGAAGTTCGACTAGCAAAGCTGCATCTGTTGGATCGTCTTTGGCACGACTGGGTTTGAAGGTTTGACGGTATTTGGCTACGGTTCTAGGATTGATCGGATAGATGACTAAAAAGTCGTATTTACATAATGCATAGATGAGGGGACCTCGTTTCTGTTCTGTACAAATCGCAACGCGGCGACCCCCGTAACGCTTGCGTAATCCTGCGACCCATTCGGCGATTGTTTCTGGCCGATGTTCAATGACACAGAATTCCTGAGTGTTGGTTGAGATGTCATGGAGACAGATATCATGTTTCCGAGCAGCCCAATCAATCCCGATGTAGGCTGCTACTTCTGTGGATTTAGTCGAAGGGGTGTTGTGCAAAGAATTGAGCATATTCATATGCATCTTTCCTGATTAATGACAAAATAGAGTCAGCTCAGAACCCTTGCTTCTGGCGAAAAGATTATGGAAGGATTCAATGGATCCCTGCCCTGAGGATTCGTTTGTGGAGAGTAAGGGATTAAGGAGAGAGTGCGAACGCTATGTTAGTAGGCATGCCAAGAAAGGGTGATGCTATCCTTGTTATAAAAGGCTTTGAGGATAGAACACGATGAAGAGTCGTAGCTTCACAGTCATTCTTCATAAAGAAGATGATATGTATGTTGCTGAATGTCCAGAGGTTGGTACGGTTGATCAAGGGGAAACCATCGAGCAGGCGATCGCGGGTTTGAGAGAGGCAACGCGGCTCTACTTAGAAGAATTTCCCCTACCTGAAACTTCTCCTAGATTTGTGACTAGTATTGAGGTCAGCTATGCCTCAAATGCCACGAATCTCAAGTAGAGAAGCGATTCGGGCATTGGAACGTCTAGGGTTTGAGCAAGTTCGACAGACTGGTAGTCATATTGTGATGAAAAGGGAAACACCAGAAAGTGAGATTGGTTGTGTTATTCCTGTGCATCGGGAGTTGAAAGTCGGCACTTTGAGCGGCATTCTCAAGCAAGCGCAGGTTAAGGTTGAGGAGTTCATTGAGAGTCTATAAAAACATCAAAGTAGGAGTATTGGAAATTGAGCGATCGCGCCTTACTCATCTACTCCTCTGCCATCCCATCTTGACTCACTGATGGAATCTTCGCTATCGCCACCTCCCGCAACAGCTCTGGGAACTGCTGATGGGGGATGTTGCCTGTTTTGCTTTGAATATATCGATCGGCGAATTCGAGTAACGCATCGGCAAAGTTTGCAGCGATCGCGCTAAACAGATAGGTGGGTTTGTTGGCAGCGGAGAAAGCCACCACACAGGCATGACCACAATAATCCCACAGGCATCCTACAGGCTGCACCTTGAGTGCATCTGACTGTGATTGGGCTTTGACCTGCTCCAATAACACTTTCCATCAGCAGGTTGGTCTTCTGGGCGATCTTCGGAGAAGCAGCAAGATTGGCAAATGAACAGCGTGGGTTGAGTCATGTGATTAAAGTATTTCTGGGTTAATTCCCAACTCACGCAATTTAGCCGCTAGCTTCTCTTTTTGAAGTCTTTCGGCTTCGGCTCTTTGGGCTTCAAGTTCAGCCCGTTGTGCTTCCTGATTAGCCCGTTGTGCTTCAAGTTCAGCTCGTTGTGTTTCTAAGTCAGCCCGTTGTCGTTCTTGCTCAGCCCGTTCTTCGCCAGTGAGTAATAGGTTTCCTTCTGCATTCCACCAACGCAGCCACGGCAAGTTTTGGTTGAAATATTGACCCTGCCAAATACCCAACTCCACACCCATCTCGACAATTGGGTAACGTCCGGCAGTGTTAGGCTGCATTCTCTGATAGTGTCTGCCCACTAGTTCATACACTTCAATGTCGGCTTTATCAACCTCGTAAATGGCATAAAAGGGGATACGTATTGCTTGCTCGTAGACCCAAAATTTACCCGCTTTGGTCTGTTTTTCCCTAGGGTGAGGTTTGGTCACGTTCCTCGCTGCCATCGCCGGAGACAAATTCAATGGCAATGAGTGGTGCAATAATCTCTTGCCACATCACGTAGGAGCGGCGACGCTCACCTTCTATAAGGGGAGAAACATTGGGGACGTAAAACCAGTCAGGGGCTTCGGCACCGCGCTCTGGGGGGTCTGTCAGTCGCCAGTAAATGCCGCAGTCTTGACCAATAGCATACTGACTGTCAGGATGAAGTTGATCGAGGATGGGCAGAATTGAGCTGGTCAGCAGTAGACTTTGGGGATGTTCTTGAAAATTTTTCACGAAAGATCCATCAGACTCAGGCAACTCCTTGTGGTCTGGCAGGGTGAGGTTGGGGGTGTTTGGAGCGAGGGTCATAGTGACAAAGCTAACCAAATCTGTCCTAGTCTAACTTATCCGTTTAGAGTCAGAGACTAGGGGGAGTTAACGAGGTATTTTTCCAGGTCATCTAAGATTTTATTTGCGCCTGTGATGCCTTGTGCGCTCCAAGTTTCAGGATCGACAACATAGGCTCGATGATTTTTCACGACGTTCAAGCTACCAATCAGGGGCTGTTGTAAATAAAAGCTATAGGGTCTTTCGGCAACGTCTACAATAAATAGCACATCCGCATCATATTCGTTAATCGTTTCAATACTGATTGGCGGCTCCGAGTTGTTTTCATCAATAGGTGAAGATTTATAGCGTAATCCAATATCATCAAAAATAATAAGCGGTAAAATTTTAGCTCGGTTGCTAACTGCATAAATAAAGCCCTCTCCATAAAAGATCACAGCAACTTCTAAATGCTGTAACCGATCGCCTAAGCGCTCCTTCAACCGATCGACTCGTTGCTGATATTGCCTGAGAACTTTCTCCGCTTTTTCTTCTTGGCCTAGCGTTTTTGCTGTGTATCGAAACATTTCTTTGAAAGATACCTGGTTCGTTACTGGATCACGCAGATCGGAGATTGCAACTGTCGGAGCAATCGCAGATAACAACTGATAATTACCAAGTCCGGGGTAACTGAAGATTAAGTCAGGTTTGAGCATTAAAATTTTTTCAAGGGAAGGCTCATAGGGGGTACCAACATATTTTGCGCCTAGAACGTCATTCCACGAGGCTCCAAACAGACCGCCTCTTTTGTCTCGTTTCATAGCGTAGCTCGTATATGCAACGGGCTTAATACCGAGAGCAGCTAGATGATCGAGACTTCGCTCAGGAGTTAGCGCAACAATGCGCTGTGGATTGATTGGCACACAGGTTTCACCCATATCATGTTTTACAATGCGACAGTGTTCTAGGGCAGGTTTTGCCGCAATGATTGTATTAGACAGATTGAAATTGCAAGCAACCAAGACCGTGGAGATCGCAATTGCTAGCAACAGATAGCGCATCGGAAATCGAGTCTTTAGAACTGCCATGAAACTGTTCCTTGCACCGTTAATGGTTCTCCTGGATACACAGGGAAAGAAGCGTTAGAAGTCACAAAATAATCAACATCGAATAAATTGCTAATGTTAAGTGCCGCCCTGAATCGACCTCGCTTGTAGAAGATCGCCGCATCCGTGCGAAGATAGCTGGGCAGGTTAAAGGAATTGTCAAAAGCTCCAGGGCGATCTCCCACAAAGAAAAGTCCTAAACCGAAACCCAGTCCTTGCAGACTACCTTTTGAATTTCATAGCTCGTCCAGAGATTGAAACTGTTTCTGGGCACATTACCGATCCGACTACCGACAGGAAAGGTATTGTCTTTCGTAATCCGCGCATCGGTATAAGCATAGCCTGCGATAATGTTCCAACCGGGGAGAATTTCTCCGGATAGGTCAAGTTCTATGCCTCGGCTATTTTGTTCGCCCGTTTGAATTTCAAACTCAGGATTATCAGGATCGGCGGTGGTCACATTTGTCCGAGTCAGGTCATAAAATGCAAGGGTCGTTGAAATTTTGTCGTTAATGTCTGCTTTGACTCCAATTTCATATTGCGTCCCACGTCCCGGCTTAAATGGCTCATTATTACGAGATCTACCAAGCGTGGGAGTAAACGAGCGACTGTAGCTGGCATAGAGCGAAATTGGCTGAATGGGTTGATAGACAATGCCCAGACGGGGACTAAAAGCACTGCCAGACTGAGCTGTTTCAGTATTTGTGAGCAATCTTTGTCGGTTTGATCAAAAGCATCAAACCGACCACCCAAAAGCAACTTGAGATTTTTTGTAATCGTTATCTGGTCTTGAAGGTAGAGTCCCAATGAATCAGTTAATGTGGTGGTTTTGGAAGCAGGGAAAATTTGCTCAAATACTTCCGTACTGTAAACTGGATTAAAAATATCAAACGGTGTTCCTAGGAAGTCGCCAGGATAAGAGAAGCTAGAATCAAATCGTCTCAAATCAGCACCCAATAGTAGCTGGTGCTGAATGGATCCCGTGGAAAACTTACCCACAGCATTCGCGATAAAATCAAAGGCTTGCGACCTACCAATCTGCTCTCCATAAACTACACGCTGTGCAGTTCTAAGATCAGATTCGAGACTAAGCGGATTGTCAGTTGCACGGACTCCATAATCATTGTCAGAAAAGTAAAACGCATTTCGCAGTGTCCAGTTTTCACTAAAGCGATGCTCCAAGTTGTACCCAATGATGAGCGTATTTACAGAAAATTGACCATCTGGACCTGCAAGGTTGCGATTTCTGGGAATTTCACCATTGGGGTTCGGTAATATCGTTCCCTCAAGGGGAAGACCAGCCCCTCTACCTACGGTGGCTCTCACATACTGGGCATCAAAGGCTAGATCGCTACTATCACTAAGTTTGAACTTTAATGCACCTGCGATCGCTGAAGTTTCTCGATCGACGAAATCGACAAAACTTCCTGCATTTTCATAGGAAGCATTCAGTCGGTACAGAGCGCTCTTGGAATCGTTTAAGGGTCCGGTTAAATCGATCGCCCCTTGATAAAAGTCATAGCTGCCGACAGATGCTTCAACCGAGTAAGCAGGCTCACGCTGGGGTTGTTTGGTGACAATATTGATAGTTCCACCAGGATTTCCTCTGCCAAAGAGAACTGAAGCGGGTCCTTTGAGAACCTCAATCCCTTCGATGTTCGAGAACACGGCGGTTGATGAGTCTGCAAATTGCAAACTCAAGCCGTTTCGAGTGAAATTTTGCCCTTCACCAGCAAAAAATCCTCGAATCGTGAATCCATTAAATATCGGGGTATCATCAGGGGTTGTTTGAACTACGCCGGGAACATTTTTGAGGGCTTCATTGAGGCTG
>JAAUOZ010000322.1 GCA_012034655.1 Leptolyngbyaceae cyanobacterium CSU_1_3 | reverse complement strand
TTTAGAAGGGGTGTGGGGGCTGCGCCCCAGCCAGGGGTTCCACCCCTGCACCCCGTCCAAAATCTTTAATTTTATGCCCTGACAAAGTATATTTAATTCACACTCCTAAGTGACGCTATCAAAAAGTCGGGAATCTGACCAGAGACAGTTCACCCCTCATCTTTACACCAACCACTCCTGCACGGCTTCTTCTTTCGTGTTGGTTCGACGGGCCGGGGTTTCGCGCTCAAACTTCATGTGAATTTCGCGGTTCTGCTCGCCGTCGGCTGCGACTGCCATAATCGGGTAATCGATCAGGCCATCCTGGAAGGACATCTGGAAGCGGAATGTGCCGTCTGGGTTGAGCTTGATGGGGCGACCTGCGATCGTCACCGTGGCATCTGGCTCAGTTGCGCCGTAGACAATTAGCTCAGCGTCGGCAACCAACCAAAATTGACGAGGGCGAATCGGCGGCATCGAAGCCCCAAACCCAATGCCCGACATGCCTACACCCGACATCGTCAGCCCAGACATGGTGGGCACAGCCCACATACCCACACCCGACGGGAACACGTAGGAACTGATTGCCTCTTCGTGGATGGGAACCTGTTGCATCGAGCCGTAGAGTGACCCAGCAATGCGCTGCGCTTCGGCGGTTTGGGCCATGCCAAAGATTTCGTCGTAGATGGGGTTGCCTGTCGCACCAGTTGCCATCACGCCAGTAGACATCATTCTCTTGCTGGGGGGCACGAGTTCTAGGAAGGTTTGGCCGCGCAGTTCTTCGTCCCATGCGATGGTGATGAACTGATCGTCAATCCAGTCAGAGGGGTAAACCGGGGGCACTCGCACCGCCGCCGATCGTGCCAAGACTAGCCAGCGGCCATCTGCACAGCGATAGCCAATTTCTGCCATGTAGTCGCGATCGCTCACCGGAATCGGCAGATACCACTCTCTGGCTAGCTCATCGCTGGGGTATTCCTGAACGCTGTGAGGGCTTTGAAACTGCAAGGTGATGTCGGTGACATCGTAGATGCGGAGGGCGAGTTGCTGACCTCCCTGGGCGCGTAGCGCTTCTTTGTGCTCGTTTGGGATGTCCCAGTAGGTGTATGCCCATTGGGGATCACGGGGCATGAGCACAATGCGGCTTTCGCCGTAGCCCTGGGGTAGGTCTCTCAAATCTTCATCGACGGCTGCTAAAGAACCACCTGTGAGATCGTTCTGCCCAACATCAAATTTTGCTGCTTCCACTTCTTCCTGTGCCTCAAGTTTACGAGATGGGGGGGTTGAGAATCGGGTACGTTGAATTTCTTCGATCGACGCTAAAAGCTGCTCCTTCCGCATTCGGCTGTATCTAGATACGCCGTACTCACTCGCAACCCTTCGCAGTTGCCGCAGGGTCATTTCTTCTAAAGGAGGACGTTCGGTTGCCATATTCTTATTGCTCCAATCGCTTGTGACAGCATCAATAGTTTCCTAACTACTCGTCTAAATTCACGTTCGTTAACAATCTGGGGATCGCTCTCTACAAAAACATCGTGCAGAAAATCTTGAATTGGGTCAAGGGGTCAAAGTGTTGGATTTGGCGACGATCGACGAGTTTTCGGGCACGCTGGGGATCATAATGTCATGAATTCATGACATTATTGACAACATTGGGATCGCGTGAAATTTCATTTTGCTATGGTCAACGACAAAGATCCCGAAGTAAATATAAAAGTCATGAAACTTTGACAAATAGCTCGAAAAAGCTCTGGCACAAGCCACGAAGGATGGCTTCAGATTCCTGTAGACTGCTGGAAAGCAAACTGACCCAACGCCCATTATTCTGTAGCTGTATGGATTTTTCTCCATCCGATCGAGACAACGCCGTAGATCACCAAACCGACTCTCCTGCGCAGAAAGGCCACCTGATGAGTAGGGCGCTGGCTTCAGCTTTGAATCTGTGGCTGCGATCGCAGGTGACAGAGGTAGGGGCCTTGCAGCTAAACATTGATGCAGGCAATCGGCAGCTTCTCTCAGGCTGCGTGCGGCGAGTCACGCTCTCGGCCCATAAAGCGGTTTATCAAGGGCTACATCTGAGTGAAATTGCGCTTGAGGGAGAAAATATTCGCGTTAACCTGGGGCAGATGGTCAGGGGCAAGCCGTTGCAGTTGCTGGAGTCGGTTCGTGTGGCGGGAAGAGTCTTATTGCTGCAAGGAGATTTGGATGCGTCGCTGACGGCTCCATTGTTGGCAAATGGGGTCAAGGAGTTTTTAGTAGCGTTGCTGAGATCCGGAGATTTGGTTGATTCGTCTGGGTCTGATCCCGATTTAAATTTGCAGGATTTGCAAATTGTGCTTGAGGAGGGGCAAGTCCTTTTGAGTGCTTCACTGGTGTCGGTGAGTGGGAGTAGAAGCGCGATCGCCATTCGCACGGGGTTTGAGTTGGCCAGCCCCCATGAATTGAGGCTGGTGAATCCGCAATGGTTGCCCCACGCCAAAGCCAAGCGAGGCATGGCGATCGCCGATCTCAACGGATATACCTTCGACTTGGGGGCAGAGACGCAGATTCAGCAGTTGGTTTTGGAGGTGGGGCAGATGAGTTGTGAGGCGAGGTTGTTAGTTAGCCCGTAGGATTGGGGATTCACTCACTTCGGAAATTGCATCTGCTTGGGTGACCCTCCGCACAAAGTGGGGCGAGAGCTTTGTCAACCCTTCTTCCCCAGGGAGGAAGAGAGCCAAAATTCTGGTTCCCCCACGGAGAGGGCAAGCCCATGAGCTAACCTGGCAACAATGGCAACACCAACGTCACAAAATAGTAGACCAGCGGAGCCGTAAACACGTAGCTGTCTGCTCGATCGAGAATTCCCCCGTGCCCCGGAATCAGTTGTCCAGAATCTTTCACGCCCGCATCGCGTTTCATCATCGATTCGGTCAGGTCGCCCAACAGGCTGGCAATTCCGATCAGCAAGCCTAGGGTTACGCCTGTAATCGGCCAGCCTGGCCAATCGAGATACCACGAACCCAAAACCGCCACCCCGACACTTGCCGATACCCCAAACACCGCTCCCTCTACGGTCTTTTTGGGGCTGATATCCGACAGCCGAGTGCGCCCGATCCAGCGTCCGATCGTATAGGCCCCAATGTCTGCCGCCCAAATGCACAGAAATGCCAGCAGCGTATTCGTCAAGCCATCTGGCAGAGCCTCAAAGCCTTTCCAGGAGGTGATCCAAAAGCCATTGAGGGGCAGATTGCTAGTTTCGATCTGCCCCAGAGATCGCAGCCGAATCCAATAGCTGGGGAGATAGCCGCCATAAAACAGCCCCATGATCGAGGCAGAAATATCTGCGATCGTGGCAAACTTAGGCTGAAACAGCAAATAGAAGCAGATCAACGTACCTGCGACTGGAAAAATGGCATCCGCCCAACTCGCAGACAAATTAGAAACCACCAGTAAAATCTGACTGACAACGAGGGTGGTTTTTGTGGCGGGAGCAAACCCTTTGGCGCGGGCAAGTTGAAAATATTCCAACTGACCAAAGTAGACGATCGCGCAAAACCCTGCTGTAAAGTACCACCCGCCGAGCAACATAATCGTGAGCGCGAAGGCAATTAAGACGATTCCACTCAAAATACGAGACCAAGGCATAACACTAAATTTTGCATGAAGAGAACTTGGTCTAGCTGTCTAACACTTGCCCCATAGCTGCGCCATGATGATTACTCAGAGGATTAGTCAGAGGTTAAGAAGGTTAAGAGTTGCTTTGGAACACTTTAGCTGATCTTAGGGAGACAAAACGCTGCTCACATCAACTTTTCACCGCTCAACACAAAAATTGGATCGCCCGCAGCGAAGGTTTGGCTCGTGCCACGGGTTTCGAGACGATTGACCGCAGATTGCACCACCTCAATATTTCTAGCTTGCAGTTCGGCGAAGCTTTCTGAAATTTGGTAGAGAATATCGAGACTAGCGGCGGTGGCCACGATGCGACCCTGAGCCGGGAGGCGTTGCCACACAGCCTTGAGAATGGCTTTGATCGGGCGACCTCCTTCGATGCAGACTCGATCGGGCGGTTCTGGCAAATTTTCTAGGCATTCCGGAGCCATGCCTTCGATCACGTCTACGTTTTTGACCCCAAAGCGATCGCAATTGTGGCGAATCAAATTGGCGACTTCTTCATCGCGCTCGATAGCAATAATTCGCCCGTCAGGGCAGAGCAACCCCGCCTCAACTGGAATCGTCCCCGTGCCTGCGCCAATATCCCACAGGACGGAATCTCGCTTGAGTCTCAGGTGAGAAAGGATTAATAATCGCACTTCTCGTTGACTCATAGGAATGCCAGGCAAACTCTCAAACAACTCGTCGGGAATACCCGGTGTGACATAAGACCAAAGAAAAGAAGGCATGGGAAAAGGGTGATACCAGATGATTTCATCCTAATTCCGATAGTCGGATCGGGCATACTACCCAGAAGAATTGATACAGATGATCAACAAGATATGACTTTACATCAACTAATCGTCAGAGATGATCAGGGAGAACGGAAAATAGGGCTAGACAAAGGTTTATTGTCGATCGGTCGCGATCCGAGATGTACAATTCGCCTGGCATCGCAGTTTGTTTCTCGCCGTCATGCGACGCTGGTGCAACTGCCCCAAGAAGATGGCGGCTACCGATATCGGATTGTAGACGGCAGCCCCAAGGGCAAGTCGAGTGCCAATGGCTTGCTGATCAACGGGCAAAAACTGCAAGCTCATATGCTGGGCGATCGCGACAAGATTGTCTTTGGCCCAGACGTTTGGGCGGTTTATCATCTCCTAGACGAAGACGAGTCGGCGACGCTGCCGCCCGATTGGGATACGACCTTGATCGGGTTCTGATGGGGGGCAGGTCAAACTTGGCGTACCCAATCGATCGCCTCCCAAATCGATCGCCTCCTTCCTGACCCAAGGCATCTCAAAGTTCAAAGGCTCAACCTGGAAGTTGGAAATCTTAGGGTCTGTCATTCATTACCCGTAGAAGCCTTGCTAGACAAGGGTTATAGGTTTCGTCTTCTCTCAACACTTCAAGCCTGAGATTCTTATGTCTTGACACTCCCCAGGGCTAAAGCCACGGGGATTCTTGGCTCTATGAAGTCACTTGCTCAGGCAGGTTCGCACCAGCATAAGTAGAGGTATCTTCTCCCCAAGCGTTACTCGGCTCTAGTCCGAAAGTTCCGGTATGCCCTACCGTACTCAATCCCCGACTGAGGATGTTTCTCGCTGCATTGTGGTCACGGGCTAA
The DNA here is from genome assembly GCA_012034655.1 of Leptolyngbyaceae cyanobacterium CSU_1_3. Taxonomy (GTDB): domain Bacteria; phylum Cyanobacteriota; class Cyanobacteriia; order Leptolyngbyales; family Leptolyngbyaceae; genus JAAUOZ01. The sequence goes on along the minus strand of JAAUOZ010000322.1, from coordinate 158 downwards.
CACGCATCCACACTGACAGGCGTGAGTGCGAGTTGAGAGCGATTTCTTGACCACGGTTCCGCAGCTAGAGCATTCCTGGCTAGTTCCGTTGGGATGGACAGCAATGGTGATCTTTCCGAACACTTTGCCGAAATATTCCATCCACACTCGAAACTGAT
>JAAUOZ010000321.1 GCA_012034655.1 Leptolyngbyaceae cyanobacterium CSU_1_3 | reverse complement strand
CCGCAAGCGATTCGGGAATTTGCAGATCGTCATCCCAGCCACCTTGACCCGATGTCTCCACTCGATCGCCAATTTTTACCGCTTGCGAGTAATGCAATTCATTCAGCATGTATTCCCCATAACCGGGAGTAACAAAAAACTTGGGCTGATTCATGGTGTTCCTTCTCTTCCAAATTCTTACAATGATTTGTCAAATTCTTATGGTGCAGAGCGAGTTCGTAGGATCATCTGATTTAGACACTAATGTTCAGAATTCACTTGCCAGGTAATCACAATGATTTCTATAAACACTAAGACCACTAACAGCCGCGAAAACGCTTGTAAAATGGCTTCCATCGTCCAGTTCTGACTCTGAACCTCCCAGATCGTCACAACAATGTTCACTCCAATCACCAACCAGGGTAGAATGACCGCTGAATTCCGTCTGCGATAGATGCGGAGCGATGTCTCACGCCAAAATGGGAAGGTGCTAAGGAAACAAATGAGGTAGGATGCTCCTGCACTGGCGAACAGGCTGATTTGAAGACCCGAAGACAGGTTTGGGTATCCAAATGCGATCGCCGTCAGACAAGCTCCCAGCGCAAGATACAGGAAAGTAAATAAGGTAAATCTCTTCATTGCTTTCTCCGATAAAGTTTATTCTCTGTACCAAACACGCACACATTGAAAGCAATTGATGGTCAGACCTTGACTGATCATTACAGGGTAGAAACCATTACTGGTCGTCAATCCGTAGTTACCATTACTTGTGCCTTCGATGCGATCGGGTAAAACAACAGTTTCCACATTGATCACCTGTATCGTTCTACTTCCGATCCACTGATTTACAGCACTCACAATCTCAGAGAAGGATTCATACTCGGAAGCTCCGCCGAAGGGTCCCCGTTCTGTAATCTGAGGTGCAAAATCCTTGCACTGAATCAAAGCCACTTTATCTTGTCTCATTCTGTTTCTCCTGTTTTAATCAAGATTGACCTTCAGCCCAAAATCAAACTCCGAACAGTCTGTAAAGCCCTTCACAGTGCAGTTTTGTGGGCAGTACTCACCCTACTGGCTACAACAACCATTGGGTCAGCGGATGAACCAGGTAGCGGAGCGAGAACGCCTCCCAGATCGCACCGACGATGAACAGTGGGAGCGTGGACAGACTCAGCCAACCAAGCTGTTGCAGCCCACGGACGTAACCCTGACGATGGTTCCGAGTCCCGATGGTTGCGGGGCGAACCCAAGACCGACCCAGGATATATGCGCCAACCATCAGGAGGGCATAAGCTTGGAGTTCGATGAGTATTGTCAGCGAGTGCGGGATCAGTGCCACCGCCATAATCTTGGTAGTCGGAGCCATCGCTAAACCGAGAGTGAACGTCTTATACGCAAACATGGCGATGCCAGCAAAGGGAACGATCAGCGAAGGGAGTACGATCCACAGCGCGCCGGTCGTGAGGTTGACTCCCAGGATAGTCAGCGAGAACAGCCAGGGGTTATTGAATAGCGATCGGACAAGATCCGCCGTTCCGTTGTCTTCCAGGATGGCTGCCTGAGTTGCGCTCAGGTTGGGGAAGACCATCGCGGCTACCAACCCGGTGATGACTAAGCCATACACAATGACATTGATAGTGAGGTAGGCGCGAAAATTAGTGCGAACGATTTGAAAGGCTTTGCGAAGAAATCGCCGAAGCGGGTGTTTGGCACTGGGAGTAAGTGGCCGTTGTGGAAACTGGTCTTTGGTAGTGATCGTTTTGCGTGACATGTTTTAGCTCCGATATTTGGTGATGGATACAGTGATGCTTGCCAGCAAAAAGCTTAGGCAAATCTTGCCAGCAAAAGGCTAAGAGCAAAGGACAAGACATGAAAGCTGATATGGGCTAACATCGCAGCCTCTAGCGAGTATTGCCAAAAGAGCCAGCCAAAAGCAATGCCAGCAATTCCATTCAGTAACAACGCCCGAATAATCACAACTGGAGTGAGGGAAACGATCGCGGCAGTCGCTGGCAGGTGTAGTAGTCCAAATACCAACGCGGCTAAAACGATCGCACCCTGGTAAATCACTTGACTTGGCAACGTAACGCCTTGTTTTAACCCTTTCCACGCGATCCAAACAAGCAGCGACATTAAACTCCAGCGCAGCAAAATTTCCTCAGTGATGCCGCCATAGAATATTGCTGTGAGCAAATTCAACCCACTTGGCGCTGTATTATTGGCTGCTCGTAGCGCTTCAGGTAGGATAGGTTGCATCAACTGATCGAGCAACAAGAGAACGATCGCCGCCGCTGCACCCACACCCAAGCTCCACTTCATCTCAACGGCAAAAGATGGAGACTTAGCGGTGTGAAACACCCAATGATCAATCAAATGGGAGCTTAATCCAACACGATAGGCACAACCAATTCCGATCAGAATACTGATTGCCAGTAGAATTGTAAGCTGTAGTCCTTGCAGAAGCAGTAAAACCCATAATGGAGGTGTTTTTTCCAATACTTCTGGAGACAGTTTCGCTAACTGTTTCTCGACTAAAGGAATAGATGTAATCGTAACCATCAAAATTCCCACACTGCCCAATACAAATAAAATCCCGAATTGTTTCAGAAGTGCCATTGTTTTAATCTCCAGATGATCCGTCCTATCAGCCCGTGCTGGTGAACAACACCATCAACAGGAACGAGGGCAGGTTGAAAACGAAGTGGACGACGAGACCGGGCCAGATCGATCCGCTGCGGCGGAAGACCTCGGCGGTGGCGAGACCAGCCACCACAGCAGCGGGAAAGATATTGTTGATCCCATGCATGAGAGCGAAGATCACAGTGCTGCCCACGACCCCAACGAACGGACCGTAGCGCAGCAGCGCGTTGGTGACGATGCCTCGGTAGAGCAGTTCCTCACCAAGGGGTGAGAAGACGGCAATGAACACCGTGCTCAAAATCAGAGACACTAACCCGCCGCGAGCGCCATCTCCGTAAACATCCTGGACATTGTTCGTGTCCCCAGTGATCTGAACCCAGGCTAGGATCGCCAGACTCTTGAGCACAAAGGCAACTAGTCCTACTCCGATACCGATCAGGAGCCAGCGTCCGGAGGTTCGACGCACGCCGAAGGCACTCAGGGAACGAATCCGCAGCCGCGCAGCCACCGCGAACGCGATCAGCGTGGCGACACCAGTCCATGAAGTTAGGATCAGACCGTAGACCACGGGGTCAAGACCGAGTCGCCTGAATTGCGAGATACCTCCGAACCCTAGAGCCAAATAGACGACGAGACCGACAACGATCTCAAGCCAGCCCGGACGGGAGACCCTGTTTGGTGCGATCGCGGCAGGGTTGTTTTGCGAGTGGTTAGACGATACTTTAGACATGGTGATAAACTCCTTCGATCGAGTTGCTGATTCAAGTTGCTGATGAGTTCATGAATCAACGGGGTCACTGCCGATCCCAAAAAGGTGCGTTGTCAAAATCGGGATAGGGTAATGTTCATTTCTGAATACGTCTACTGATTCACACTGCTCATATGTCGAGGTGCATACCGTTCTCCAACAGCAATTCCTTTGGGTGCAACTACTTCGATGCGCTGTAGGTCTTCTGGTGTAAAGGTAATCCGAAATTTAGCTCATTTGTCCAATCGGTCGAACAATGATTTCATTCACATCCACCTCTGCGGGTTGCTCAATCGCAAAGGCAATCGCCCGCGCGATCGCATCTGCTGGAATCACCGTCTCACGAAATCCCTCCACCCATTCCGCTGCTTCAGCATCCGTGATCGTGCTGGCAAGTTCAGTTTCCGTCACTCCAGGCGAAATCACCGTAACCCGGATGTCTGTCGATTCTTGCCGCAGTCCCTCAGAAATCGCCCAAACTGCAAACTTAGTGGCGCAGTATACCGCAGCGGTTGGATAGACGTTGTGCCCGCCGATCGAGGATAGATTGACAAACTGCCCCGATCGTTGCTGCTTAAAGAGAGGTAGCGCAGCAGCAATCCCGTGAAGCACACCGCGAATGTTCACATCAATCATGCGGTTCCATTCATCGACCTTCAGCACCTCTAGCCTGGAAAGCGGCATCAAGCCTGCATTGTTCACCACCACATCAAGGCGACCAAATTTCTCTTGGGCAAACTCGACAAAAGTTTGCATCTCTTCAAGGCTGGTTACGTCCAGGGCGTGATATTCTGCTGAACCCCCTTTCTCGCGGATTTCGGAGGCGATCGCTTCGAGGCGATCGGTGCGTCGCGCCCCTAACACAACCCGTAAACCCTTTTGAGCGAGTAATCTGGCGGTAGCTTCACCAATACCGCTACTCGCTCCAGTAATTGCAATAGCTTTGTTCTCAACAGTTGACATGGTGATTGTTCCTTGTAGGTGATTAAAGCTGATTGGCAGTTAGACTGCTTTTAGGATGTCTGCCTGTACGACTTTGGCAAGCTGCTCCATATACAACCGCGCCCATGCGATCGTGTTTTCTCTCAGTCCCACAACAACAACGCCTCGCATATTGAGTTCTGTGCCGTTGGTAGGGTTGCCTTGCCTTTGCGCTGCCTTTGGCAACCAGGAAACTTTGTTGACTAGGGCAACCAGCACTAGTTTCTCGGTGAAACTCTTGTCCACAAGTCGTTGAACTCTTGCATATCCAAAAAGGCGATCGCTTCGACTGCTTTGCCATCCTGCATTCTGAAATACCAGGTGTAGGTGTTCCGATAAGGTCTACCGTCCCCGGCGGTCGCTGCTCCATCCCACAGAGTAATGACCATATCGCCATCTGCCCAGATGCCACGTACTGTTGGCACGATTGGGGTCGATAATCGGGCACTGGTTGGGCTAACGACTTGATCGAGTAATGCTTGCTTGCGATAGGTGCCCGCAGTTGCGCCAGTGCCCGTAATCGTCCAGGTTGCATCTGGAGCGAGCAGGTCGAAGAAGTTGCCAGTTCCGTTGCGCCAACCGTCGAAATACTGCCGGACGATGTCCTTGTTGCGCTGTTCGATCACCTGAGTCTCTGCGTCTGCTTGATTGGACTGAGTTGCTTGAGCCAAATCTACGATCGCTGGAAACTGATTGAGGGCAAATTGCTTATTTAATGCGGTTGAGTCATGACTTAGCTCAAACGCAATCACATTCGACTGAAAACCTGCCTCATCTGTGCGAACTTGCGTCATCGCTGGAACAGCCAGCAGCCCGATCAGCCCCGTACCTATCAAAACCTGACCCAATGATGCATCTTCTTTAACCTCCTGAAGTTTCTATAACAAAGTAGCTGTTTTGCTCTCATGCCCATTGAATTGTTCGGTGTCGCTTTGGTAAGACATTTTTCGTTGCGTCTTTGTGCGCGAAATTCTAAATCAGGTTTTGTGTCTTTTGCAGTTTTGGCAGCGAAATCTTCGATCGTCGTTTGTCCTTTACGAGTTTCAGTTCCGTTGTTTTCAA
>JAAUOZ010000054.1 GCA_012034655.1 Leptolyngbyaceae cyanobacterium CSU_1_3 | reverse complement strand
AGATCTCTCACCCCCTGAGACACTATATGTATGATAAGTCCTATTTTTAGCAGTTGAAAAAATGTCATTAACAATACGCCCTGTGCTGCTATTACTTCTCTTTGACCTTCGCAAAGTATCATTTGTTCTCAGGGTGCTAAACACGATATACTGCGTCAGCCTATAGATTTTGGTTTAGAAGGGGTGTGGGGGCTGCGCCCCCAGCAAGGATTTCACCCCTGCACCCCGTCCAAAATCTTTAATTTTATGCCCTGACAAAGTATATCCATTTTATGGGCATTTCACGCCTTCAGTTACCCTCCTGAGTAGTTAACCTGATTGAACAATGCCTCTGCAATTTCGGGTGAAACAGTGCTGGCCCCAGGTGCAGCCGGAGTGATCGAATTTCCCATCTCTTTGTAGATGTAGAAGAATAGGGCCAGTTGCTGGTCTACATCCAAACTTTGGAAAGCATTCACCAACTCGTTTGCTGTATTTGAGGTTGTGTAAGTCATATGCATTTTTGATTCATCCATTGCACGTTAGCAAAGTGCTTTGGTAGCTTCTACCAAAGCAAGACAGAGGTTGCAATACCTCCTTCAGGCAGAGGTATTCATTATCACGCTTGCTCGCAGTTATCAACAAAGAGAACTAAGAAGCTTGCAGATTAAGGCGTTGCTGAATGAAGGGATGAATTGCCTCCTCACGAAGTGGGGCGAGAGCTTTGTCAACCCATCTCCCTGGGGGAAAGGGGGAAGGGAGCCAGAAGTCTTGTTCCCTCGACCGTTGGGAGAGGGCTAAGGTGAGGGCGAATCTGACGGTTCATCCTTCTCTGCAACGCCCACCATTCGGCAATGCTCGCCTGGAAAGCTTGTTAATTGGAACATTTTTGAATCGGTTCTAATTAACTGGACATCTTAGCGATGATGGTATAACCTGTAAAAGTGCGTCACCTAGACACCGTGCCTGACAATCGTTCTACCTTATGTGAGCCGCTACATGTCTGGCAGGTAGTTTTCATTATTCTACCATTGTCATTTTTTTGCAGATTTGTTAGCTGTTAACAGCTAACCACGATCGCATCTGAGCATCTGTATAAACGGCGGTCTTGCAGAGGCTGTCAGTGCAACGTGGAAACCTATCGCTAGGAGAGTAGTATGTACAAGATCTTCCCCTTCTTGGGTTTAGCCGCTTTTGGACTTGTGATTGCATCCACGATCGGTTCTGTGAGTGCCCATCAGAAACTATCTACGGCGGGCGATGTTGGGGTCATGATTCATCTTGACCCCAATGATCTGCCCTACCCCAAAAAACCGACAAAAACCTGGTTCATGTTGATGCGGCGCAATGGAAACATGATTTCTCCTTCTAATTGCAACTGTAGCGTCGCAGCTTACGATTCGCGTAACCGTGCGATCGTCGGCAATTTACCACTTTCAACCATACCAATCGAAGGACACCAAAAAGGCCACGAAGCAATCAGCACAACCATTACATTTCCCAAGGCGGGTGCTTATACGGTGGTTCTAGCAGGGCAATCAAAGGATAAAAGCTTTGCTCCGTTTGAACTGAAATTTCCTGTCACTGTTCGTCCTTAACCCTCTAAAACTCTAAACCTGAGAAGAACGTAAAATGATTAAACTTCGCCATCGAACCCAATCTATACTTCTAGCTCCAGCTCTCATCGGTGCAATGTTTCTAGTTTGCACCGTCCATTGCTCATTGCCTCATTAGCTTTAATCGATAGCTTTAATCGATATACTGCGTCAGCCTATAGATTTTGGTTTAGAAGGGGTGTGGGGCTGCGCCCCCAGCCAGAGGTTCCACCCCTGCACCCCGTCCAAAATCTTTAATTTTATGCCCTGACAAAGTATAGCTTTAATCGATAGCTTTAATCGATAGCTTTAATCGACCAAGTTCAATCCAGATCGGGGTGCTCTCCACATCAAAAACCGTTCTGTGGGAATAGCAACGCAATGAGCAAATTATTACAACAAGCAAGGTCATTATCTATCAGCACAAAGCGTGCTTTAAGCTCAGATCAACAATTGCACGTTAGGCAAGAACTACGCCAGAGAATCTACACAACGCTTCAATTTGCTAAAGATCTACCTGCCCAAGAATGTCTGCAAGAAGTCAAAACCAGGCTCTTAGCAATCCAAGCCTACTGTGAGACGATCGACAAAACATTTATCGTCGTCGAAGAGCGAATCACATGCGACCAGTATGATTTGGGGGGATACAAACTCAATGCAGCTACCCTATTTCGAGGCCCCAGCGCAGATGCATCTGTGGCAATTTGTGTAACAGATAGAGGGTCTTTGCTACATCGCACAAGCCCGCAGTGGCAGGCTTACAGAAATGTTGGGGACATTGGATGCAATATCCCCTTAGCTAGCTAATTGGCTAGTTAATTAACTAATGCACTCATCTTTGGGGCACAGCAATGCCCCCACTAGCATTCATTTTTGCCGAGTTATTTTATTTCCGCGATCGTCTCTAATGCTAGCTTGTTATGTAACTGTGGTTATATAACTAAGTTGTCTGCATAGACTAAACGAGTTGCCGATCGTAGCTCAAACAGCAAATATTCTTCCATCACGCTCCAGAGAAAAGCCCGCAGAGTTTTCTGCCGTGCCCCATCGGGAATAGTATAGGTAAAAGATGAATCGCAAGCTTTGAGCTTTGCCAGATGATTTTCGCAGCCGCATCCATGCTCAAGAAAATAACCATGACGGCTGGATACACTATCAATCAGTCGTCTCAGCATTGACACATAGCCCCCATGAAGAATCGCATCAAATTTACGTGCAATACCAAGATCCTGTTCACTAAAGCGGAAGGAGCGGACTTCAAATAAGTTCGATCGCTGCAATGGGTGTAGAAACGTCCAATAAAACGTAGCAGGCACATCATAGCCAAGTTCATCAAACAAGTCGCTGACAATATTCACTAACGCGGTACATTCTTTCTGTTGAATATCCCGGACTTGGATGGCCTCACGAATTTGCACCAAATCTGGGTAGCTCTCCGGCAGAAACGCCTCTCCAAAGTGAGCCACGGCTTCCCAGGCCAGCAATCCATTGCCTTCGCAGTAAGCATTTTGAGAGGTTGAGTGTCGGGTCGCTCTGCAAAGAGAAAGTTTCCCTGTTGATTTTTGCCAAAATACCTGTGCCATTGCCGTGTAGACACGAGGCTCGGTCATCCATTTGCCCACTACAATACGCTGCCAACTCTCTGGCATCGATTCAAGTAAAACGGCTGGCTCACCTGCGATCGTGGTTAAGGTTTCAGGGCTAGCAAACTTTAGCTGCATTCAAGAGTCCTCCAATATATATTTCTCAAGCCACTTCTCAATCTTCTTGCACAAGTCGTGCTTCGACAGGGACTTCTACCAATAGGGGTCAAACGGCCACCCCATATTGAAGCATTGTGCAGAGAATCTGTCATTCGTAGAGCGCAGCATCAGAAATCACGAGTATCGTTGACGTAAGGATATTGACCAAAGCCACCGCCGCCAGGGGTTTCAATTACAAACAGATCATTGGGCTGCATTGTCACCTCGGCTCTGCTGCCGAGAAGTTCGATTTCACCCGTGCTGCGTTGCACCCAATTGCGACCGATCGCCCCTGCCGCACCACCCTGCAAGCCAAAAGGCGGAACGACTCGATGCCCTGACAAAATTGCCGCCGTCATGGCCGATCGAAATCGAATCTGCCGAATCACGCCGTTGCCACCTTTATGTCGCCCTTGACCACCGCTATCGCCCCGAATGGCAAAACTTTCCACCAGGACGGGAAATCGCAGTTCCAGCACTTCTGGGTCGGTGAGGCGAGAATTGGTCATGTGGGTTTGGATGGCATCCGCCCCATCGAAGTCTGCCCCCGCCCCAGAACCGCCACAAATAGTTTCGTAATATTGATAGCGATCGTTGCCAAAGGTGAAGTTATTCATCGTTCCCTGGGAGGCAGCCAGAATGCCCAGCGCCCCATACAGAGCATTGACGATCGCCTGTGAGGTTTCCACATTGCCCGCCACCACCGCCGCCGGAAAGTGGGGATTTAACAAACATCCTTCTAGAACGGTGATCTCTAAGGGCTTGAGGCAGCCTGCATTCAGAGGAATGTCATCATCTACGAGCGAGCGAAAGACATATAAAACCGCCGCCTTACAAACTGCCAGAGGCGCATTAAAGTTACTCAAGGTTTGCGGAGACGTGCCTGTGAAATCGATGTGAGCAGAGCGATCGTGGGCGTTGATTTGAATGCTGACCTGAATCTGACTGCCCTCATCGGTGGGGTAGATAAATCTGCCATCGCTGAGCACACCGATCGCCCGTCGTACCGATGCTTCTGCATTCTCCTGAACGTGTTGCATATAAGCTTGCACGGTCTCTAGCCCATAGTGAGCAACCATCTGCTTCAGCGCTGCGGCTCCGCGCTCATTGGCGGCAATCTGTGCCTGAAGATCGGCCACATTCTGCGCCGGGTTGCGAGCTGGGTACTCTCCGGCTGTCAACCATTCCAGTAACTCGGCTTCGCGAAATTGCCCGCGATCGACCAGTTGCCGATTGTCGAGCAAAATTTCTTCCTGCGCGATCGTCGTACTGTGGGGCGGCATTGAGCCGGGAGTAATGCCACCAATATCGGCGTGGTGTCCGCGGGAGGCTAAATAGAATAGGGGAGCCGCATTCGCCAGAAAGACAGGAGTGATCACCGTGATATCTGGGAGATGGGTTCCGCCGTTGTAGGGATTGTTGGAGAGATAGACATCGCCCGGCTTGAGGGTGTCACCCTGCGCCTCGATCAGACTGAGAACGCTCTCGCTCATCGACCCTAAATGGACGGGAATATGGGGCGCATTGGCGACCAGTTGCCCCTGCTGGTCAAACAAAGCGCAGGAGAAATCTAACCGTTCTTTGATGTTGACCGAAAGACTCGTGTTTTGCAGCGTCACCCCCATTTCTTCGGCGATCGCCCGAAACAAGTGATTGAAGATTTCTAGCAGCACCTCTGGGGCCAATAGATTTAGGCTATTTTGAGCGATTTCTTGGGCAAGTTCGGCAAATTTTTGGCGCACAATCTCAGCGTCTAGGGGCAAAGTTCCGTCTGCGCCAAATACTTTAGGAAAGAAATTTGCCTGCACCTTGCCGACCATAACGTTACAATCTGTCACCGTGAGTGCGCCGCCCCGACGGTAGCAAGCCGGCCCCGGATCAGCCCCCGCCGACTCAGGGCCAACCCGATAGCGAGACCCATCGAAGGACAAAAGCGACCCGCCCCCCGCCGCCACTGTATGAATCGACATCATCGGCGATCGTAGTCTCACCCCGGCTACTTCTGTCTCAAAACTGCGCTCATATTCACCGCCACTAAAGTGAGAAGCATCGGTAGAAGTGCCCCCCATATCAAAGCCGATGATCTTATTAAACCCTGCCATAGCGCTGGTTTTGGCGGCTCCGACAATTCCCCCAGCCGGGCCAGACAGAAGGCTATCTTTGCCCTGAAACAGTCGCGCATCGGTGAGTCCCCCATGAGACTGCATAAATAAAAGTTTCGTCTCAGCGCCCAATTCGGCGGCGACCTGTTCGACATAGCGCCGCAAAATTGGCGACAGATAGGCATCCACCACCGTCGTGTCTCCGCGCCCTACCAGTTTTATCAACGGGCTAACCTGATGAGACACCGAAACTTGCGTAAAGTCGATCGCGCCTACGATCGCAGCGACCTGTCGTTCGTGGTCGGGGTAGCGGTAGCTGTGTAGAAAAACGATCGCACAGGAGCGAATCCCATCAGCGTAGGCGGTTTGCAGAGAAGTAACTAACGCTGCATCGATCTGCACAGAGGTTCGTTCTTCGCCCTCCACCGTGTAGCGTTCCTCAACCTCGATCACCCGCTCGTACAGCATTTCTGGCAAGACAATCTGACGAGCAAAAATATGAGGACGATTTTGATAGCCAATTCTCAACGCATCCCGAAACCCTTGAGTAATCAGCAGGAGGGTACGATCGCCCTTCCGTTCTAGCAGGGCATTGGTGGCCACAGTGGTTCCCATTTTGACGGCGGCAATCTGCGCGGATGGGATGGGACTACCGACAGGAAGACCTAAAATTTCTCGAATTCCTTGAATGGCGGCATCTGCATAGCGCTCCGGATTCTGCGACAGGAGCTTATGAACGATGATCTCACCCCCATCACGCTGGGCCACAATGTCGGTAAATGTGCCGCCGCGATCGATCCAAAGCTGCCAGCGACCCTCATTAGGAGGGGTAACGATTGAATCATCTCGGCTCAGATCAAGACTCATCAGGATCTTTGTGTTGAGGTGAACACATGATACCAGTTAGAATCTCGACTTCTTGAGCGCCGAGCCACCAACCAGCCCCAGTATCACCGATTAAACCTGGTTGACTGACAAAACCTTGCCTCCTCATTCCTCAATCCCTTCTGCCCTGGTGGAAGCAGGGAAGTCAGAAAAGTAGCATTGGGTTCAGAGCGACTCTTCCGCTCTGGGCGAGGGGTTGGGGTGAGGGTCTTCTGAGTTTTGTCAGTCAGTCAGCCGATTAACCTCGACCTTTTGCTCAAATCATCCACACTTCAAGTCAACAGACAGAACTTTCGTGAAAGGGCGATCGCTGCTCCTTCTAAATCAACGCATCTCTCTTAACGGGTACTTAATGTCTTCGATTGCTTCTGTTTAATGAGTTCTTGATGCTCACGATCGAGCACTTGAGACGCTAGATCTGGCATTTCTTGCCAGCAATGGGTACAAAACCAATAAATGCCACCATGTCGAATATGGCGAAGCAGTTTTTCAGAGCAGCAAGGACATTCAGCCATGAGTTTTTAACCTGATTTTGATGAAAAGATGAATTGAATAAAAAGAGCTTTTCTCAATCACAACTAACAGTAATTCATTCAGGGGATCGTTAACAACCGGGGATTCCCCCATCTTTTAGGGAGTGATCCCGCGGGTTTTGTATGACAAGCTACAAATAACAAATTTATAAATTTGTTATCTTTAACCGACGCTGGGATCGAGAAACTTTCTGATTCACAATTTATCTAGAAGTTGTGAGTTTCTTGTGAGGACTATTACCCCACACCAATGATTGCAAATTCTATGAGTTCAGACTTTGATATTACATTTAGTGAATCCTCTATCTTGCGATATAGATTGTATTCTTCGATGCAATTTTCAGAAGATTCTATAATTTCAGATCTTCCCCAATACTCGACAATTTGCCCCACAATAATTTGCCCCACAATAATTTGCCCCACAATTTGCTCCAATGACATCTTATTTAATTCGATCGGACGATTGGCAAGCACTGTTTCTACGATTGGGGCTGGCGCTGCTCGTAGGTGGCGCGATCGGCTGGAACCGTGAGCGACAGCAAAAGTCTGCCGGGCTGCGAACCCACATGCTCGTCAGTTTGGGAGCGGCTTTGTTTGTGTTGACCCCTCTCCAGGCAGACCTTTCAGCCTCTAATGAGTCGGTGGGGCGGGCCATTCAAGGCGTAGCTACAGGCATTGGCTTTTTGGGTGCAGGCGAAATTCTGCATGTGTCTCGGCGCAATACGCCCAAAGTTAAAGGACTCACCTCCGCCGCCTCGATTTGGGTGACGGCCGCCCTAGGAATCGCAGCGGGCTGTGGCTGGTGGCAACTCACCACGATCGCCGCTGTGATGACCCTCATCACCCTGAGCAGCGTTAAAAAATTAGAGGATAGTTCCTGGCTACGAATAGATGAAGATGACCATCCGTAAAGATTTTGCAGATTACACTCTTCTAATTTCCAGGTGCTGCATTAAACTGATATGCACTTGATCGTGCCGCTTTAGGCAAAGAACGGAACATTGAGAGCGCAAGTGAAGCAAGTCATTAGGTCAGATCGCCCACTCATCTCTGATGCAGGGAGCAAACCGCAGCCCTGGGCAGTGAGGAGTTGAGTATGGGTCACGAAATTTCTATCGATCGTCAGTTTGGCAAGGGCACACCTCAGTTTGAAGCCTGGGTCGATCGCTTTTGGCTCATGGGGCTGTTTCTCGCGGCCGTTTTGTTGTTTAGCGTCAGTTTGGGCAACCTCCCTCTGCGCGACTGGGATGAAGGGATTGTGGCCCAGGTAGCGCGAAGAAATGGCCCGATCGCCCTTCGCCTCCGACAACTGGATCTACCCCAAAGAACTGACGGGCAATCCCTATTTCAACAAACCGCCCCTCACTCCACTGGCTGATCGCCCTTCTCTACAAGCTGGGTGGCATAAATGAGTGGACTTCTCGCCTCCCCGGAGCGATGCTGACTGCCACCTCTGTGCCGTTGTTGTATTGGATTGGGCGAGAACTGTTTTTTCAGCGATCGACAGCCGTTTTTACAGCGTTAGTCTATCTCACCTCCTTGCCTGTGGTGCGCCACGGACGGTTGGCCATGCTGGATGGGGCAGTGCTGTGCTTCTTTTTGTGGATGATGGCCTGTCTGCTGCGATCGCGGCGAGATTTGCGCTGGGGGCTAGGAATTGGGGTCGGCTTTGGTCTGCTGTTTCTCACAAAGGGAATTTTGGCAATTCTGCTAGGGGCGATCGCCCTAGCTTTTCTAATTTGGGATACACCCCGGCTAGTCACCTCTCGTTATCTGTGGCTAGGAATTCTTTTAGGAAGCACCCCGGTTGCGCTCTGGTATTTTGCCCAGTGGCAACATTATCGCCAGGTGTTTGTGGATGCTCATTTGCTAAATCAGTCTGCCAAGCGCGTCTGGGAAAGCGTCGGCCCCAATCGTGGAGACCCCTGGTTCTATGGGCTAGAACTGCTGAAATGGGTTCCTTGGCTGGTGTTTTTGCCCCACGGGTTTCGCCTGTCCTGGGAGAACCGCAATCTGAGTTGGGCCAGGCTGGCGCTGCTGTGGAGCGTGTCTTACCTGGTCGTGATTTCGGTGATGCAGACCAAACTGCCCTGGTATGTTCTGCCCGTCTACCCAGCTTTGTCTCTGATAGTGGGCGCTCAGTTGAACCGCATGTGGAACCCGATCGCAGCAGAAATTGAGCATTCTCGTCCGATCGCCCGTGCTCGCATCTGGTTTGGCTTGTTTTTGCTGTTGGCGATCGTAGCCTGGGTAGGGAGCGCTTACTATGCCTTCAAGCCCGACTCTCAACAGGATATTCAGCTTGTTTTTTCAACCCTAGCGCTGACTTTTACGGTGGCAGCAATTTTAATAATTCGGCAAGACACGCAGTTTGTCTCAGTGTTGTTGTGGGGCACTTACCTGACGCTGCTGGTGCTTATGATGTCGAACCATTGGGTCTGGGAGTTGGCAGAATCCTATCCGGTGGAGCCAGTTGCCGAGATGATTCAGAAGGCAACCCTCCCTGGGCAGGTAATTTACACGTCCTACCCTTACAATCGTCCTTCGCTCAATTTTTATAGCGATCGTGCGGTAATTCCCGCTTCAGAAGCCGACTTACAAAAACATTGGAAGACTGACCCCCAGCCCTACCAATTGTTGAAGCTGTCTGCTTTAGGGTCGCTGCCTCCCCAAACTCAGGTGTGGATGGCAGAAGATTGGGTGCTGGTGACGCGCAACCCGCGATCGCGAGATGAGGAATGAAGGATAGGTGTATTTCTCTGGCAATAAATAGACCTCTTCAAGAATAAGAGAACTACGCTAAATGAAGCGCCTAAAAGCGGAAAATCCCTGTCATTTGCGCTACTCGTAGCGTACTCTTGTTATTTCTGAAGATGTCTAATAATAAGTAGGAAGGCGGAATGATTGATCAGACGCATTTCGACTGCGCTCAAAGCGCAAAGTCTCCCCCAGAGGAGGGTTGAATCGAAGCTTATGCGACGAACTATTCGTAGTCTGTCGATGTTACTTAAAAGACTGCATAGGCACTACCCTTACGGTAATTTTTCAGGTCGGCAAAGCTTCCTTGACAGGCCGAAAATCTTCAAAATTTAACCCCAATCAACCTCCCAGGCTTTCAAGCGAAAAGCGGACGAATCGTTTGATTCGTCCGCTTTCCAGGATATGCAGAGTAGATAGAGAAATCAGAATCTAGGTGATGTACAACTATTTTTTCCCTCACCTCAGCCTTTCTCCCGCTGGGCCAGAAGGGGGAGCCAATCTGGTCTGAGTCACTCTCCCAGAGCGGGAGAGGGCGGTTCTAGAGAGTTGCACATCGCGTAAATCTACAATTCATCCCTCTTTGCTACATCATCCCCATACCGCCCATGCCGCCCATGCCGCCCATACCGCCCATACCGCCCATGCCGCCCATGCCACCCATGCCACCCATGCCACCCATATCAGGCGCACCGCCGCCCGCAGGCTTCTTCTCAGGCTTCTCGACCACGAGCGCTTCGGTAGTTAGCACCATACCTGCGATCGAGGCTGCATCCTGCAAAGCAGAACGAACCACTTTGGCAGGATCAATGATGCCAGAGGCGATCAGGTCTTCGTAGGTGTTGGTCAGCGCGTTGTAGCCAACGTTGAAATCTAATCCGCGAACTTTTTCGACGACGACGGAGCCTTCTACGCCCGCATTGTCAGCGATTTGCTTGAGCGGGGCTTCGAGCGATCGTAGAACAATATCAGCACCAATTTTTTCGTCTGTGGTCAGGGTTGCTTTCAGTTCTTCGAGTTTTGGCTCAAGGTGAATCAACGTCGTACCACCACCGGGAACAATACCTTCCTGGACGGCCGCTTTGGTGGCGTTGAGTGCGTCTTCGATGCGAAGTTTGCGATTTTTTAGTTCTGTTTCGGTTGCAGCACCCACCTTGATCACGGCTACCCCACCAGAGAGTTTAGCAATCCGTTCTTGCAGTTTCTCTTTGTCGTAGTCAGAGTCAGTAGCGTTCAATTCCTTGCGGAGTTGTTCGATGCGTTTCTGTACGTCGGCGGTGTTATTCGCGTCAGTGACGATCGTTGTGCTGTCTTTTGTAATCGTAACTTTTCGGGCTGTCCCTAGCATTTCTAACGACACAGTATCTAAACTGAGTCCGATGTCTTCAGAAATGAGTTGTCCATTGGTGAGCACAGCAATGTCTTGTAGCATTGACTTGCGTCTTTCACCAAACCCAGGCGCTTTGATCGCAGTTGCATTCAACACGCCACGCAAGCGATTTACAACGAGCGTTGCCAGTGCTTCGCCTTCTACATCTTCGGCAATGATCAAGAGCGGCTGACCCGATCGAGCAATCTTTTCAAGAACTGGGATTAAATCCTGAATGGAGCTAATTTTTTTGTCGGTCAGCAAAATCGCAACGTTCTCAAGCTCAGCGATCAGCCGCTCCACATCGGTGACAAAATAGGGAGAAAGATAGCCGCGATCGATTTGCATTCCTTCGACCAGTTCCATCTCGGTCGCCAGAGATTTAGACTCTTCCACCGAAATTACGCCATCTCGGCCCACCTTATCCATAGCTTCGGCAATCATTGCGCCCACTTCTTCATCGTTACCCGATGACACGGTGGCGACTTGAGCGATTTCACTACTCTCGACGGGCTTAGAAACGGCTTCAATTTCTGCCACAAGCTTGACGATCGCTTTCTCAATGCCCCGCCGTAAGCTCACCGGGTTTGCCCCCGCAGCCACGTTCTTCAAACCTTCGCGAATCATCGCCTGTGCCAGAACAGTGGCGGTTGTCGTTCCGTCTCCGGCCAGGTCTTTGGTTTTGGAAGCAACTTCACGAATCAAAGACGCACCCGCATTTTCCAGGGGATCTTCAAGCTCGATGTCTTTGGCGATCGTCACACCGTCGTTCACAATCTGCGGTGCACCAAACTTTTTCTCTAGCAATACGTTTCGCCCTTTGGGGCCCAGCGTCACCTTAACGGCATCTGCCAACGCATTAACGCCTCGTTCTAGCGCCTGCCGCGACTCTTCGTTAAAGACAATAATCTTTGACATACATTGGTCTCCCAGTTCTCCACCTAGCAATCTAGCACTCGATCGCCGTGAGTGCTAAACAAATCAGGATCGGAAAACCGTAAACCCCTGAGAAACAAGCTATCGATTAGGCAGATCTTGCTAGAACCCTTGTCTGGCCAGGATTTTCTGAGATTCGTTTTCAAGAGTTGATCCAGTCACATCAAGGCTTTCAGCGACTTCTGCGTCATGAATAGGAAAAACAAAGGGGGCAATCAGCAAATAGGCAATCAGCAAATATTAGATGCCCTAAGCCCCAGTCCTCTTCCCTCTGGCGAAGCCTACCCAAGGCACGCCCTCATCCCTGATCCCTGATTCCCTGAGACAAAAATTGCTTGAGACAGAGCAAACTCAACGTCTGCCCCAGGTTGATCGGCAACACTGAAATGCCTTCAATGCGAGACTGAATCCAACCGTCGCCCCACGACCATTCGTGAAAACCGTCAATTCCTTGGCTGAGGAGAAAACGGACTCGGTTCGGTTCTACCAGTTCAACCTGGTGATGGATGGCGATCGCCCCTACCCAACTTTTGAAGGTCAGCCCCGGACGAACTGCATCGGGCAACCCAGCCGAAAATCGCTCAAACCATAGCCATTTAGGAAACTGCGCCGGAGAAGCAAGGCTGCTGCGAAGGGCTGCCTCAGAAGCGTTGACCTCGATCCGCAGGTTGCTTTGTTGAAACGTACCAAACATGCTCAAAATTTAGGAGGAGGACAGCTTTAGTATGACAAATTCAGTATGACAAATTCAGGAGCGCTGCTGAAGAACAGGGTGATGATGACACGCCCTAACTTAACGCTCCTCCGCACGAACTTCCTGCCCCCGCTGTGCAGCCAAAGCAGTGGCGATCGGTGACGATCTCCCGTCTCGCTAGGCGCACCGGATCAAAATCGCGGATGTGCATCGGTTGTGCATCGGTTTGGCATCCCAGTTCCAGCATCTGGTTGAAGTCGCAATCGTAAAGCTGCCCATCCCAGGAAATCGAGAGGGTGTTGCGACACATTAAACCCTTCACCGTTGCTGGATTAAACGCATTGACGAGCAGTTCTAGATAGGTCTGCAAATTACCAGACTGCTCTAGCCATTCTAGATAGCGAGAGATCGGCATGTTGTTGAGGGTGATCAAACGATCGAACTCAATCCCAAAATTTTTCTGCAATCCAGCCTTCCATTCCTGTTCTAGCTTGGGCTGGCTACTAGACAGAAAAGCACCCACCGGGTTGCTCATTAGAGTTAGCCTGCGTTGAGGGTTGCCTTGCCCATACCCGGCTGTGTTGAGTCGCTGGAGAGCGGCGATCGATTTTTCAAATGTGCCGTCACCCCGTTGGGCATCCGTACTACGTTGACGATAATGGGGCAGAGAGCAGACAATTTCCACGCCTCGCTCTGCCAACCATTCGGGGAGATCTTCCATACGAGGCAACAACAGCACCGTCAGATTGCAGCGATCGATCACCTGTTTGTTGCGCGCCACACACTGATCCACCAGATAGCGAAAGTTTGGGTTAAGCTCTGGTGCACCGCCCGTCAGATCAACGGTGTGGGCATTTGTCTGATCTAGAGCGCGAAGGCAGAGATCGATCGTCTCCCGATCCATAGTTTCTTGGGTGCGATCGGGGCCCGCATCCACATGACAATGGCGACAGGTCATGTTGCACAATTTGCCCAGGTTGATCTGAAAAATCTCCAACGGAGCAGGCGTGAGCGGTTGCCAACCTGTTGCCTGCAAAGCTTGTGAAAAATCGCCCCCCAGAGATGCTTGAGATAAATCAACATCTGCTAGCACCTGGCGCTGATAGGGCGCAGAAGCCAGCGCCGATCGTCTTCTGAGCAGAGAAGTGGTTCGTGCTTTTTCTAAATTTGCTGGGAGAGGTACGATCGATTCAGAACCTTTTGTAGCTTCTAACTTTGTAGCTTCTAACATGGTTGATCCACTCGAAAATCGTTTCACATTATTAACTGATTCACATGGTCGAGCATCTGCAATCCATGAATCAGCGACGACCCGCCTCGAATTGCAGTCGCCACATGGACGGCTTCCGTCATCTGCTCAAGGTCTGACCCCTGCTGCAAGGATTCTTTACTATAGGCATCAATGCAGTAAGGACACTGAACAGTATGCGCCACTGCCAGCGCAATCAAGGCCTTCTCTCGCTTTGACAGAGCGCCCTCCGCAAAAACCGCTCCGTAGTACGCAAAAAACTTCTCTGCTAGTTCAGAATTCCCCTCACCAATTTGACCAAAGTGAGGCAAATGTTCTGGCTTGTAATATTGCTCCATTGGATGGCTCCTTGACCTATTCTTGAAGGGAGGCGCGATCGCCCTATGCCCATTCACCCTAACACTGCCTGATACCATGAATGCATCGCTGCTCCTAGTTTCTCTCCCTTTGGTTTCTCTCTCTTTGATTTCTCTTTCTGTAGGAACGGTTCTCACAACTGCCGTGGCGGCTGACCCTACTCAACTGAAAAACTTTCTCAACACGGGGCAGTGTGAAGGGTGCGACTTGTCAGGAGCGAGTTTATACAGCTTTGTGTTTGAGGGCGTAAACCTGAAGAACGCAAACCTTAGTTTGGCGGCATTGCAGGGTGCAAAGCTCAATTTTGCCACCTTGGAGAAAGCGAACTTGGAGCGATCGAATCTTGCCTTGGTCGAGTTCAAAGATGCTAATTTGCAGGGCGCAAATCTGTCTCAAGCCAACTTGTATGGTGCAAATCTAAGGAATGCAGACCTGTCGGGTGCTAATTTACAAGGTGCGATTTTGGAAGGGGCAGATCTAAGAGGCGCAAATCTGAGTGAGGCTAATCTGCAAAAAGCGAACTTTGTTCGGGCAAAGATGGCAGGTGTGAATTTAACCTCTGCAAAGCTCGGCGGCGCAAGAATGCCAGATGGTAGAGAATATAAGCAGTAAAACCAAGCTTAAAAATCAGGGTTTAAGATTGCTAGAGCAACACTTTTAGAACATGGCTTCACTCGAATATTAGATTGCTGTTAATACAAGAAATCTCACAGTTTTATCAAGCTATAAAACACAGTTTAATATAGTAAAAAATTATGCCGATGATTTAGTAAAGTTCCTGTCATAAAACACGTTTTATAAAAAATTATAATACTAGTGCGAATGCAAATCGATCGCAGGAATATTCCAATTCTTTCTAGAAAATTATTCGCTAATAGGCATGATTCTCTGAACCTCTTCGATCGGGCAGAAACTCGACATTGTTGGACTGAGGCGATCGAGAATCGCTGTATTCTTTTTAGCTTCATCTTGGCTTCAAGGAGCCTCTCTTGAAGCTTCTCTGAAAAAGCTGTTCCTGACTTGAGCAAAGAATCCCTCCAAAGGCTGAGGTAGCTTCTCTGTTGTGTAAAGACTCTATAAAGCTTGAATTTCTATGTTATTTGTTCCGGATAATCACGATCTACGGTGTAGAAATGATCATTGCTAGAGAAAAATCCTCGTATTCTTCAGGAGATAAATCTAACCATGTGTACCTGATCGCGCTAGTAGTTAGGTATGGCTTTTGAGTGCTCTTAGCAAAGCGTTTGCAATTCACGTTTGCGTGAAATCTCTTAGGCAATTACCAGGCTACCTAATCAAGCAAAACTTCTACAGCGCGCGCACGATCGTAAGTCCTAAGAATTGACAGGTTAAAGTCTCAAGGGTGCTTCCTATGTACAGGCCAAATTCAACGAATCTTCACAGTGGCTAAATTGCAGTTGGGTCACACCAGGGACAACAATTTATGAATCCAAATCACGGAATATCCACCTCTGCGGCGGCTCCCCTCACCGAAGGAACAAGTCTGCCCCTTCAAAATCCTGCGATCGCCAGTCAAGAAATTAAAGATCCCTTGAGCACCTCATCCTTGCGTACCTCGCCTTCGAGCAAATCTCTGGACGAAGATTCCGCGATCGCCCTTCAGCCTACTCTTGCCCCCTCCGATTTGCCTGCTCCGCCAATTCTTTTACCTCGTGCCCCTGGTGAACCCTCTATCAGCGCCGCTTCTAAACTTTCACCTGACGACCCTACCGTCATTCCTGCACCTGGCGCACCCTTCCCACTTGCTCCATCTCTGAGCGGGCAGATTGTCTTCATCGACCCTACTCTACCTGGCTACGAAAAGCTCGTCGCAGGCACGATCGCAGGCATCAATGTAGTTGTGCTAGACCCCGATCGAGATGGCATTGCCCAGATTACTCAAGTTCTGGCACAAGCAACCAAGGTCTCCGCTATTCACATTGTCTCCCCTGGAGGAGCCGGTGGGTTTACAATAGGCGCGGCTCAAGTCAGCCGCTACTCGCTCAATATCTACAAAAACAGCATTCAGCAGTGGTCTAACTCGTTTACACCTGACGCTGACATTTTGTTATATGGCTCTAATATCGGGGCAGGAGCCGCGGGGACTGCCTTCACCAAGAAGTTTAGCGAGATTGCCAAGGCAGCCGTTGCTGCCTCAAACGACAAAACAGGCAAGGGAGGAGATTGGGTTTTAGAAGTTAATACTGGGGCGATCGCACCAAAATTGCCTTTCAAGCTTCTGTAACCTCTGCCTATGCTGCTTCCTACGACCTGAGCTAGTGCAAAACAACAAATGGTGTTGATCAGGGGGTTGGGTGAACACACTCAGCCCCTATTTTCTATTTAACGTGAATTCGATGCCGCTAAAACGGCCCTCATCTTTCTTTCCAAGGAGGATGAGCCACGTAAGGGTCAGGCTTTGAGAGCGACTCGCCCTGGGGAGAAGGGTTTGGGGTGAGGGCAAAAGTCCAGTCGTCGAATTGACGTTATTCAACGGACGATGTGCAACTGAAAGCGTCTAAATGTTAGTCGTGATGTCAGTGGACTTGACCTTTGATCACCCCTTTCGATCGTGCACTTGATATATCTCGATTGATACACCACTGTATCTAAAAGATTAGATTGTTGTCAGTCTCCATCCTACTCGTAAGTATATTTTCTGCTGGATAGAGGGTCGGCTTTCTATCTTCGGTATTTTTCGTGTTTTTCTAGGCTGGCTGGCCTTGTAGGCTTGTTCCATCTTCAATAACCATGCAATTGGTGAGCACTATTTTCAAATCTTGACTTCATCTGCTGCGGTCTGTGATTGATGTCACCTTCGACAAAAGATGAGATCGCACTAGACTTGGGCATCATAAAAACTAAACAAGAAATTAGGCACATGTCAGGTGCTCAACGAGGGAAAAGTCAACATGTTAGTGGATGATTCATCTACCGATACTCCAAGTGGTCTGCTAGGTGTCCGCAGTCGGATGCACTTCACAGGACGGCTAGATATCAGAACCAATGGACAGCAGTGGAGCCTTTATCTCTATATGGGTCGGCTGATCTGGGCAGGCGGCGGACCTCACCCCAAAAGACGCTGGCATAGATACTTAAGCCAGCATTCTCAGGTTAACCCTAAGACGATCGCTCACCCTCCTCCTCTGGATAATTGCCAGCAATGCCAGGACTATCACACCCTGGCAGACCTTGTTAAGCGGCAGCAAATTACTCCAGAGCAAGCGGTTTCGATTATTCGTAGCACGGTTGCAGAGGTATTGTTTGACATCATTCAACAAGAAGAAACTAAGCCCGTGACCTTCAAGTCTGATGCTGAAGATGTCTTAGATACTTCACTAGCATTGCTAAACGCAGAGCAGCTTCTCTTAGAAGTTCAGCAAGCCTGGAATGCATGGCGAACCCTGGGGCTTGCAGACCATTCGCCTAATCTAGCTCCAGTCCTCCGCAACCCGGAACAACTGCAACAGCAGACCTCTGAAAAAGTTTATAAAACACTGATTTCGCTGGTGGATGGTCGCCGCACCCTTAGAGATTTAGCCGTTTTGATGAAGCAAGATCTTTTGCAGTTGACGCGGGTTCTTGTTCCGCTTTATCGCAAAGGGTTGGTGGGTCTGACTAAAATTTCTGATCTATCGGTTGCTGGAACGGCTCGATCGACCACCGTTTCTGGGCAGCCTGCGAGTGCAATCCCTACCTCCGCCATCCCTGCTTCTGTCAATGTTTCTGGGTTTGGTGAGCCTTTGCTCCGTGTGTCACCTAATGCGCCAATGGTCGCCTGCATCGACGACAGCGCTAGAGAATGCCAGGTGATGGAGCGGATTCTATCAGCAGCAGGGTATCAGTTTGTGGGCATTCAAGATTCCATTCAGGCCTTGCCTACCTTGCTTGAGAAGAAACCTGGTTTGATCTTTTTGGATTTGGTGATGCCAGTTGCCAATGGTTACGAGATCTGTGCCCAAATCCGACGTATTTCTCAGTTCAAAAGTGTTCCGATCGTTATTTTAACCAGCAACGACGGAATCATAGATCGAGTCCGCGCCAAGATGGTTGGCTCCTCTGGCTTTTTGGCAAAGCCCGTAGAGGCAGACAAAGTGTTAGCGATCGCTCAAAGATACCTAGCCGTGCAAAAATCATCCACTTTTGAGTAGACCTGATAGAGACCCTGCCCTATCCCAGTTAAAGGAGAAGAATTTATGAGCATAGTTTTAGTAGTCGAAGACAGCATCACTGAAATGCAGCTTTTAACAAGCTATTTGCAGAATGCAGGATTGGCAGTGGTCAGCGCTAAAAGTGGTGAAGAGGCGCAAGTAAAACTTACGAGCCAAAGACCTGACTTGATTTTATTGGACGTAATTTTGCCAGGGCAGAGCGGGTTTGAGCTTTGTCGCGAATTAAAAGCAGATCCCGGCACTAGCAAAATTCCGGTTGTGATTTGCTCCACCAAAGATACCGAAGTAGACAAAATATGGGGCAACATGTTGGGCGCAAATGCTTACATTCCCAAACCTGTTGATCTTGCAGAGTTGCTCAAAACCATTCGACAACTCATTAAATAGCAAAGGCAATGACTAATATGTCACAGGGTGGCCGAATGGATGAAATGAATGAAATGAATGAGGCGATCGTAGCCCTAAAAAATTATCAAAGTGGGCTTTCAAGGTTAGAAACTTTATTCGCAGAGGCAGAACCCGCAGAAGTAGGGCAAAAATTTCTCCGCTTTCGACTCTGCTTAGATCAGACGGCACTGCTACCAGTCGATGAGATTGCAGCAGTGCTGACAGTTGAAGCCAAAAATATTCTGCCTGTGCCTCACATGCCTGACTGTGTGTTGGGCATCTACAACTGGCGCGGTGAAGTGCTGTGGTTGCTTGATTTAGCCAGTCAAGTTGGGCTTAATTCTTTAGCCGCACAAACTCAGCGATCGCACTCAATTTCCCGACTTCCAAACCAGTTCATGGCAATTGTCACTCAGGTAAATGGTCAATCTCTGGGACTGGCCACTCCAGAGGTTTATGACATCGAGCAGCATAACCCCAGTTTGCTGCAATCGCCCCTACCAGAGATGTTTCCGCCAAAGCTGCTGCCGTTTGTCAAGGGGTATCTGACAAGCGCTGAGCAGCGATCGTCCGTAGGCCAACGCAGCACCGTTTTAGACATTGCAACCATCCTGCAAGATCCACGTCTGCGCGTCCACGAATTGAACTAGTAGCACTTAGCTGAAATCCACCCACTCTCCCCCTAAAACCCCACACCCTAACCCCACACCCTAAACCCTCCAGTGGTTGCCAAACTTACGCCGCATTCTACTAGTAATTTTCACCTAACTAACCCTGATCAAGGAATCTCCTATGGCCGCCTCTCGCCGCACCGAACCCACCCTAGACATGTCATCCTTCTTTTCTCCCGAACCGACCCTTGAAGAGTTCTCCGAGTTTCTTGCGGAGCCGCAACCCACGAGCAATGGTCACTCTAATGGTCACTCTAATGGTCATGGAAGCGGCCAACCTGAGTTGGAGCAAGAGCCTCAACCCTTCACCAATGATCGTGACAACGCTCAGCCAGAAGCAAACGGCTCCAATCGGGATATTCAGCAAGTGGTCACAGCGTTGACAGGGCTAAAGTCGGAGCTTAAGCGAGCAGGACTTCTTGATAAGCCAAACGTCCAAAATCTGTTTCGTCAAGTTGCCGAATTTGCCGCAACTCAGCCCAAGGGGTTGAGCTATGACCAGTCCCCTGGGACGGCCAGAGAACTGCGATATCAGCGAAAACAACTATTGGCGATCGCGGCTCAGATGCGGCAGGTGAACGACCTGGAAGCTTTGCTGAAAGTCGTGGTTAAGATGGCGCGAGAAACCTTGCACGCCGATCGAGCCATCGTCTATCAATTTCAGGGAGGCGACAGCGGCAAGGTGGTTGCCGAATCCCTTCAACGCGGCTGGACCCCCGCCCTGGGTGAAACTTCTGCTCTAACCTGTCTGTGCTTCGATCAACCAGAAGACTATGTAAAACAGCAAGTCGTTGTGATTGAAGATACAAACCGAGTGGATCTGACTCCTTACCAACATCAGCTTTTGGATCGGCTGCAAGTTCGAGCTAGTCTGAGTTTGCCGATCGTCGTCGCGGGGCAACCCTGGGGGCTGCTGGTTGTGCACCAATGCGCGGGCACTCGTCTCTGGCAAGAATCGGAAATTAATTTGCTCTATCAACTTTGTCTAGAGTTGACGGTCAATCTACAGCAATCTGAGTTTCTGACTCGGTTAAATCAGCAGGACGATCGTGAGAAAGCTATCTTCAAGATCATCGATCGCATTCGACGATCGCTGGACATTACCACAATTTTTAGAACAACGACGCAAGAAGTACGGCAGATGCTAAATGCCGATCGCGTCATGGTTTACCGATTTAACCCAGACTGGAGTGGCGAAATCGTTGCAGAATCCGTTGCCTCAGGTTGGACTTCTCTACTACAAGAGCAATTTAACAACCCATCTCTGCAAGGAAATGTTAGTGACTGTAGCTTGCAGACCTTGGGTAATAACCTCCAATCTGCGGATACCTATCTCAAGGAAACTCAAGGAGGTATATATGCCAGAGGGGAAAGTGCCAGAGTGGTCAACGATATTTATCAAGCAGGCTTCTCGCCCTGTTACCTCGATTCCCTAGAACAGTTTCAAGCCAGAGCATATGTGATTGTGCCAATCATCCAAGATAGAAAACTCTGGGGATTGTTGGCAGCCTACCAAAACGCTGGCCCTCGCACCTGGGACAAGGCAGAAGTTGCCTTGATGACGCAACTGGGCACTCAGATGGGGGTGGCGCTACAGCAGGCAGAAAATTTGCAGCAGGTAAAACGGCAAACAGAGCAACTTGCCAAGGTTGCAGAGCGGGAACGATCGATTTCTGAGGTGATCGAAAAATCCGTACTACTCTGGATATCGACACCATCTTCAAAACTGCAACCCAAGAAGTCAGACAACTGCTACAAGCCGATCGCGTAGGCGTTTACCGCTTTGAACCCGATTGGAGTGGCGAATTTGTCGCGGAGTCTCTCACATCAGGTTGGGTTTCTCTGCTGCAAGAACAAGAAGACAACCCACTCCTCAAAGACAATATCAGCGAATGTAGTGCTAAAACTTTGGGCAGTGGTTCTCTCAAGACGACAGACACCTATCTGCAAGATACCAAAGGCGGCAGCTACGCCACAGGCACTAAATTTAGGGTCGTTAATGATATCGACAAAGCAGGATTCTCGGCTTGCTATTTAGGAATTTTGGAGCGATACCAGGCTAAGGCCTACATCATTGTGCCGATCGTTCAAAACAACAAACTTTGGGGATTGTTAGCCGCTTACCAAAACTCAGCCCCGCGTCAGTGGGAAAATGCTGAGGTAATGCTGATGGCGCAAATCGGCTCCCAGCTAGGGGTCGCGCTTCAACAAGCAGAATATTTGCGGCAGGTTCAGGAGCAGACTCAGCAACTTGCCAAAGTTGCCGAACGAGAACGAAACTTTGTGCGAGTCATCGACCAGGTGGGCAAATCTGTGATTGAAAAGATTCGCCTCTCTCAAGATATCGAAACCACCTTTGGGCAAACCACTCAACAAATTCGTCAATTGCTCCGGGCCGATCGAGTCTCCGTCTACCGCTTTAACCCAGACTGGAGTGGAGAGTTTATCGCAGAGTCTGCTGGTAGTAGCTGGGTGAAGCTAGTGACCCCTGACCATAAAACAGCTTGGGAAGATACTCACCTCCAAGAAACTCAAGGGGGGCGCTATCGCAATAATGAGACTTTTGCAGTGTCCGACATCTACCAAGTCGGACATCATCAATGTCACGTCGAGATATTAGAGCAATTTCAGGTCAAAGCCTACGTGATTGTGCCGATTTTTAAAGGGCAGCGGCTTTGGGGACTGTTGGCAGCCTACCAAAACTCAGCCCCGCGCCAGTGGGAAGAGTCGGAAGTCAATTTGTTGGCTCAAATTGGTGCACAACTGGGAGTTGCCTTACAGCAAACTGAATTTTTGGGTCAGATTCAACGCCAAACTGAGCGAGAAAAAACCTTGGCAAGAGTCAGCGATCGTATTCGTCAGTCGGTAGACTTCTCGCGTCAATCTTTGGATATCAGCAAGATTTTTCAGGTGACAACTCAAGATGTTAGGCAATTAATGAAGGTCGATCGGGTGGCGATCTATCAGTTCAATCCTGATTGGAGCGGCAGCTTTGTTGCTGAGTCAGTAAGCAGTGGCTGGTCTCGACTAGTCGGCACAGAGATTGGCACAAACGTCCAAGATACTTACCTGCGAGAAAATCAGGGTGGGCGCTACCGCAATCGAGAAAGCTTGGCGATCGATGATATCTATAAAGCGGGTCACGACCCTTGCCATGTGGAGCTTTTAGAGAAATTTGAGGCAAAAGCCTATGTGCTTGTACCTCTGTTTGTTGAGCAGAAGCTCTGGGGAATTTTCGCCGCCTATCAGAACGCTACCCCACGCCAGTGGGAAGAGGCAGACGTGACCCTGTTGAATCAAATCTCCATTCAGCTAGGGGTCGCACTAGAGCAAGTTGATTCTTTAGAACAGTTGCGATCGCAGTCAGAACAGTTGACCAAAGCGGCAGCACGAGAAAAAGCTGCTAAAGAACAACTGCAACAGCGGGTCATTCAACTTCTGGCAGCGGTGCAGCCAGTGTTCTCTGGCGACTTGACTGTGCGCGTTCCCATTACTGAAGACGAAGTGGGCACGATCGCCGATGCCTACAACAACACCATTCAGAGCTTGCGAAAGATTGTGGGTCAGGTGCAAACGGCCGCCGCGAAGGTGTCCCAAACGTCTCGTACTAGTGGAGGTGCGATCGGCAAACTTTCTCACCAAGCAGACGAGCAATTGCAGGAAGTGACACGAGCACTCGATCAAATTCAATCTATGGTAACTTCAACGCAAGCGGTAGCGGCAAATGCTCAACAAGTGGAGGTAGCAGTTCAGCAGGCTAACCAAACGGTGCGGGCTGGAGACGCAGCCATGAACCGCGCGGTAGACGGCATCCTGTCAATTCGAGAAACTGTTGCCGAGACTAGCAAAAAAATTAAGCGATTGAGCGAGTCCTCCCAAAAATCTCGAAGGTGGTTAGCCTGATCGGTAACTTCACCACACAAACGCAATTGCTGGCATTGAATGCCTCGATCGAGGCAACTCGGGCCGGAGAATACGGACGAGGTTTCTCGGTGGTGGCAGACGAAGTGCGATCGCTGGCTCGTCAATCAGCCGATGCAACCAGAGAAGTTGAGAAACTTGTTCAAGAAATCCAAACCGAGACGGGTGCAGTTGCCACCGCTATGGATATGGGAATTCAGCAGGTGGTCGGCGGCACAAACTTGGTGAATGAAACCCGTCAACAGTTGAATGAGATTGTCGCGGCAACGGCAAAAATCAGTCAATTGGTGCAAGGCATCACCCAGGCTACCCTGGCCCAAACGCAACAATCACAGCTAGTCACCCAAGCGATGAGTGACGTAGCAACGCTGGCCAACAAAAACACGGCCCAATCAGGTCAACTCTCAACCTCCTTTCAAGAGTTGATGGTTACGGCTCAGCAGCTTCAGACTAGTGTGGGTCAATTTAAGGTGAATTAACAGAGTTTTGGGTATTTTGCTTGGAGTTTTGAGTGGCAAACCCTGTTTCATCCAAAACTTCAAACAAATCACCCGGTTTGGCTCAAAACTCAAATCTCGCAACCCAAAATTCTATGACTACCAACTCCAGCAT
Source organism: Leptolyngbyaceae cyanobacterium CSU_1_3 (assembly GCA_012034655.1). Classification (GTDB taxonomy): domain Bacteria; phylum Cyanobacteriota; class Cyanobacteriia; order Leptolyngbyales; family Leptolyngbyaceae; genus JAAUOZ01. The sequence continues at coordinate 7,902 of JAAUOZ010000054.1, read as the reverse complement.
CCGCAAACAAACTTACGCTTATTTCCTCGCCGAGGCCCAAGATCTGTTGCAGGAGATGGAGCAAGATTTGTTGAGCTTGAGAGGGGAGCGCTCTCTCGCAAAAGTGCATAGTTTAATGCGGGTTGCCCACACCCTGAAAGGGGCAGCGGCCAGTGTTGGGTTCGACAGCATGAAGACGATGGCTCACACCCTGGAGGATGTCTTCAAAGCATTCTACAAGCCTGAAGTGGCGATCGATGCCGAACTAGAAGCCCTACTGTTTGAAGGCTACGAGTGTCTGCGGATGCCTCTAACGGCAGCGCTTGCAGGCATGGAGGCTAACGATGCAGATATTCTAGAACGGGCAACGTCTGTGTTTGCTCAGTTGCAGGCAAAGTTGGGCGAGCATTTTGATCCGGGGGCGGCGATGCCGAGTTCGGCTGAGTTGGGTTTCGACATTACCCAATCTATCTTTGAGACGGGGGTGCACGAACGTCTAGAACAACTGGCAATGGTCTTAACAACCCGCAACCCAACAACGATCGCCCAAACGCTTCAGACTCAAGCTGAGGTTTTTAGCGGATTGGCGGAGTCGATGAATCTGTCGGGCTTTGGGGCGATCGCTCAAGCCACACTATCAGCTTTGAAAGCGAATCCTCATCAGGCGATCGAGATTGCTCAAGCGGCGTTGGCCGATTTTCGGCAGGGGCAAATTGCCGTGCTGGGGGGCGATCGGAGCCAAGGAGGGGAACCTTCAGATGTGCTGAAACAGTTCGCGGGCAGGTCAAAGTCTACTCCCAGAGCTAGCGTGCCTTCAGCCTCAAAAACAATTCAAAAGCACAAACTGAGCCATTTGACACGATCGTGGAGTCGCCTGGTTGACTTTCTCAATCGCCCTCTGTGGACAAAAGCCCCTTCCTCTGGAGTGGCAACCTCTAGATCAATCTCTGGATCGGTGTCTGAATCGGTGTCTTCCCGCAAAGCTGAATCGGTATCTTCCTCTAGATCCCAGGTTGTTCTGAGTCAGCCTGTCATTTCTGAAGTGGATGAAGTGTTAGTCGATACAGCCGCCCTGGGGGCAGCCCTTGAAGAACTCGCGCAGCTTGCCCCTATAGAAACCCAACAAGACACCGGATTTGAACTCTGGGATGCTCTTGGGGAGAAGGAAGGTGAAGCATCTGATCGCCCCCTAACAGCAGAACGAACCCTCCAACCTCAAGCCGATCCGTCGATCGAAGTCACGGCTCCTTCTAGAGAAACTGTATCGCCGTCAGTCACTATTCGAGTGGCACTAGAGCATTTGGATACACTCAATAGCTCGACGAGTGAGTTGCTGATCAACCAGAACCAGCAAGCCTTGCAGGATGAGCGATTGAGATACCTTCTGCAAGAGCTAATCGAAGAATTGAGGCAACATCAACAGACGATGACCCAACTGCGAGACTGGTCTGATCGAATGCTGATTGCCCCCGAAAGAGAGCGACGTAAGAGTTTTGAGTCGGCATTCTACACGGGCGAGAGCGTCACCCAAAATCATTCAAACTTTAGCAATCCGAACTTTAGCAATCCCAATTTGTTTGATAGTTTAGAACTCGATCGCCACAACGAGTTGCATGTCTTGTTGCAGTCTGCCCTGGCAGAAGCAGTGCAGCTTGAAAATGGGGCAGAAGCGATCGACCTCGTATCGAGAGAATCCAGCCACGGACTCAAGAAACAAGGACGGTTGCTCTCGAACGTGCGAGACGATTTGATGCAAGTGCGAATGGTTCCCATTGGGACGGTGCTCGATCGATTTCCACAGGTGTTACAGCAGTTGATTAAAATCCACGGTAAATCAGTCAAGCTGCAAATTAGGGGCACACAAGTCCTGGTAGACAAAGCCGTGACCGAGAAGCTCTACGATCCTTTGTTGCATCTCATTCGGAATGCTTTTGATCATGGCATCGAATCTGAAGAATTGCGCCGCCAGCATGGAAAACCAGAGGTTGGTCAAATTGAGATTCATGCCTATCAGCAAGGAAACCGCACGATCGTAGAAGTTCGAGATGACGGGCAGGGGCTAGATCTACACAAAATTTGTCGGCGGGGCTATGAGCTTCAATTGTTATCGTCCGATCGCATTGAGCATTTCTCTCAATCTGAATTGTTTGGGCTATTATTTGAACCCGGATTTTCGACTGCTGGGCAGATCAGCGATTTGTCAGGGAGAGGCGTGGGTTTAGATGTTGTGCGCTCAAGTCTGCGATCGCTCAAGGGCAACATTACGGTTCACTCAGAGGTGGGGAAAGGCACACTGTTCTCCTTGCAGCTACCCCTAACGTTGATGAGTGCGCGTCTATTGGTCTGTCAGGTGGGTCAAAGTGTATATGGGGTTTTGTCAGATGAAGTTGAGAAGATTGTCACCTCTCAAGCTGGGCATATTGAAACCGTGGCAGGGCGACGGCTGCTGCATCGTCATCTCGCAGAAGAGTCGCGGCCAATTCCGCTATATCCCCTTTCGCAGTTAATCAGCGATGGAACCGCGCCCTTACTTCCAGAGAAAGAGGTGCGCGATATTGCTTTCGCGATGCTGCCAGGTGATGTCTCACCTTTATTGCTGATGCAAGGGCAATCAGGACTCTTGGGTCTGGAGGTCGATCGCATCATTGGAGAGCAAGAATTAGTGATTCGTCCGATCGGAACTGCCATCACGCCACCGAGCTACGTTTATGGTTGCAGCGTCCTGGGAGATGGGCAGTTGATCCTGGTGATTGATGGCATTGCCCTCGTCCATCAGGGGGTCAATCTGGGAACCGTGATCGAGACGGGTGTTGCCCAGAAAAATTTGGGAATGGTGCAGGGACACGTCTCCGATGCACCACCGATTGAAATACGATCGACCCCTGACACTCCCCAATGCATCCTAGTCGTAGATGATTCGGTAACAGTTCGACAAACACTGGCGCTGACCCTAGAAGCATCAGGGTATCGAGTTTTGCAGGCGCAGGATGGGTTAGAAGCGATCGCCCAAGTTCAGCAGCACAAAGACATTCAACTCATTACCTGTGATGTCGAAATGCCCCGTTTGAACGGGTTTGAGTTTTTGATGCGATACAACCAAGAGCCAGCATTAGATCAGGTTCCTGTAGTGATGTTGACCTCCCGAAGCAACGAGAAGCACCAGCATTTAGCGACGCAGTTGGGTGCTGTGGCGTATCTCACCAAACCCTATGTAGAGCAGAGGCTTTTGGAGACACTCTCAAACCTTCTCGCCAAAAGGGAAACTTTGAATCCGTAGCAGAGTTGAAAGCTGTAGTTCTGATTTCTTTTGTCCCCTGGAGATGATCATGCGTTCAACTAGTTTGCCGCCGAATCCTGTAGCATCGGAAGGTGCGATCGCAGAATCCCTAAAAGTCGTTATGTTCGCGATCGCGGGATATCGCCTAGGGCTGCCGATGGAGGCGGTTTTGAGGGTGGTCAATTGCCCTTTAGAACTGCACGATCGCTCTGCTGCGATGGAACTGGTACACTTAGGGCATCGTGCCATAACGGTGTTGAATTTATATCCTCATCTGGCTTTAAAGCAGGTGAACCCAAATCTGGATGCAGGTCAGTTTCTAGTCGTCACAAAGTTGCAGGGTGACGTGTGTGCCATCCGAGTCGATGCACCGCCCGACCTGATAGAGCTAACGCCTTCTACAATCCGCAAATTACCAGAGCCTTATCGCCAGGGGCATCCGCTTAACATTGCCAGTCGTGTGGCAGTTTTGCCCCAAGGGAAGGCCACGATCGCAATCTTTCTACTCGACATGAAGCGAGTGCTAGAGGCGGTTGCGGCAGAAAGATGAAGCAGCTTGCCCCTATGTCTCAACTCGCTTCCCTAGAGATGAGAAGAGAAGTTTGGAATGCAAGGTCAAATATTTCAGATCAAATATTTCAGATCAAATATTTCTAGGCTATTAACTGGGCAACCCAAGATCCGACAAGATGACTGGGGCTGGGTTTCGGCTCCACTCAATCCTCCTCTAGGGGAGATTTTGAGCATTTCGACTTCGCTCAATGCGTCTTATAAATGCGTCTTATAAATAGTGCCACCTTCCTACTTATAAGAAATAGGCATCTTGCCCACAAGCGAGACGCTTTGGAAATATACGAATCGGACTCATCGCGTCCCCGACCCGCCCGTGCCACTTGGGGCAGGGTTTGGACTTGGATCAAAAGCAACGCGGGGCGAAAACTGTGAATTTATAACCCAACTCGACACGTTTCCGAGCGGAGAGCCAAGGAGCGCAGCCACCGATCGCCAGGTTAGATCGGAGGAAGGTTGGCTAGACTCGCGTGCGCCTGTTGACGCAGAGCGAAATTCTGAAAGCCCGATCGCCGTACCCGTAACCAGAACAATTGCAAAAACGTACTTTGAAAAGGCGTTCATTATATAGCAACCTTAAACCTTGAGTGGCAAACAAATGACTCTCAGGAACCATTCTAAGCAAATATGCGGAAAACATCTAGTGAAAACACTGAAATTTTGTAAAGCCGCCTTAAAGGAAATGTAGAAAACGTCTATTTTCTAAGTATTTACTCGTAGTCTACCTCTTTGAACAGAGACTTTATTGATTCATTCCTCTTAGGTTTATCGGGGTTTGAAAACGATCTTCAGGAGGCGTTTTTCTGAAAATTATCAAAAAACGCTGCTTATCTTATTACTCTCTACCTACAAATATAAGTAAGTTCACAGAAAACGTAAGGAAAACTAATATATTCTTCATAATTATCTCAGTAATTCTTGATAACTCTTGATAAAGGCTCCGTGAATTTCATGAAAGAGGACAGTTTTGAATCCGTTGACCCTCAGCCTCGCTCTCGGCACAACCGCAGTATCAAACTGACAGAAGACGATCGTCACCGCTTGCGATCGCGTCTGCTCAGCTTTGCGGACAAAAAGTCGGAGCCACCGATCGGAACCATTTGCGGCAACTGCCTGGTGTGGGTCGATCGCTTGCCTGCAAAATTCGTAGATCTGCTGATTCTTGACCCGCCCTACAATTTAACCAAAGACTTCAATCAACTAAGATTTTCTAAGCGTACCGTTGAGGAGTATACCGGATGGTTAGAAGGCGCGATCGCAGCCCTCAAGCCCTTGCTCAAGACCACTGCATCGGTTTACATCTGTGGCGATTGGTTTTCGTCGGGGTCAATTTTTGCGGCGGCGGCAAACCATTTCATCGTGCGAAATCGCATCACCTGGGAACGAGAAAAAGGTCGCGGAGCCAAAGCCAACTGGAAAAACGCCAGCGAAGATATTTGGTTTTGTACTGTTTCTGACGACTACACCTTTAATGTGGATGCTGTAAAACTACGCCGTAAGGTTCTGGCTCCCTATCGGCAGGAGGGCGTACCCAAAGACTGGCAGTCTACCAAGCAGGGCAATTTTCGCGATACGCATCCGTCTAATTTTTGGACAGACATCACAATTCCGTTCTGGTCGATGCCAGAAAATACGAGCCACCCGACGCAAAAGAGTGAGAAGGCGATCGCGAAGTTAATTTTGGCGAGTTCCAATCCGGGTGATTTTGTGTTTGATCCCTTTGTGGGCAGCGGTACGTCTTCTGTGGTGGCGAAGAAGCTAGGCAGACACTATTTGGGAATTGACCAGGATGAGGAGTTTTGCCTACTCGCCGAGCGCAGACTGGAATTAGCGGAAACTTCGACAGCGATTCAGGGGTTTGTGGATGGGGTGTTTTGGGAGCGTAATACGTTGGCGTATCAGAAAGGGAGGAGGGAGGAGGGATAAAATTATGTGAGCGATCGCTCCTCTGCGACTTTCGCTGCTACAAAATTGCCGTTTGCAATTGCAAAGTGCAATTACACTTTACGGCTGCACCTTTCGTTGACCCATCTAGTTGACAGTGAGAACCTCCCAAATTGTGCAAATCTTCCGATCGAACTCATCGCTCAGAAGGCATTAATACTTAATTAATACTTAATGAAAAAACAGCAAATTCTCCTGAACGGATATCTCCGCTCCTGACTTTGTTAAGCTCTGTTGCAACTTGACAGGTAGGTGAACAATTCCACAAAACCTCCGTGATACGATGCCCTCGTAGCTTTTAACGAACGGGAGAAAACCTTTGGCACTACGGGTTGCGGTTGTAGGCGGAGGCCCCGCAGGTTCTTCTGCGGCAGAGACCTTAGCAAAAGCAGGGATTGAAACCTATTTAATTGAACGCAAATTAGATAATGTCAAGCCTTGCGGTGGGGGCGATTCCCCTGTGCATGGTGGCGGAGTTTGACTTACCGGAAAACATTATCGATCGCAAAGTCCGCAAGATGAAGATGATCTCCCCCTCAAATGTGGAGGTCAACATTGGTCACACCCTGAAGGATGACGAATATATCGGCATGTGTCGCCGCGAAGTCTTAGACGGGTTCATGCGCGATCGCGCCGTTTCCCTCGGAGCCGTTCTGATCAATGGCACGGTGCACAAGCTCGAAATTCCTAGCGGCAAGGGTGCATATACGTTGCACTACGCCGACCATTCCGACGGCAGTTTAGAAGGAACCGCGAAAACTCTGCAAGTCGATCTCGTCATCGGCGCAGACGGCGCAAACTCGCGGATTGCCAAGGCCATTGATGCTGGAGATTACCGCTACGCGATCGCCTTCCAGGAGCGGATCAGGCTCCCCGAAGACAAAATGGCCTACTACGAAGACCTGGCTGAAATGTACGTCGGTGACGATGTTTCCACAGACTTCTACGCTTGGGTATTCCCCAAATATGACCACGTTGCTGTGGGCACTGGCACAATGTCGCCCAACAAGGCAGACATCAAAAAGCTACAAGCAGGAATTCGCGCCCGTGCAGCCAAAAAGCTTAGAGGTGGCAAAATCATCCGCGTTGAGGCGCACCCGATTCCTGAGCATCCGAGACCGCGCCGAGTGGTGGGTCGCGTTGCTCTGGTAGGAGATGCCGCCGGAACTGTGACCAAATCGTCAGGTGAGGGCATTTACTTTGCCGCCAAGTCTGCTCGGATGTGTGCCGAAACGATCGTCGAGTTCTCCGACAAAGGCAACCGCATCCCCACCGAGGCTGACCTCCAGGTCTACCTAAAGCGGTGGGACAAGATGTATGGCATCACCTACAAAGTGTTGGATATTTTGCAGACGGTGTTCTATCGATCGGATGCTACTCGCGAAGCCTTTGTAGAAATGTGCTCAGACGTTGATGTCCAGAAGTTAACATTTGACAGCTATTTGTATAAGACGGTGGTTCCCGCGAATCCGCTAGTGCAGTTGAAGATTACTGCCAAGACGATCGGCAGTCTAATTCGGGGCAATGCCCTCGCGCCTTAAGATTAGACTAAACATTGGCAAAGATGGGGTAGGCAAATCGCCTGCCCTTTTTTTTGAGGCTGGTGAATTGTGTCAGGTCGATCGGTGATGAAGCGATCGATCGCATCTCCCGTTCCTTCTGAAGTGGTTTCCAAAGGGGGGGTGATGCCAGCGATGGTAGCGGAAAAACTAGGGAAGAGGGGTTTGGTATTTGCTTGACTCCACTGCCCGCGACGGATGAAAAGAGAGGAGTGAGATTTTGATGGGTTTGTTAGACCGCTTTTGATCTATAGGCATTCTGACACTTAGTTGAACTTCAATTTTCTGAGTGAGGTTTTCTAGGTGAAATCATTTGATACGTTGCTCAAAGATTTAGAAGTTGTCTCTCCAGACAAAGCGGCTGCTCTGTTGAAAAGAGTCGAGGCAATTCTAGGGTACGAACCTCGCGTTGGAGTGTTTGGAAAAACGGGCGCAGGGAAAAGCAGTTTATGCAATGCACTTTTGGGGCGGAAATTTCAGCAATCAGCGATGTATACTGCGTCAGCCTATAGATTTTGGTTTAGAAGGGGTGTGGGGGCTGCGCCCCCAGCAGTCACCCCACCTGCACCCCGT
>JAAUOZ010000053.1 GCA_012034655.1 Leptolyngbyaceae cyanobacterium CSU_1_3 | reverse complement strand
TTGAGGAGGGTGGTGGGGCGCACCCAGCCAGGGTTCCACCCCTGCACCCCGTCCAAAATCTTTAATTTATGCCCTGACAAAGTATATTTGCGAGTTAATCATGTCCCACCCGCCAGGGTTCGACTCCGCTCAACCTTCAATCGTCGAGGGTTGAGCGGAGTCGAAACCCGATTCCCTGGTATTTTATTTCCATGCAAACTTCTGAGAGATTTGTTAGAGGTTTGTTAGAGATTTGATGAGGGATTGAGCTAGGGATTGTGCCCACCCTTGTCTCGTGTAATATTTGTACATATTAGTATTTTCCCAGAGTGGCATCGGCACTCTGCCTTGAGTTCCGCAAGTTTATGGATGTGCGTGGCATCTCGTTTATGCCTGATGTTTATGCCTGATAGAGAGCAAAAAGAAAGAGAGCAAAAAGAAAGAGTGCAAAAATTCTCTCCCAGTGGGGTATCGCCTCCCGTCGTCAAGCCGAACAAATGATCCTAGAAGGTCGAGTTCGCCTGAATGGGGCGACGGCCCAGTTGGGAGACAAAGCTAGTTTGGCCGTCGATCGAGTAGAAGTAGATGGCAAGCCCGTGCGATCGCCTTCCTCGAAACCTATCCCTGGGATTGTTCGTCCCGATTTGCTCTATTTTTGCTCAACAAACCAAAAGGCGTGGTCTCTACCTGTGCTGATCCCCAGGGACGCACCACCGTTCTCGATCTGTTGCCCCAAGCATTGCAGCACAATCAGGGGCTTCACCCCGTGGGGCGACTTGATGTAGAATCGACCGGGGCACTCCTCTTGACGAACGATGGCAACTTGACTTACCATCTCACCCACCCCCGTCACCACATCCCCAAAACCTATCAGGTTTTAGTGGAAGGCACTCCCTCAGATGGGATATTGCAGCAGTGGCAGCAGGGGGTAGTGTTAGAGGGGCGTAAGACACTCCCGGCTCAGGTGCGAGTGCTGTCTCGATCGGGTAGCCCATCCAGGACTCAAACATTGCTAGAGGTGGTTCTTGTGGAAGGGAGAAATCGCCAGATCCGCAAAGTTGCCGAGCAGTTGGGGCATTCGGTGCTGCAACTTCACAGGGTAGCGATCGGCGCGGTTCGGCTAGATTTTCCCAATCATTCTCGATTACCCCGTGGCCAATATCGCTCCCTAGAAGATTTTGAAATTCGTTTATTGAGAGACCAGTTTGACCTAACATCGATTAGGTTGCCCGCAGAGATCAAGGAGCAAAGCGTATGAATAAGCAAGTCCTCCAGGCAAACCGAGAGCAAGCAGAACGGCTGGCAGAGTTGGGATTGCGCTTGGCTCAGTTACGCCAGCAACAGGGAATTTCCTTAGAAGATATAGCTCGTGCCACTCGCATTCAGCCGCGCCTTTTGCGGGCGATCGAGGCGGGCGATCTGGAGGTGTTACCAGAATCGGTTTACATCCAAAGTTTTTTGAGACAGTATGCTGGGGCGATCGGGCTAGATGGGGCTGCGTTTGCTAGTGAATTCCCGACTCGATTTGGGCTACCCGAACCTCGCACCCCGTGGCGGAGTTTGCCAGGGGCACAGTTACGCCCAGTCCATCTGTACGTACTCTATATGTGTCTCATTGTCTCCGCAGTCAATGGGCTATCCTATTTTCTCAATCGGTCTTCTCCGCAGGCGCAGCTACCAGAAGTGCAGAGTCTGCAACCTGTACCCGGAATGGTGATTGGCCCGATCAACCCAAATCAAAACCCGACGAGTGCGATCGCCAACGTAGCTTCTAAGCCAGCAACTCCTGAGAAGGCAGTGCGAGTTGGTTTGACGCTTACCTCACAATCGTGGGTGCGGGTCGTGGCTGACGGCAAGACTGAATATGAAGGCGTGCTGTCTGAGGGCACTCAGAAGACCTGGATGGCTGATAAACAGGTGGTTGTTCGAGCAGGCAACGCGGGCGGTGTGATGGTTACATACAATGACAGCACCGCGAAACAGTTGGGGCAGCCAGGGGCGATCGAGGAGGTAGCCTTTCCGCCCGATCCGCAGATGGCCCAGCTATCGCCTGTCATCAACGAGATGTCTGTCACCTCCCCTGATTCGTCTTTCTAGTGAGGGTTTTGATTTTGTGCCTCTAGAGAGCTACTTCAAAGAGTCTCGATCGGGCAAGGTTTTTCTTAAATATGAGAGTCAGGTGGGCGATCGTTCACCTGATTTTTTAGCTGAGATCTTGCTGGCAATCACCGCTCAGACCTGAAGTTTCTGGCTCATCGCTCAAACCCATTGAAATGGTTTGAAACCCTGGTTCAGTTGTCAGGGATCGTCCCCTTGATCGGTTTCATGCAGTCTGGCGTATCTTTAGCAGGGCTATTGACACCCATACTGACGGGGTAAGCATTCATTGCGTCTGCCTCATAAGGGCGTAGTAAAGACTGCAACACGCTGGGGTCTTGGGCAGGGTCGAGCCAGCGATCGTAGTCTGCCTCGTGGAGAATGACGGGCATACGATCGTGAACCATTTTCAGCAAATCGTTGCCAACGGTCGTCAAAATGGTGCAGGTCTGCCACACCTCGCCCTCCGGAGTTTGCCACTGTTCCCAGAGACCCGCAAAACCAAAGAGTTGCCCTTGGTCTAGCCGAAAGTAGAAGGGCTGCTTCTTACCCGCTTGCTTTTGCCATTCATAGAATCCATCCGCCACAATCAGGCAGCGTCGTTTCTTGAAAGCCGATCGAAAACTGGGTTTCTCGGCAACGGTCTCCGATCGAGCGTTAATTAGTTTTGCCCCGATCGTCGGATCTTTTGCCCAAGACGGAATCAACCCCCAACGCAGCGCTTGAAACTGTCGCGTGTCATGGAGCAAAATTGCCGGAACCATTTGAGTGGGGGCAATGTTGTAGCGCGGAACCCACGGTGGGATCTCGGCAAGATCGAAAGCTGAAGCGATCGCCTCACCTGTAAGACTCTGCGTAAATCTGCCACACATAAAATTAATGCTCGAAACAACTTGTAAAAAAAAACAGGTGATGAGCACTTTACCTACGCCCATCACCGCTACAAGATCCCCTTAACATCGTAAAAGTACCAGAGGCGCTGCTGGGCTGCTAGTCTAGCTTATTGTGCTATTGTTGCCGAATTGGATAAAGTCGAGCTAGAAACGTGGATTCAATCATTCCGTCAACTGCAAGGCTGGGGTGAGGGCAAGACAGCCCTCACCCAATCTGGGCGAGGGAGCAGGAAGTTCGGTTCCCCTTCTCCCAAGTTGGGAGAAGGGGTTAGGGGATGAGGGCGAAGATCTCGGCATTGATAAATCCACGTTCCTTAGAACGTGATTTTGTAAAGTTGAAATAGCTCGCCTGGCAACGTTTTGGCGATTTTGCCGCCCGCAGATTTAATGGCAGATTGCCAAGCTGTTAGAGGTTCGAGAAACACTTCTGTACCGAGATAGGTTTCTAGGATGGCCCAGTTTTCGGCGATCGGGGTTTCGGGGTCGATCACATCAAATACAAATGTGCCGCCTGGCTTCAAAACGCGCTTGACCTCCGAGAGAACCGTTTCCCAATATTCGATCGAGTAATAGCAACTAAAGCCCGTCGCGATCGCCAGATCAAACTGCTTCGCGTCATAGTGCAGTTCTTGGGCCGCGCCTAGAGTGACCCCTTTGAACAGCTTAGAGTTAAGTTGTGGCCCGCGAGCCATCAGCAAATCTCGTGCGATCGTGCTGATTTCTTGGCCATAAAAAATTGCACCCCAGTCGCGCCACGGATAGACCAAAAAGCTGACCCCGCAGCCAATATCCAAACAGCGCTGGTTTTTCTGGGGCTGTGCCAGTTGCCAAAAAGGAGAAGTCGCTTTGGCCTGCAAAATGCCCGAAGTCCGTTCTAGAAAGATCGGCATCGCCTTGACCTCATCTGGCAAGTCAAACGGCTCTCCTCGATATTCTTGATTGAAGCGATCGGCAACCGCCGTAATTTGGGCTTGCCAATCTTGGAATCGATCTTGGTTCAAATCTTTAGCCTTTCAACGCTTTGGTGAAGTTCTGGCGGTATGACTTGCTAGCAAGTAAGACGGGCCACAACAAAGATAGGTACAGCTTACCTTGACTAAAGTTTGTGCGCCGAAACCCCGTCCAAAACTTCCAAATGCCGCCTACATAGACAACCAGTGCTAGAAAAACGAGAAAATTCATACTGATAGCCCTCAATCAATGGATTCGCATCATGGATTCGCATCATGAATTCGCATCATGAATTCGCACTCTGAATTTGCATCATGAATTTGCATCATGAATTTTGTGCAATGAATTCGCAAGGTGCGATTAGTCACGATTCTAGCAATTGCCGAGGGAGGAAGAACGATCGAGCAACAGAAGGAATTGAGCTTCTAAAGAATTGTTAGATTCTAGGTTGGAGAAAACGATCGTATTGTCAAATTAAATTAAGTAAGGGATCTTCTGAGGTCGCATCGATTCACTCTCTCCATAGAATTTTGCGTAGAATCAGCGATACACAGACTACCCTGGGGGAGGAAGATGCTAACTTGACACAGGGTTGAAAAACCGCTTCTCTGCGCTTATCTACACAGAAGGTTCAGCGTCACAGATACCATTTTTGAGAGCGCAAATCAGCAAGGAGACCGTATGCGAGCAGTGCTAATGGCAGGTGGATCAGGAACCCGACTTCGCCCCCTCACCTGTGACCTGCCCAAGCCAATGGTGCCGATTCTCAATCGACCGATCGCAGAACATATCGTTAATCTACTCAAGCGCCACCGCATTCGAGAAATTATTGCCACGCTGCACTATTTGCCCGATGTGATGCGCGACTACTTTCAAGATGGTAGTGAGTTTGGCGTACAAATGACCTATGCCGTCGAAGAAGACCAACCCCTAGGGACGGCAGGCTGTGTTAGGAATGTAGCCGAGTTGCTGGATGGAACGTTTTTGGTGATCAGTGGCGACAGTGTGACAGATTTTGATCTGACGGCCGCGATTCAGTTTCATCAACGCAAGCAGTCTAAAGCGACACTAGTATTGACGCGAGTGACCAATCCAGTTGAGTTTGGAGTTGTGATCACCGATGAAAACTATCGTATCCGTAGATTTCTAGAAAAACCGTCTACTAGCGAAGTTTTCTCAGATACCGTAAACACAGGCATTTATATTCTGGAACCTGAAGTTCTTGACTATCTGCCCGTCGATCAAGAAGCAGATTTCTCTAAAGATCTCTTCCCGCTCTTGCTGGAAAAAGACGAGCCAATGTATGGCTATATTGCTGAGGGCTATTGGTGTGACGTGGGGCATTTGGATGCCTACCGAGAAGCGCAATATGATGGCTTGATGCAGAGAGTGAATCTCACGTTTCCCTACACCGAACGATCGCCGGGGCTGTGGGTCGGAGAAAACACTTTTATCGATCCGAGTGTCCGCATCGAAACGCCCGCTATTATTGGCAACAACTGTCGCATTGGGCAGCGGGTAGAAATCGAAGCGGGAACGACGATCGGAGACAATGTGACGATCGGCGCAGACGCAGACCTCAAGCGGCCGATTATTTGGAACGGCGTGATGATTGGTGAAGAGGTTCATCTGAGAGCCTGTGTGATTGCGCGGGTTCGCGGGTCGATCGCCGTGCTCACGTTCTAGAAGGGGCTGTGGTGGGGCCGCTCTCTAGCGTGGGAGAGGAGGCGCAGGTCAGCCCGAATGTGCGAATCTGGCCCAGCAAAAATGTCGAACCGGGGGCCACCCTCAACTCCAATTTGATCTGGGGTTATGCGGCTCACCGCAATTTGTTTGGGCAGCGCGGCGTGTCTGGGTTGGCCAATGTTGATATTATTCCAGAATTTGCGGTCAAGCTGGGTGCGGCCTATGGTTCTACCCTGAAGCCGGGGAACCATGTGACGGTTTCGCGGGATCAGCGCCCGATTTCGAGAATGGTGTCACGATCGCTGATTGCGGGTTTGATGTCAGTGGGGGTTAATGTCCAAAATCTAGAAGCTACGTCAATTCCGGTGGCCCGATCGATCGTGCCCACCCTAGAAGTGGTCGGTGGCATCCACGTCCGGGTGCATCCCGAACGATCGGATCACTTGCTGATCGAATTTTTCGATCGTAAAGGTATCAACATCTCTAAAGGGGCTGAGAAAAAAATCGAAGGTGCATTCTTCAAAGAAGACTTTCGCCGGGCGCAACTGCAAGAAATCGGCAACGTGGTGAACGTTAGCCAGGCGATCGACCTCTATAGCCGCAGCTTTGAGAAGCATCTGAATGTGCAAGCGATTCACCACAGCAGTTCTAAAGTGGTGATCGATTATGCCTATGCCCTATCGGGGGCAGTGTTGCCGCAGTTGTTGGCCAAATTTGGCTGCGATGCCGTTGTGTTGAATGCTAGCTTGACGCAAATTGCACCGACCAACGCCGATCGTGAAGGCTTGCTCAACCAATTGGGGCATGTCGTAGAAGCCCTAAAAGCCACCTTTGGCGTGCAGGTTTCGGCCAATGGCGAACAACTTATTTTGGTCGATGAAACGGGCAGCCCCATTCGTGGCGAACCCTTGACAGCCCTGATGGTAGACATGATTTTGACGGCCCATCCACGGGGGACGGTGGTGGTTCCGGTTCATACATCCAGCGCGGTCGAACTGATTGCCCGTCGTCACGATGGGCGAGTGCTGCGAACCAAAGCCAATCCGACTGCTCTCATGGAAGCTTGCCAGACCAATTCCAATACAGTTTGGGGGCGAGTGGGGAAATGGGCTTTATTTTTCCACAACTGCATCCTGGCTTCGATGCGATGTTTTGCATTGCTAAGCTGATTGAGATGCTGACCATTCAAGAGCGGACGCTGGTGCAAATTCGGGCGGAGTGTCCCCGTATTTCTCACAAAACCTATTCGGTGCGCTGTCCGTGGACGGTGAAAGGGGCATTGATGCGCCACCTAGTGGAGAGCCACCCCGTCGAAAATCTAGAACTGATTGACGGGGTGAAGATCTTTAACCATCAGCACGATAGCTGGGTGCTGGTGCTACCTGATGCGGGTGAGCCATTGATCCACATTTATGCCAACAGCCACGATCGGGGCTGGGTAGACGAAACACTCCGAGAATATCGTCTGCGAGTGCAAGATTTTGTCTATCAAGAACAAGGGGTTGAGGAGATCAAGGCAGAACGAGTTTTTTGAGAGGTGGGGTTGCCTTTGGGACGCTTCGGTAGGGGCGATGAACGAGAGCGTTTTTCATCTCTAGCGAAGCAAACCCTGCGGTGATTGGGCAATTGTTAAAATTAGAGGGCGGGGATGGGGTAGATTGGTGCTCATTCACAAACTATCCAATGATTAATAACGAAGGACTCATGACTTATGAATAATTGCATCTTGATGGCAGAAATCATTCAAGAGCCTCAACTCCGCTATACGCCTGACAACCAGACTCCGATCGCAGAAATGCGCGTTAAATTTGCGGGGTTGCGCCCCGATGAGCCGCCCGCAACCCTGAAGGTGGTGGGCTGGGGCAATATGGCGCAAGAGATCCAGGCGAACTACCACGAGGGCGATCGGGTGATTCTAGAAGGCCGGCTGACGATCAACAGCATCGATCGCCCAGAGGGCTTCAAAGAGAAGATGGCGGAGATGACCGTGCAGCGAATTCATACACTGAATGGAGGCGACATTGGTGCGTCTTTCAGTGGGGTAGAGGCGAGTACTAAATCAACCACCGTTTCGCCGACGGCGGCTCCTCCTGTCTCGGTTTCGGCTCCCGCTGCGACCGCAAAACCCAAAGCAGCAAAAGTGCCGCCGCCTCCTGCCCCCGCCGATCAACCTGAGTTGGATGACATTCCGTTTTAGGGACAGTTCTAGAGGTTGATTGTTCTATCGAGCGCCATTTTGGGCTTGGTTCATGCCTTCAAAATGGGCGATCGTCCGTGCCAATCGGTCGATTGCTCATAGGCGTAGGCCACCTGAAAAATTTGGTCTTCTCGGAGCACGTTGCCGAGAATTTGGAGACCGATCGGCATCCCTTGGCTGTCAAACCCACAGGGGACGCTCATGCCGGGTAGACCAGCCAAATTGGCAGGAATGGTCATCAAATCAGTCAGATACATACTCAAGGGGTCAGCCGTTTTTTCACCCATCTTGAAGGCAGTGGTCGGCGCAGTCGGAGAAACCAACACGTCTACTTGAGAGAAGGCTTGCTCAAAGTCTTGTTTGATTAGCGTTCTCACCTTTTGGGCCTTGAGGTAGTAAGCGTCGTAGTAGCCAGCCGACAGAACGTATGTGCCGATCATGATGCGGCGTTTCACCTCTGCGCCAAAGCCTTCGGCACGGGTGCGCGTGTACATATCCATCAGGTTTTCAGCGTCCTCAATTCGTGCGCCATATTTTACGCCGTCGTAGCGGGCCAGGTTGGCGGAGGCTTCGGAGGGGGCGATGATGTAGTAGGCGGCAATTCCGTAGCGAAACCGAGGGCAAGAGATCTCCTGAATTTCGGCTCCGAGTGCTCTGAGTTGATCGATCGCCTCTCTGGTTGCCTTTTCGACTTCGGAATCTAGACCGTCGCCCAAGGTTTCGCGAATGACACCAACTTTTTTGCCCTTGAGGGTGGGGGTGAGAAACTGGGTATAGTCGGGGATTTTGACCTTGAGGCTAGTCGAATCTTTGGAGTCGTGCCCGGCGATCGCATTCAACAAAATAGCCGTATCTTCGACCGATCGCCCAAACGGCCCAATCTGATCGAGCGACGACGCAAAGGCAACCAATCCATATCGAGACACTAAGCCGTAGGTTGGTTTGAGTCCGACGATGCCACAAAAAGAGGCAGGTTGACGAATCGATCCGCCCGTGTCAGAGCCGAGGGAAATAGTGCATTCTCCGGCTGCCACCGCCGCCGCCGAGCCGCCCGAAGAACCGCCGGGCACTCGTGACGTATCCCACGGGTTGGCGGTGAGTTGGTAGGCTGAGGTTTCGGTAGAGCCACCCATCGCAAACTCGTCCAGATTGGTTTTGCCGACCATCACCGCCCCAGACTCGGCGATCTTCTGCGTCACGGTCGATTCGTAGGGGGGCACAAAGTTTTGCAGAATTTTGGAGGCGCAGGTGGTGGGGATGCCCCTGGTACAAAGGTTATCTTTGACGGCGATCGGAATGCCTGCCAATAGCCCAATTTCTGCTCCGGCGGCGATTTGGGCATCCACCTGTTTGGCTTGTGCCAAGGCACGATCGGCGGTGATGTGCAAAAAACTGTGCAGCTTCGGCTCTAGGGCTTGAATCTGGTTCAATGCGTCTTGAGCGATTTCGACGGCCGATCGTTGTTTATGGATGAGTTGGTGGTGCAACTCGCGAATGGATGCCATGCAATGCCCTCTCTGTTTCAGCGTCCAGTTTATCAGTATAGGAGGAATGGACTCTAACGCAGTGCCCACGCCAAAAAACGTTCGGTGTAGTAAAGTGCCAACTGATTGCTGACCCCATTGAACACCGCATCAAACGCATGGTCTGCCCAGGGAATGCGAATCAAAACTGCCGGACTTTCAACAGCTTTGAGTTGGTCATATAAGCCTTGCCCAAACTTAGATTGCACCAGGTAATCTCGATCGCCATAGATCAGCAGCGACGGCGGCAACGGACGAGTCACATAGCTGATTGGGGAGGCCAGAGTGTAAGCATCGGGCAATTCTTGGGGTGTGCCGCCCAGAAAGTTTCTCAGCACATCACGAGAATCGATCGGGTCGGGGTTGGGCGGTTCGTTGTAGCCAATAGTCAGATTGACGGGGCCGTAGTAGTTGACGACGGCACGAAACGGGAAAGACTCCGGCGGATAGGCAGCCAGCATTGCTAAATGTGCGCCCGCCGATCGACCCATCACGGCTACGCGAGTGAGATCAATTTCGTAGCGATCGGCGTTTTGGCGAAGAAAAGCGAGGGCTGTTTTTACGTCGTCAACCTGCGCCGGAAACTTAAACTGTGGGGCATGGCGATAGTCGATCGCCGCGATGGTGTAGCCTCTGGCCGCCATATAGCGATTGAAGGACTCGTTGCTGTCAGGGCTGCCCGATCGCCATGCGCCGCCGTAAATGGTGACGATCGTAGGATGCTTTCCAGACTGCAAGGGTTGATACAAATTTAACTTCAATGACACACCGCTAGGATTGGCAAATTGAACTCCCGACAGAGTACGAATTTCACCATCAGGAATGCCCCGAAATACATCTAACAATGCGAAAGGAGAGGGTCGAAACTGATCTTTTTTCGCTTGAGGAATTGCTGAGAGATACTCTTGACCTAACCCTAACTGCATCGCTGCCGTGGCACGTTGTGCAGCCGATGAAAATTGCAGCAGGGGCAAAAAACTCAACACTAAAGCGATGATGCTACAAGCAAATGCGATTCTATAAATCCAGGTTTGATAGATACCTTTGAAGGTCAGTAAAGCTGCAATCAAATTTAAAACAATCAGCCAGGGACTAATTTCTGGAGCACCAACGGCCAGAGGCAAGAGAGAAAACGTCCAGGCGGGTTTAACAATCCACAGAGATAGAAACAATCCTACCAAGCTCAAAAGTGAGGGAATTAGCAGCGAGGCTGTGAATGTGATGAAAACGGCGATCGCTCCCTTGGCTTTTGATCTTTTCTTTTTACCCATCCATTGTTTTCCTATTGGGGCAGCAGTTGCAACATCATTGTTTTTGGCGTGTCATGATCTGCTATCTTCATCATTCAACACCCTTAACGTTCTTGCAACTGTATCAACGATCGTTCTACCCAATATTGTCAAACTCACAGCCTTAAAAGTTGTGATTTAAATAATTATGGAAATCTATAGATTTGGTCAGAAAGCTGAGGGGCTTGCCGATGAATAATGTACCAGCGTTAAAGGCACTGCCCTGGTTGACTGACAAAACTCAAAAGCCCCTCACCCCAACCCCTCGCCCAGAGCGGGCGAGGGGCTTTTAAATCTGGGTTTGTTCCGGCTTCCCTGCTCCCAACTTGGGAGCAGGGGTTAGGGGATGAGGGCGAACCCAGGCAATCAAAATCACAGGTACTTTGTTTTCGTGCCTGTCCCTAAGCCTAGTTGCCTGTCCAGGGGCCCCAGATAGCAAACGTAATGCCAGGAGTCTGGATGTTGACAAACATTGTTTTGCCGTCGGGAGAGAAGCAGGCTCCCGCAAATTCATTGTCAGCAAATTGATCTTTCAGGGTAGCGTCAGTGCTGTTTGCAAAAAGAACATTCTTTGCAAACTGGTACAGCTTCCCTTGTTTGTTCACGCCCACCAGGTATTGTTCGCCGCCGCCATCTTCGCACAGAATCAGATCGCCGAAGGGAGCCACGACTACGTTGTCAGGCTCGTCGAGTAGGTCTCCGGCAGAGGATGCCTCAACCAATAGTTTTAGAGTTTCCTTGCGGGGGTTATATTCCCAAACTTGACCATTGCCACGGGCATTGTTAAATGCTGGAGTCCCCGCTTGGGTTGCCACGAAGTAAATTTTGCCGTTGCCATAGAAAGCTCCTTCACCCCGAAAGAAGATGGCCGCACCCTGAGACTGGGCTTGCCCCCGAATAGATTCTGGCTTGCCGAGACTGTTGGCAGTGTCGCTGTTGTCTGTGAAATCAGGATCGGGGTTGTCAATCTTGACCCATTCAACTTCCAACTGTTGCCCTACCTTGATGCGTCCAGGTTGGCCACCCTTGCTCGGTACGGGCAGGTTTGGGTTGTTGGTTGTATTGAGGGTGAAGTTTTCTGCACCTTTAACCTTTAGGGCGTATAGGGTTCCTCCTTGCTGTAAGTCACCCAGTTGTAGCTGCTTTGCTTTCTTGCCTTCTTCAACAACTCTTGGCACAAAACGGTAGAAGCAACTGTCTCCCCGGTCTTCTGTCTCGTAAATGTATCCAGTTTTGGGGTCTACGGCGATCGCTTCATGACTAAAGCGCCCCATGTCCTTCAAGGGAATTGGGTTCACAATGCCACTGTTGGCGTTGGCATAGACCTCGAAGTTGTAGCCATGTTTGACGATCGTGCTACTGGCGTTGGTCGTAGTCGAGAAGGTTTCTTCGCAGCTAATCCAGCTTCCCCAAGGGGTGGGCCCTCCGGCACAGTTTGTTCTGGTTCCAGCGAGAGAAACAAAGTCTTTGACGAGTTGGCGGTTGCGCCCAACTACTAGAGTTGTGGTTCCACCAAGGGCAGCAGTGGAGTATCTGTTTGCCCCAGACACAGGATAGTTGTAGCTATCGGGTAGGGAGGTGCTTAGCTCATGGTTCCGAACCAGGAGGATTGTGTTGTTTGGGCCGGGGAAGGCTGCCATTCCATCGTGTCCTGCGGGCACTTTGGAGCCATCGCTCATATTTTGACCCGTGATGGAAAGTGCGCGATATCTAAACCCTGGTGGGAGTGCTAGCAAAGGTTCTTGACTGAGATCACCTAACACAGTGTTGGTGAGTTCAGAGGCGTTTAGGGGGAGTTTGGGACGGAGTGGGCCAAAGCCAGCCCCTCTTGAAACCTCACCCTTTGCTACTCTTGCATAGAATGCTTCTAGAGGAGAAACCATGGTGACACTGGCAGTTGTTGCGCCAGCTAAGGTCAAAAACCGACGGCGAGAAACGCGCATATTTTTCCTATCCAGTGCAAATATGGTTGCCAGTATAGGGATTCATAACTAAGCGCAGGCAAAACCTGGTTTAAGCTTTAGTTATCTAAGAATTGTTGCGATCGTCCGGACAGTATCTTGAGGAATGTCACCAGAATTTTAGGCGCAAGCGTAGAAGGGCGGCCTCTCTGCCCGCTCCGATTTCTCTCCTTCGCAAGGAGGGGCGGCGGTGGGTCGATTCTGACTTGGAACTGATTCTGACTTGGAACTGATGCTGAGCTAGGTCTGCGCCCACCGTAAAATAGCTGCTACTAGATCCTGGGGTTCGATCGGTTTGATGAGGTGTTGCTGAAACCCAGCCGCTCGAATTCTTTCTCGATCGAGTTCTCTGGCATAGGCGGTGAGAGCGATCGCAGGCAGGGGTTGGTTGAGCCGCGATCGCACCTGGTGCAACAGTTCGTAGCCATCCATATCGGGCATTCCAATATCGCTGATCAGTAGATCTGGAGGAGACTGCACAATTGCCTCAAGGGCAGCGATCGCCGAGGTTTTACCGATCACCGTTGCCCCAGCCGCTTCTAGCACAAACTGAGAAAATTCTAAGTTATCTAGCTGATCATCGACCAGCACTATCTGAAGGCCGGCGAGGGGCAGAGAGTCTAAGGTTTGGGGGGTGGGTCGGTTGGGTTTGGGTGGGTTGCTGCTCAGACTGGGATGATTGCTCAGAAGTGGCAGTGTGAGGGTGAAGGTTGCGCCCTGCCCTTCGCCGCGGCTCTCGGCGCTGACGGTTCCGCCGTGCAGCTCGATCAGTTGCTTGACGATCGCCAGCCCCAACCCTAGCCCGCCGAAGGTGCGAGTTGTGCCGCCCTCTGCTTGCCGAAAGTAGTCAAAAACATGGGGCAAAAACTCAGAAGAAATGCCTTTGCCCGTATCGGTGATTTGAGCTTGAACGCGGGATGTGGCTGCTACCTGACCGAGGTTGATGGTGACTTGCCCGCCGTTAGGCGTGAATTTGATCGCATTAGAAAGGACATTCCAGAAGGCTTGCTGGAGGCGATCGCCATCCCCCAAGACCGTGCACCTAGAATCATCAACCACAAAAAAGTTGAGGGCGATCGATTTCGCTTGCGCTGCGAGATGAACAGTTTCGATCGCAGACTTCACAATGGAAACGAGATCGACGGGCTGAATGTTGAGGCTGAGTTTGCCTTGGAGAATGCGAGAGACATCCAGCAGATCGTCAATTAGGTGGGTTTGCAGTTTGACGTTGCGCTCGATAATGGTCAGGGCTTGGGCCGTTTTTTCTGGGTTCATTTTGCGGGTCTTTAGCATTTGCGTCCAACCTAAAATTGGATTGAGGGGCGTGCGTAACTCGTGAGACAGAACCGCTAAAAATTCGTCTTTGAGACGGTTGGCGTGCTGGAGTGCTTCGGTTTGTTGGCGAAGCGTTTGCTCTAGCTGTTTGCGTTCGGTCAGGTCGAGGATAAACGCGATCGTAGATTGCCGAGTGGCTCCCAAAAAGACAGTCCCAACCAGCACCGGAATGCGCGTGCCATCTTGACGCAGATATTCTTTCTCGTAGGGAGTGCAGCGCCCGGTGGCTCGTCCTTCTTCAATACACTGGTGGTCGCGAGACAAAAACTCTGGCGGTGTGATGTCGATCCAGTTGATGCTGTGGGTTTCGTAGTCCGATCGGGTGTAGCCAATGATGCGTAAAAACTCGTCGTTGACAATGCTGAGAGCACCGCTCACAGAATCACCTACAAGAATGCCAATGACATTAGAGTCTACAAAACTTCTAAATCGCTGCTCGCTCTCTCGGACAATTGTTTCTGCGTGTCGCCGTTTAGCATCGCTGCGATTTAGAGAAGCGGACGTTTTCCAAATAAAAATGATGGATGCGATGACGAGAACAGAAACCAGTAGCGACATGGCGAAAGCAGGGTCATAATATCCGACTCGCCAGCCTTGAATGATCAGCCAACCGATTAGAAATGGAAACACGATCGCTGCTGGTAAAAACCGACGAGCAACCATTGCCCCATCCCACTGCCCGGTGATGGTTTGCATAAAGCCCCGATCGGACTTGATACCCAAAATTCCAATACTCAAGATCACAAACATCAATGCCGTATGAATTGCCATTGATGTTGTAAAGTACTGAGTTGATAGAACGCCCTCACATCGTAGGCGTATCCCACCATTGCTTGGGCTGCTACTAGCCCAGCGATCGCCGCCAACAGTTGAGCCAGCCAAACTTTCTGCTTATCGTGGCTTCTGATCAAAAATAGAGAACTGCCAATGAAGATAAAATTTAGCGCCGTATTGAAGCCCATCCGTCCGGGATGGGATGTGGCGGTGCTGTCCGACTGATCTTGAAACAGAAGTTGATCGATGCCTAAATCCCAGCCGAGCCAATACTGCAAAAGTGTCAGCAACCCGATCCCTACGATCGCGCTGCTATAGAGAACGTAGAGCACCGAAAACAAAGGCTGAAGCAGATGCACCGATCGCAGGCGATCTCCCTGCGATCGTCGCCTTTTTGCTTGGCGCTCTGCCTGCACCTGCCATAGACAAACTCCTGACAACAGCAAACAAACCGCAGTGTTTGCCTTGGTGGTTGCCGCCTCCCCTGGAAGGCCCGTCTTGAGTAATAAGATATCAAACTGCCAGCCCACCAGCACCGCAGCGCCTACAAACATGACGATCGCCCCTGCCACCTGAGCAATTCGCTCTTCGTTGCTGCTGCGCCTCTCACTGCTCATCCGCGATTCTCCCTCAGCTTTACCACTACCCAAGCCACCGAGTCGATCGGCGGGGTCAAAAACTCCTGAAAGTCTGCGGCAATTTCCATTCTGTTGTTTTGAGTCACTGTTTTCTGCTCAGATGAGAATGGCCGTCAGAGATCTTTCAAGATGTATTGGTTGAGGAAAGTCCGCGATCAACTCCACAAAAAAACCTCGAAGTCACCCTCAAAGTCACAGTCAAAGTCAAAGTCACAGTCAAAGCCAAACGGCAACGTGCCTGAGGTGCACAGCGAAGATATTAGGCACAGTATATGTCTTGGGATGTACAAACACTTCTTCCTCAAGATATAAAGGCGATCGCCTGCCTAGCGCAGAGGGCGTAAAAGACGGCCTAAACAAACGTCAGTTCGATGACTGGACTTTTGCCCTCACCCCAAATCTCTCTTCTCAGGGCGAGGGCACTTTTAGCGATATCAAATTCACACTAAGTAAAATGCTGAAACAATCTAAGATAAATCGCTGAAGGTGACAGAAATATAAGTGTGGATTTGATCACAATCGATCGCGGGATCAAAGACAGCAATCACTAAAAACAATACAATTAAGAAAAATCTACAATGCGAACCCGAAAGCTAAATCATCATGAAACTGTTCAAGATTTTGAGCGAAATCGCAGCAGGCTTTTTTCAGGCCAGGTTCAGCCAATGGTGGGCTGAAATCACTACGGCTGATCCCCGTTGCACCTATTATTTTGGGCCGTTCGGCAGCGCTCTAGAAGCGAGAAAAGCTTACCCTGGCTATGTTGAAGATTTGCAAAATGAGAACGCCCAAGGGATCGCCGTTACAATCAAGCTTTGCCAGCCCGAAGTGTTGACGATCTGCGATCGAGAAATTGAGGGATGAAAGTAGAAGATTTGGCAGACTGAGGGCTTTAGTAAAGGAGATCAAACCACGTCAAAGGTTTCTTGAGTGCCCAGGCGCGCCTTCATTCCTCAAAAACCACTCCGAGTTTTTGGGGAGGAGCCTTTGCGGTTTTGCAGTGTTTTCTTGGGCGGCTGAAGGGCATCTTTGCCCAGTTGAATCGTGACATCTGACTCGATATCACCCGTGTTCTCGATGCGGACTTCGCCAAACCCTAGCGATCGCCGAACTGCCTCCGCCCCAATTACATCTCCCCTTTGGGCCACGATGCGCGTCACACTCAGGGGTTCCGTCCAAGGTTTGCTCAGGTAGATATTGTTAAACCCATCATTTTTCAGCGTTGCCTGCACAGCCTCAACACCCTTCTCTTGATGGGTGCTGTCTTGAATCGCTACCCGCAGGGTGTCAGGCGTTTCTTCGGTCAGGCTGGTCGCCCCAAATTCAAAGTGCTGAGAGACCAAACTCTGAATTTTGCTAGGGTGGGGCAGCCAATAGCTGGCATCGTATTCCCCAGGGCGGCTAAACTCTCCAGGAACCATCAACATCTTAGTGTTAGAGCGATTTACCTGAGATGCAAAGCCACTGAGCGCCACCAGTTCTTCGACCGTCAGATTTGTGTCAATATTGCTTTGGATCACGGAGAGTAACTTGGGAACTCGCGCCACCGTGGCCGGGTTGAGAGCTTGCTCCATGAGTGCTCTCATGACCATTTGCTGTCGTTGGATGCGCCCAATATCCCCATTTTCGTCGTGGCGAAACCTTAGCAATTGTAGGGTTTGGTCGCCGTTGAGGTGTTGCCGCCCTGCTTTGAGGTTGACGTAGAGGTGCTGGCTGTGGTCGGTATATTTCATGTCACTGGGGACGTAGACCGTCACGCCGCCGAGGGCATCGATCAAAGCCTGCACACCCTGGACGTTGATCGTGACATAGCGATCGATCCCCACTCCTCCCAGCAGTTCGCTCACCGATCGGGCTGCCATGGCCGGGCCACCATCGGCATTGGCTTCGTTGATCTTTTTGACCCCTGATCAGGGACGTAGGTGCGAGTGTCTCGCGGAATCGACAGCACAACAAATTTTCTCGTTTCTGGATCAAACCTCAGCAGCAGCATGACATCGGTCAGACCGTCGAAGGAGTTGACCAATGCATGATAGGAGAGATTTTTGGTGTCGGCTGGCGGATCGTTGACATCTGAGGTCAGCACCTTAGCGCCGAGAATCAAAATATTGACCGGGCGAGTCAGTTCTGGAAGTTTAAGATTGGAGCGGCTAGAGAAGCGATCGCCTTTGCCAAAAATTGAAGCTTCGGCGGGGCTGAGTTGTCGCTGCATCAAAGGCGTACTGGCGAGGGAGACCGCGAGTAGAGCGCCCGCAGTGGCAGAAAGCATGGCCACGCCTGTCAAACAAAAGAATAGCCAGACTAACTTTACGCCTTTTGGTTTGACAAATTTTTTAGATTTAGAAGTAGGTTTAGCGGGCGCTTTTTGGGACGATACAGGACGTTTATTGGGACTTTTCACGGGCTTCCTCAACACGCACAAACTTTAATGACTGACTAAAAAAAATTCAAAATAAACATGGAATTTAATTGTAGGCAATAAAACAATTTCTGAACCCATTCCTACAGGGAGTCATGGGATTGAATTCAAGATAAACATGGAATTTAATTGTAGGCAATAAAACAATTCTGAACCCATTCCTACAGGGAGCCATAGGATTGAATTTAATCAGTAGGAAGGCAGAATGATTGGTAAAACGCTTGATTGACTGACAAAAATCGCACCGCCCTCACCCCAACTCCTCTCCCAGAGCGGGCGAGGGGATTTGAAATGAGGAGGGGAAAGATCTGTCAGCCAACCAGGGTAAAACCCCTGGGTAAAACGCATTGAGCGCAGTCGAAATGCTCAAAATCTCCGATGGGGGAGGGTTGAGCACAGTCGAAACCCGGCCGCTGGTTGGCTTTCATTCCACCTTGCTACTTATCTACGAAGAAACTGTTTTTGCAAACAGAGTCGGATGCAGCATGTTAACAATATTTCCCATTGTGTTGCGTAAAAACTGGACAATCTTGAGAAATTTGAGGATTTCGATAGCAAATTTGGACAAATTCTAGGAGTCGATCGGGGTCACTTCTATGATTCACTTCTATGATTTCTACAATTCGCGGGTTGTCCTTTAATGGGTTGTCCTTTAATGGATTGTTCTTTGAAGGGCTTTTATTTTTTCTGGCTGAAGCGATCGATACTCTGAGATTAACAATGTCTAGAGGAAATAAACCTGGCTGAAGTATTGCCATTCAGAAGCTTTTGCCGCGATCGACCCTTCTCTACCTCAGGTGAGAAATAGGTGGGGGAGAGATGCTTCTCAAGGTACATAGAGCAAGTCAAAGAATCCCCTAGAATTCTTTCACAAGCAATCACCCATCTCTAGAGTGATCTGCAAACCGCATTAAATAAAAATCTGAGGTTGAATTATGCATACTACTAAGATTGTATTGGTCGAAGACCATGACCTGACTCGTATTGGTCTACGATCGGCTCTTCAGCGTAAAGAAGGTGTAGAAGTTATCGGTGAGGCAAGAGATGGCAAGTCTGGGCTAAAGCTTCTCAAGTCGATGCAGCCAGATGTGGCGATCGTCGATATTGATATGCCCGATATGAATGGCATTGAGCTAACCCACGAGTTTAGGCAGTTTCAGGCAGAAGGAGAATGCCCCAACACGCGCATTCTGATTATGACCATGCAAGACAATGAAGAAACGGTGCTTGCTGCCTTTGCCGCCGGAGCCGATTCTTACTGTATGAAAGATGCCAGCATCGATCGCTTAGCCGAAGCCCTGAAAGTCACAGCCGAAGGCAATGCCTGGATCGATCCTACGATCGCTCGCATTGTTCTACAACAAAACCAAAAGAATTACAGCGGCGATGTCTCAGCTTCAAGCTCTTCGACCATTACGATCAATCGCCTGTCGGCAGAGAACAGTGATTTTGTGCCAGCTTACCCGCTCACAGGGCGAGAATTGGAAGTTTTGGGGTTGATTGTAGACGGTTGCAGCAATGCCCAGATTGCCGAAAAACTCTACATTACGATCGGCACTGTCAAAACTCACGTTCGCAACATTTTGAATAAGCTGTGTGCTGACGATCGGACTCAGGTTGCAGTCCGTGCCCTACGAACTGGGCTAATCCGCTAACAGCGCTAGGGAAGCCAGATCCCTGACTTCTACTCAACGGCAACTCAGGATTTGGAAACTTAACCCAGAAGTCGAGCATTTGCTATTGCTAGCCAAGAATTAGCCCAGCCGATAGCCAAACCCTCGTACCGTAATAATGTACTGCGGAGAACTGGGATCAATTTCTAGCTTCTCTCTGAGCCAGCGAATATGCACATCGACCGTCTTAGGATCGCTGATGGAATCAGTTCCCCAGACTCGTTCTAGAAGTTGGTCACGAGAAAACACCCGACGCGGATTTTGTAGAAACAATTCTAGCAACATAAACTCTTTAGGTGAAAGATTGACCTCTTCGCCCCGCACCTTCACTTTATATTCTTGCAAGTAGAGAATGATGTCCTGAAATTGTAGGAGTGGCTGCTCTGAATCGGTGGCAGAGATGCTGTTCGATCGTCGCAGCAAGGCCCGACAGCGGGCAATCAGTTCTCGTAAGCTAAAAGGTTTGGCGAGATAGTCATCTGCACCAATTTCTAGCCCCACTACGATATCCATCTCGGTTCCTCTGGCGCTGAGAATGAGAATGGGGGTGAGGTTTCCTTGTTGGCGCAACAAGCGGCAGATGTCGAGACCATTGATGTAGGGCAACATCAAATCGAGAACGATCAGGTCGATCGAAGATGACCCGTCTTCTCGAACTGGGGTGTTGGCAATCAGATCAAGTGCTCTGCGACCTTCATCAGCCGTTATCACCTGGTAGCCTTCTTCGCGCAAAGCCAAGGAGACTAACTCACGGATTGAGGTTTCATCTTCGACTACTAAAATACAAGGGGGCTGACTAGCGGGTTGAGAGGCTCCGGACGATCGCATATAAATGTTGCATAACCGCAATGCCAACTCAGCTTCTGAATGTTAAAGCGCTGCCTGAGATGCCCAATCGGACTCAAAAAGTTCTCAGACCGGAGTGGGCTGCCTTCCCCATTTGCGAACCATTAAGTTAACATCTGCCAGCGCTTCAGGAATGCCTGAGCGGAAGGTGGAAAGATCGAGCGATCGTAAAATCGTGAATCTAACCACCAATAACCATATACAAATCGCGAACATGACAGGTTAAATTCTATTAAAGGTTGGGTTAAACGCCCAGATGTTAAAGCTTTGATATATTAAAAGACCGTGAAAGCTACAATATTTACAATGCTAGAAAAATGCAGATGAGATCGTGAATTATATTTTTTTGCTACCCTGTTTGTTGCCCTAGTGCAAAGCGATCTAAAGACGACTTTGTGCATCATAAAAATTGCTTTTTTCTAATAAAAAAGCTGTTTGGTTCGATCGCTCACCCATTCTGTTCAGAGTTCAAACCAGAGTCGCAGTCGTTTACGAATCCATACGATCGGGTTTTGTTCTAAATCTACTTCACCTAATAGATTCAACTCCTTAAGAAGCTGCTGTCGTTGGGTGAGTTCTTGCTGGCGCTCGGCTAATTTTTGGGCGATCGAGTCGGCAAGTCCGCGATGGCTGGCTAACAATTTCTGCATCCCCGATTGACTGACGACAAACAAAACTGTGTTTTCTAAGGTTCGTATCGTTGCCGTTCGACGGATGCCCATTAATAACGACAACTCACCAAAAAAATCGCCTGCATAGA
Organism: Leptolyngbyaceae cyanobacterium CSU_1_3; assembly: GCA_012034655.1. Classification (GTDB taxonomy): domain Bacteria; phylum Cyanobacteriota; class Cyanobacteriia; order Leptolyngbyales; family Leptolyngbyaceae; genus JAAUOZ01. The sequence continues at coordinate 10,903 of JAAUOZ010000053.1, read as the reverse complement.
GGATTGTTAAATGCTTGTTGGGTCGCTCAGAAAAGACCTCGATCGCACCAGAAAGAATGATGTAAAAAGAATCTCCTGGTTCATTTTCATGGAAAATAATTGTGTTGGCATCAAAGGTTTGACGGTAGCCCTGTTGAATTAATTGCAGCAAATTTAGATCAGTAAAATTTTCAAAATAGCTGACCTGCCTCAGCAGTTGGCTCAACGGAGACTGTTGCGGTCGGTAGGGAATTGGCTCATTTAACCTAGTCTCTATCAATGTAGTGTCCATTTCATCAAAACTGGGTGCAGTAGAGAACGACCCCGGCGATGAAATGGGTGATGGCAAGTCAACCGATCGCAGCGACAAAGATTGAGCCGTGCCAAACAGGCGAATCCCTCGTTGCCGAAACTCGTATTGAATCGCAAACCTCAATGCACTGGCGATCGGATCTTTGAACTTTGGCTGATTGATCCACACGAGCAAATCTAAGTTTACCGTCCATCTTGAAAGTCTTGCAGCCAAACCTCTGGAGCTGGCACACTCAGAACTCTAGATTCCATATAAGCCGTAGTCAGCAATAGTTCTGTCACCAACACCAGATCTGTGTCTTCTGCCACCCCGATCGAGATTCGCAATCGACATTTTGGATCTTGGTGACTCCAATTGACAATCTTATTGATCACAAAATTAAGATTGGGAATGATCACAGAAACGCCATCGTTTGTCTGAATCATGGTGGAACGAATAGAAATCTTCTGTACCGTCCCAGTTAGGCCGTCTACCTCGACAAAATCGCCTACTTTGATCGGCTGCTCAAACAGGAGTGTCACCCCACTGATGAAATTTTTGGCCAGTTCTTGCAGACCAAACCCTAAGCCAATGCCCAACCCACCTGCCAAAAAAGTCAATGAGTTGAGATTGACCCCCGCCGTCTGCAAAATCACCACAAATCCGATCGCTCCTGCACTGTAGCTAATGATGGCGGCGATCGCTTCTCGACTCCCTTCTTCTAAGCCCATTTTGTAGAGAATGCGCTTCCTCAGCCAGTTTCGCAGCAGTCGTGCCAAAATCGAAGTGACGATCGCTGAGAGAATTAGAGTCGCAATTGAGCCGATCGTAATTCCGCTATCTCCATTTTTGAAAGGCGCTGCCTGAGGGGTGTTGAATAGATCGGCAAAAGAAAAGAGTAACTGCACGCTTCTAATGGACTGATGGGGCGAGCTAGATCGTAAGCTTGAACTCAACTGTAATGCCCTCAGACTCGATTGGCAAATTGCCTAAAACTCATTCTGCGCTACACCCTAGCTCGATAGGGGAGTGGGTACTATTTGACAAGAGCGCGGCCGAGCATTTCTCGATGTTTTCGAGCGTTTTTCAATGGTTTTCTGATCTTTCTACTCACTTGAATACGATGAAACAAACCCATTTTTTGTTGAGCAGCAGCGCGATCGCATTGGCGATATTTTCTGCTGCTTCAGCCAGTGCAGCTAACATTGAAATGTCTGTTGCTCAAGCAATTGATGCCAGCGATCGCGCCATTCGCTGCCCTGCAAAGTTAATAATCACCCAAGGGTCTCGACCCTATCGTGAAGGCGGTTACACCCTGGATGGTTCTGCCAAGCTCAATGCAGTAGCCGAAGGGTTTACGATCGCGACCAGCGACGACTTTAGTGTCACCTGGGTTGCCAAGCTCAAAGCGCCCTACAGCAAATGCAAAGCGACTGCACGGATGGCAAAAGTCGGCGGCGAAGCCTATCAAGGGCACTCCTATTTGCGGATGCGGTTCGCTAACGGCAAGGCTTACCTGATTCTCGACATGGCCGGCATGAGCGATGCCAACAATTTCACACCTACAATCCTCAAAAAGACTGTCCAAAACGGCAACCCCGCCTGGAGTTGGGGAGGAACGGATTGATAGAAGTAAAGAGGGGCGAGGCAGAAAAATTTGACCAGGGTAGGGGCCTGTTAGCTTAGGGCTACTCTTTTCTGAGCGCTTCGGGGATGCCGACAGGGGAAAGACCCGCGATCGCTTTCAGCGCTTGCATTCGCATCAGTTCTGTAAAACTGAGTCCTCTTCCTTCGAGTTGAGCGACGAGTTCGATCGCCGAAATCAGATGTCGAGCCGCTTCGGTTTCGCTGTATCCGCGACGCTGAGACACTTTGAGGGCCATGTCGTCAGCGTCTAACTCAATGCGCGAACTGCGATTGCTGCGCCAAATCTGAGAAAGGGCGATCGCGCTCAAGGCACTAGCGGCGGCGATGCCCACAAAGTCTTGCTGCATGACTTCGATTCCCACTCCTAGCGCCCCAACGCCCACTAGAGCCAGATTGACATTTGGTTTGAACCATTTGACGGCACTCAGCCAGGCAACGGTTCTCAAGATCAACAGATCTCGTTGGGGGCGAGATAGCCGACTCCAAAAGTCAAAATTGATGTATATGGGACGATCGCGCATCCAGGGCATCGGAAACGGCGCATCAATCGCCACGCGCTGCTCTGGTTTGCTGACGAGTTTGCTAGTCATCCGTCCCGATGCAGGCATGACATCCAAAAGACGGCGAATTTCTGGCTCAGGGTTGATCATGTCCTGATTTTAGGGCAAGAGGCGATCGCTCGGAGGCAATCTAGCTCACCTTTTTCTACAAGTAGCTCCCTGAGCAACAGTTGAAGGAGCGATCGCTTGCTGCTAGCTAAATTATGGCCCCAAAAATTATTGCCCCAAAACGAGTCGATCGGGTGAAACCCAATTGATCAAAATGAACAATGTCAGGAAGAAACTAGTAGTGACAATGGCCAAAATCGGAGCATTAGAAAGATATTTCAAAAAAGCTGACATAGTGAATCTCCAAAACTAAAATCCATCTGAATTATGAATTTCAGAGCTTAGTCAAACATCATGATTTAGAAAGATTTGTGACGGCCTTAGAAGTGAATTTAATGGCTTGTTTAGGTCGATACTTCAGATCAAAATCTTCTCTTGGGAGGAGATAACGGCGGTAGCTGATCAGTGGGCGGAATGATTTGCGGCCGCGTTTCGACTTAGAACACTGATTCTCTCGTAACCTGTTCTCAATAGTCAGAGATTATTGAGAACAGGTTACTTGCTGAAACCCTCTTCTAGTGGCGCTTTTAAGACTTGTTGGTAATGACAAGCTCCCAGATTGGGAGAGGGCTGGTGTGAGGGCAAGACCACTTTGCAGTGGACGGAATGATTGAATCCACGTTCTTTACTCTCCCCAAGCAGATATTGTAGAGCACCCTTAGAAGGGCAAAAAATAAAAGCCCAAAAAGCAAAGACTCGTAACCGTTTTGACGAACGATCGCGAGTCTTCTAAAAATTTCTTGACCAGGAATCAAGCAGCCTAACAGGTTAAAACCTATAAAAGCTAAACCTATGAAAGCTAAACCTACAAGGGGTGAAATAGTAGGTCAGGGAAAAAGCGATTAAACTCGATCAAAATCCCAGCGGTGATAGTCATCCAAACTGCCATCAAAACGGGCGCAGTGGACAAATACTTGAGGAAATACTGCATGAATGAACCTCCAAAAATACGCACAAGAAATAGAATGAACGGCGATCGTAGACAGTGGGCATCAAATTTTGAAACCTAGATTCTAAGACTCAATGCCCAAAGTCTAAGGGTTGGCTAACGAGGCGAGACAGTGATTTTGTCATCGGTTTCGGTCAGTTCGCCAGAGGTTAACTCTTTCACAGCCAGCAATGGCCAGAAAGCGCCACCGATCATACATTTGATGGCCAAAGGCACATTAATGATGATTTCGTCCGTCTCTGGGCTGCTGCCTTTTTTGACGGCTTGCAGATAGGTGCGACCTGCCCAACCAATCCAACCTGTGATTAGCAGAAAGAGCACACTCGGAATCAGAAACTCACCCGCATGGGAGAGGCTACCATCCACAATCAAGTGGGGCAGTCCATCTTCTCCGCAGAGCAAGCCTGATTTGGCGTAAAAATCGAAGCGCTGAGGAGCCGTTGCGCTGACCGAATCTTTCGCACGTTGGGCGAAGGCAGCCGATTCGCTGCATGGGGTCAGGTTGTAGGCGTGGGCGGACGGCGCGACAAAGCCAAACCAGAGAGAAATGATCAGAACTAGAGCAAACAATCGTTGCATGGAATTGTTTCCCTTTATTACGAATTGCAAAGTTTTTAGGGCAAAAGAAATTGGACTTCTCAGGAATGAAATTTGCTTCAGTGGAGCTTTGCTGTGATCTAGAAGCGATCGCGCATCCGTTGAGAAAAGTTCACTCAAATCGCTGATTGCCGGCCTCCTAAGATAAAAGGGGCAAACGACAAAAAACAACGCAATTGAACCGACCCAAATGACCCAGGATTGCCCTCGATCTCAGTTCGCTCAAATAAAGCGATAAGCTACGCTAAAGTAGCCCATTCCTTCCAAAAACTACCAGCAAATGGCAACGGTTTTAGCAATTGAAACAAGTTGTGACGAAACAGCCGTAGCGATCGTAAAGAATCGTCAAGTTCTCAGCAGCATTGTCTCCTCTCAGATTGCGGTTCATCGTCAATATGGGGGCGTTGTGCCAGAGGTGGCTTCGCGTCAGCATGTGGAAATTGTCAATCAGGCGATCGCTCAAGCTCTGCAAGCGGCGGCTCTAGATTGGTCAAACATTGATGGGGTTGCGGCCACCTGCGCCCCCGGATTGGTCGGTGCTCTCTTAGTCGGGCTAACTGCCGCCAAAACTTTGGCATTGATTCACCAAAAACCACTCATCGGGGTTCACCATTTAGAGGGGCACATCTACGCCTCTTATTTAAGTGATCCGACCTTGGAGCCACCTTTTCTATGTTTGCTGGTTTCAGGCGGTCATACCAGTCTGATTTATGTGAAGGCCTGCGGCCGATATGAAATTTTGGGACAAACTCGCGACGATGCAGCCGGGGAAGCCTTCGACAAAGTAGCTCGACTGATGGGTTTGGGCTATCCGGGCGGGCCGATTCTCGATCGCCTCGCGGCTGAGGGCAATCCTACGTCTTTCTCGCTCCCAGAAGGGCAGGTTTCTCGACCCCAGGGCGGCTATCACCCCTATGATTCTAGCTTTAGCGGACTCAAAACAGCGATGCTGCGCCTGGTGCAAAAGCTCCAACAGACGGGGCAACCTCTACCCCTTGAAGATCTGGCCGCTAGTTTTCAGGCGACGGTGGCGCGATCGCTGACCAAACGAGCGATCGCCTGCGCTCTAGATTATGGTTTGACGACGATCGCGATCGGCGGAGGGGTGGCTGCCAACACGGGGCTACGGCAACATCTGCAAGCAGCAGCTAGCCTGCACAGCCTCAAAGTGATGTTTCCTCCCATGCAATACTGTACCGATAATGCAGCAATGATTGGCTGTGCCGCCGCCGACCACCTAGAGCAAGGGCACACCTCACCTCTGACCCTAGGAGCGCTCTCTCGGCTGCCCGTCTCAGACGTGATGCAGTTGTATCATTTTGAGCCTTGAGCGCTGCTGGGGTGCGTCTTGCAAATAATTCTGCCTTCCTAACTTATCTTTTGTTGAACAATTCTTTTGTTGAACAATTCAGAGAAAACTACCCTAACCAAAGTTCTGCCTTCTCCCGTTTCTCGGCTTTGCGCCAGAATCGATCCCCAATTCTCGATTCTCTTACTTTCACCCCTTGTCAACTGCACCATACAAGCAGACACTAAGGTTGGGAGTTGAATGTGGCAGCAAAAGAGGTTTTCTTGTGAAAAGAGTTTTATCAATTATTCTTGGCGGAGGAGCCGGAACCCGCCTCTATCCCCTGACAAAGCAACGAGCGAAACCTGCGGTTCCCCTGGCGGGAAAATATCGACTGATTGATATTCCTGTGAGCAACTGTATCAACTCAGAAATCTATAAGATCTACGTTCTCACTCAGTTCAATTCTGCCTCTCTCAATCGTCACATCACGCGAGCATACAACTTTTCTGGTTTTAACGATGGGTTTGTTGAAGTGTTGGCGGCCCAGCAAACTCCCGAAAACCCCAACTGGTTTCAGGGGACGGCGGATGCGGTGCGTCAATATCTCTGGCTGCTGCAAGAGTGGGATGTGGATGAATATCTGATTTTGTCGGGCGACCATTTATATCGGATGGACTATCGCAAATTTGTGCAGCGTCACCGAGAAACAAAGGCAGATGTCACCCTCTCGGTTGTGCCGATGGACGATCGCCGCGCTTCTGACTTTGGGTTGATGAAGATTGATAATAGCGGTCGTGTGATCGATTTTAGCGAAAAGCCCAAAGGGGATGCCCTGAAAGCGATGCAGGTCGATACGACGGTGCTAGGTCTAAATGCTGATGAGGCGAAACAAAGCCCTTATATTGCTTCGATGGGGATTTATGTATTTAAAAAAGAAGCTTTGATTAAGCTGCTGCGTCAAGAGCCTGATCGGACTGACTTTGGCAAAGAAATTATTCCTCATTCGGCTCAAACCCACAACCTGCAAGCCTTTCTGTTTAATGACTATTGGGCAGACATCGGAACGATCGAAGCCTTCTATGAAGCAAACCTGGCCTTGACTCAGCAGCCCGCACCGCCCTTCAGCTTCTATGACGAAAAAGCGCCTATCTACACGCGCCATCGTTTTTTGCCACCGAGCAAATATCTAGACTGCAAAATTACCGAGTCTTTGATTGGGGAAGGCTGCATTCTCAAAGATTGCCGGGTGCACCATTCGGTGTTGGGCGTACGATCGCGCATTGAGGCTGGTAGCATTGTCGAAGATACGCTGGTGATGGGCGCTGACTATTACCAGGGTTCTGCGGAACGCCCTTCAGGGCTTGATTGTGACAGTCTAGAAGTCCCGATCGGCATTGGGTCAGATACGACGATTCGGCGAGCGATCATCGACAAAAATGCGCGGATTGGCTGCAATGTCCAGATCGTCAACAAAGATCGCGTCGAAGAAGCGGAACGTGAAAACCAGGGCTTCTACATTCGCAGTGGCATTGTGGTGGTGTTGAAGAATGCCACGATTCCGGATGGGACGGTTATTTGAGGGATGAGGGGTTGGCTTCGTCACGGCTGCGCGCGAGGTATGAGGGATGGGGGAATTGGCTGCGCTTCTGGGCCTTCTCTGATTTTTTTGGTTGGCTTACCGGGGAGTGGGAAATCGACTTGGGCGCGATCGTGTCTTGCTCTGCATCCTGAAGGGCGGTTGATTTCGACGGATGCAATTCGTGGCCAGCTATTTGGAGATGAGTCCATCCAAAGTTCCTGGGTAAAGATTTGGTTGGAGGTGCGGCGGCAATTTCAGGAAGCGGTGAGTCAGATTGCTCTGGGGCAAGCATCGTTTGCGATTTACGATGCGACGAATGCTGTTCGCAAGCAACGCCGCCAAGCGATCGCCCTGGCCCGCAAAACTGGATTTTCTCAGATCAGCGGGCTGTGGCTGAATACGCCCTTATGGGTGTGCCTAGAGCAAAACCAAAGACGCGATCGCCAAGTTCCTGAGGCGGTGATTCTGAGAATGTCTCGCCGACTATATGGCGCACCTCCTTCTGCGGAGGATGGCTTAGACTCACTGAGCGAACTGACGATCAATCATTTGGAAGGGGGTGGGCAAGTGGGCTGATCGAGAGATTGAAAGAGAATGCGATCGCACTTCAAAACTTGAGTTAGCACAATTTTCGGCGTTTGCAGTTCACCAGTGCCATCTCGAAACCGCACCTCACCCGCTGCCCCCGGCGCAGAAAAGGTGGGAGAGGCAATCTGTTGGCGGAGTAGTGGGCGATCAAGGGGTTGCCCTTGGCGCTGTGAGATGGCGCTAACAACCACCTGGGCCGCATTGTAGGTCGTGTAGGTATGCCAAGAAATGGGCTGCTGGGCAAGGCTCCAAAACTTAACCAACTTAGAATTGCGATCTTGGTTGGGTTCCCAAGTAGAAGCAATAATGGTGCGATCGAGGGCCTGCGGGTCAAGCAACTGCGCTTCTCCTGCCAGGGTATCTCCTGCAATCACCCAGCCTGATCCGGCAGCTTTGACAATCTCGATCGCATCAATCAAGGCAAGCGATTGACTCTCCGCCGCATCGGGAACTACCACAAACGCGCCTGCTCCCTGCGCTCTGGCATACCGCATTGCCTCAGTTATCCGAAACGGCGATCGCTGACAAGACGACCCCGTACACGATAAATAAAATTGTCCTTGCTGATCGCTCACCACCTTGCCCTGCAATGCCTGAAAGGTTTCTTTGAACGCTCCTGCTAACGATCGACTATACGATTTATCAGGATTGTAGAACACTGCAACCGTGCGAACGCTGGTACGATTCAACAGAAACGATGCCATAAATGTTGCAGTAGCGCGATCGCTAGGCACAGTCCGAAAGAAAATATTGTTCTTTTTTAGTGTGTAAGTTGCCAATTCTTCAGAAGTGCTCGTGGGAGAAATCAGCACCATCCCTGCACTGTCATAGGCTTCCAAAGCAGCGCGAGTCGCATCGCTGACGTGATGCCCCAAAACCGCCAGAATATTCTGACGACGTACCAGTTCTTTTGCCAACTGATACGCTATGCGTGCATCGTTTTGATCGTCCACCAAAATCACCTGCAATCCTAATCCATCTCGAACCGCTTGATCTTGAGCTTGCGCCACGCCTCGGAGAATATTCAATCCGCGAGTCATCGCAGAAATTCCACCTCCGACTGGAATCACAACTGCGATCGCAGCTTTTCGAGCTTGTAATTTCGGCTCAGTTTGCACTCTAAGATTATTCAAATAAACCAGTGCTTCTGGATCTTGCGTTTGTTTCCAAACTGTTTGCAATGCTTGTTGTGCTTTTTGCCATTGCCGATCTTTAAAGTGTTGAATCCCTTCCCGTTTAATTTCTGCGGTCTGAGCGGCACGAGTGCCCAGAAAGGTCTCTAGCTCCGACTCGCGCAGCAACGATTCTTCTCCGCAACTAATGCGATCGTTCGTAATCTGATCGCACGTTGATTTTGGAAACATGCGATCGCGCTCTGCTTCCCAATTGATTTGCCGCACAAGTGGAATCATCGCCAATCCACCACAGACAACCCCAGCGCCAAAACCCAGCCCCATCTGTCGCCAACGCTGCCGTGCTGCCTCCTGATCTACCTTTCGCAGCCGCTTCAGGATCATCTGTATCGTGGCGGGACGATCGCGAACCTGCTCGGCAGTCATATCTTGCAATAACTTGTGAAAGGCGGGCGAAATTGGCTGACGGGGAACAAAACTCTGCTCACTAGAACTCTCTCCCATGAGCAAATACATAAAGGTCTTGCCCAGCGCATAAAAATCAGATTGCGGGACTGCTTTGCCTGCAATCTGCTCAGGAGCGGTATAGCCAAAAGAAACAACGGCTGTCCTCGTGCGATCGCTTAAAACCGTTTCCGTTACTTGTCGAGTGCTGCCAAAATCAATCAAAACCAGATCACCATCCGGTTTTCGCATAATATTGGAAGGTTTGATATCGCGATGAAAAACATTCTGTTTGTGAATGTAATCTAGCGTCTGAAGCAACTGTCTAAGCCAAGCGATCGCTTGAGGTTGTGCGATCGGGCCATGCTGTTGAATCCACTGTGCTAAATTTTCTCCAGGAATCCGATCCATCACCAAACAAGGAATCACTCTATCATTGCTAACGTCACAGAAAAAGCATCATGTCCTCGTGGTATTCCTACATGAGAAACTTCCATTAGTAGCAACTGTTCTCTCTGAAATAGAGATTGCAATTTAGCATCTTTTCTAAGGAGTGTCTTAATCACTAACGGCAACGAAGGATTTTTGAGATCTACAATGCTAAAGAGTTCCGTAGTTGCATATTGTCGATTGCATAGCGGCTGAATTAGTTGATAGCGATTCTGTAGCAGTAACGGTGTTTTACATGCCTGACACACCTCTGCATGATCTGCATTCTCTCGGCTCTGACAATCGGGATTGAGACAATACAACATTGCAGTTATAGACGACTAAGAATCTGTTGACCAACATACTTCTGAACGATGGGCGCTAATGCAAATCGAACCGTCTCTTCTGACAGAATTTCTAGCAAACACCGACGCTCTAGAGACAGCAAAATCTCTAACAACTGCGACCCACTCACAGAATCAAGGGTTGCCTGAAGCCATTCACGAGAAACAGGCTGATTGGCTTGAGCAAGCGTTTGCAGCACGTCTAATTCGGTCGATGATAACCATTGAATCCGCTCCGCCAACACATGATCTAACTGATGCACCACGATCGTATTCATGTTTAGAAACGCTGTCGTTGACCCCTGACACACATCTTGAATCAAACTCGCTATCATATTCAGTGCCAACGGATGACCGCGATAGAGTTGAATCAAGGTTTGCCATGCGGCGGTTTCTTCCCGAAGTCCACGATAGGTTAGAAGCGCGATCGCATCGTGTCCCAATCCTTCGAGCTTGAGCGATTGAATCAATGGATTCATACCATCAATCAATGCTAATTCTGCTGGCTTTTCTCGACTGATGATAACGACACAGCTAGAGTGCTTTGTTGTGCCTAATTGTTGAAACAAAGCGCTAAAGTCGTCAAACTCAGGTTTAACTTTTCCAGCCGATGAGCCTCCGAGTAGCGTTTCCCAATGATCCAAAATCAAAAGGCTCCGGCGCTGCTGCAATGCAGTGAGCAGTTGAACAGGTTCGCTCAGGCTTTGCGTTAAGGTGTCTAAACTCGGATTGTACTGAAGCGATCGCCAGAAAATTGCTTCAAACGGTTCTGCCCCCGATCGAATCAATCCCTCCACCCATTCCGCCACCAGCGACGTTTTACCAATTCCGCCCATCCCCAAAGCACAATCAAGCGGCATTTCCGACTCCATTCCGTCAATTGCGCTAACTCCGCAGTTCGCCCGATGAACATCGGCACATCGGGCATCGCGTTCAAATCTAAGTGCAGCGTGTGAGGAACGT
>JAAUOZ010000320.1 GCA_012034655.1 Leptolyngbyaceae cyanobacterium CSU_1_3 | reverse complement strand
TATTGAACTATGCGAATATTAAGATATACTTTGTCAGGGCATAAAATTAAAGATTTTGGACGGGGTGCAGGGGTAGACCTGCTGGGGCGCAGCCCCACACCCTTCTAAACCAAAATCTATAGGCTGACGCAGTATAGCAATCTGTCAATCTTAAATTGACGGAGCAATTGACTGACAAAACTCGAACTGCCCCCACCCTCGCCCCTCGCCCAGAGCAGGCGAGAGACTTTGAATAGATCTCGCTCTGGCTCCCCTTCTACCCCAGTAGGAAAAGGGTTGGGGGATGAGGGAAAAAGATTTGTCAATCAACCAGGGGGTTGGCGCAGAGAAAGGTTTGTCCGTCAACCAGAGGGGGGTAAGAGTGATCTTTGAGGAGTTATAACCCCTGGAAAAACTTTGGCAGAACACCCGTCCCTATGGTGATTTTAATAGACTTTGTGGAAGGGAAGCAGGAGGAGGGAGAAGGGAAGAACGTTAAGTTTTACGCACTCGACACTAGCGCCAGCGATCGTCGCCCCATTAGCTTCAGTCGAAAATTATCGGGTGGCACAAACGTAATGCCGCGACGGGTCGGATAAACGGGGCAATTCTCACTCGTCTCAAACTGATAGTGAGCCAAAATTGTTGCCAAAATTAGCTTCATCTCAAACAGCGAGAGCGCCATCCCCACACAGCTACGGCTGCCGCCGCCAAAGGGGAAAAACTCAGAGGGCGAAAACTTCTGAGCCAAAAAACGATCGGGCTGAAACTGCTCTGGCTCTGTGTAGGTTTCGGCTCTGCGGTGGGCCAGATAGATACAAGGAATCAAAATCGTCCCTGGTTGAAACTCATAACCTTCTAAACAAACAGATTGTCTAACCTTACGCGGCTGCGAAATCAGGGCGATCGGATAGACCCGCAACGCTTCTTTGCAAGCTGCCGTCAGATATGGCAGTTGAGAAAGCTGAGTCGGATCGGGATTTTCGCCCAGAGTTTGCATCTCTTGTAGAAGGCGATCGAGAATGCCCAAATCGCGATGTAGCCAATAAAACGCCCACGCCAACCCGGAGGCCGTCGTCTCATGCCCCAACAACAACAGCGTCATGAGCTGATCGCGCAGTTCTCGATCGCCCATCGCGTCGCCTTGCGAATCGCGAGCCGACATCAACACCGAGAGCACGTCCGATCGTCCGGTTAGATCCTGCAATTTTCGTTCTGCAATTTCTGCGTAAATCAGCCCATCAATTTGCTGCTGCTGGCGCAAAAATTTTCCCCAAGGACTCCACTCACCCAGGTTTTGCTGGAGAGGCGGAAAGAAAAACTGCGTCGAATAAAGGGGAGACGTAATCGCCACGAGTAACTGGCTGAGGAGTTGTCTGAGGCGATCGTATCGCTCTCCCGGAACCATACCAAACACGACCTGCAAGATCACCTGAAGGGAAATCTCAGACATCTCCTCACGCATATTGAGCCGCTGCCCCGGCTGCCACAGGGCGATCTGCTGGCGTGCTAAATGACAAATCTGTTGTCCTTGCCCATAAAGCTGTTCTCGATGCAGCGCTGGCATCAGTAACTGGCGCGATCGCCCATGACGCGGCCCTTCTTGCATAATCAACGACTGCTCACCCACCAACGGCCGAAACACATGGGTCACTTTGCCCAACTCTAGAGAATCTGCCAACGTGGTAAAGATCGCCTGCACCGCGTCAGGATGGCTAAAAAACACCACAGGCGGAGAGTTGACTCCCAACACCCGCAGGGTAAAGGTGTCGCCATATTTTTGGGCACAAGATTCGAGAAAGTCGATCGGCTGGGCGACGATCGACAACGTTTGCAAGAGAGCGGGCGATCGTGGCCCATCAGGCAGTTTCATCAAAGCTTGCTTGGGTAGATACTTCTTGCTCTAGTTTAGAAGACCCATAGGGTTCAGCGGCCGCAAGTTGAAACATCTAGTGGGTCACTCGTGACAAGTGCAGAAGCTAAGAGTCTTGCATAATATCGAATTCACGCCTATTCACTTGGGTAATCAGAAGCTAACTATGGCGATGGGGGTCTATTTGTTCAACATGATTAGAAATTGCCCTCTAGAGGAAGATTTAATTGAGTCGTCACCCTTGCCAGCTTGCTGCCCAGTTCCAAAATTGCTGCCTGCTGCGCTTCATCGTTCAAGTTGCCGTTTTCATCAAATGCTTGATGAGCATTGCCCACTGCTTTCTGATCTGGTAACACCAAAACACCAATGTTGCCAAGAATAGAGCGGACATGGACTAATCCCCGTAATCCTCCCAACCCTCCAGGAGAAGCACTCATCAACACAGCAACTTTTTCTCTGAAACATGCCAGAGAAGGTTCATTCGGTGCAGGACGCGATGCCCAATCGATCGCATTCTTCAGCAGTGGCGTGATCGAACTGTTGTATTCTGGGCAGGCAATCAAATACCCCTGATGTGCTCTCATCAATGCCTTGAGCTTGAGAGCATTGTCTGGCAAGCCTTCCACCGCTTCCAGGTCTCCATCATAAAGCGGTAGAGGCAGATCACGGAAATCCAGGTAGGTAACTTCTGCCCCTGCGGCTCTTGCTCCTTCCGCAGCAATTTTCACCAGTTTTTGGTTCAAAGAGTCTTTGCGGGCACTTCCGGCAAAGGCAAGAATTTTAGGATTGATCACAAATTTCTCCTTCTCAGCGTTTACAGATTTTTGACCACTCAAAAAAGGGTTTGAGTTTTCACATTCGTTCTCTGTCAGCAGTTTAGGACAAGACTCCTAGGGTGAATGACTTTTCTCACCCCGCCTTTAATTTAAGAGTGTTTGGTTTTGACTTCGGCAATCTGGGAATGCCAGCCCCCTCTCAGCCTTTTGTGCCTACAGAAAGGCATTGCCATGTCTCTACCGTGTTTGACTTTAGCTAAACCCGATCGCAAACGTTCTCTGCGATCGCTCCTACTTGCCTCGTTTGTGGTGCAAATCTCCGCAGCAGTCGGGTTCAGAGTTCTTCTATCATTTGCTTTTGCTCAATTCCCTTCAAGAAAATTTGAGCCATCTGTTGCCAGCTTTATTTGCCCAGCAGTTTAACAATCCCCACTCCGCCCAGGTAGAGCACCAGCACGGCTCCTCCTAAAAGACTTTGGGTGAGCGGATCAGTAGAAGGGGTGATCACAGCGCCCAAAATCGCTGCACCCAGCAATACATACTTCCAACCAGACAACATTGTCTCAGACGAAACAATGCCCAAAAAGCCCAATAGCGCCTGCACCACAGGAATCTGGAAGGCAAGCCCCGTGCTAAACATCAACAACAAAACAAACTCAAAGTAGCGATCGATCGACCAGGCCTGCTCAACCACATCTTCTCCGTAGGTAATGAAGAAGTTTAGCGCCGCAGGAATTAGGGCCACATAGGCAAACGCCAGCCCAGCCAAAAACAAAATGCTGGAGCCGAAAACAACCGGAGCCAAAAATCGCTTTTCTTTGCGCGACAGCCCCGGCAACACAAACACAATCACCTGATAGAGAATAAATGGAGCCGACAGCACCAACCCGCTATAGCCTGCAACTTTGATCGACACAAAGAAATACTCTCCGGGGGCAAGCTGAAGAAACTTGACACCCTGCGCGGGAACTTCTAACAACTGCACGATCGGTTTGACGAACGCAAAACACCCGACGACAAACACTACGATCGCAATCAGAGCATAAAAAATTCGCAACCGCAGTTCTTCTAGGTGATCGAAAAGCGACATTTCTACGTCGTCGATGATGTCTTCTTCTGCGATCGTCTCAGTGTCAGACCGATCCCTCAATTCATCAGAGGTGTCATCGACTAGAGCGATGTCTAAAGGTGTTGCAGTTTCGAGTTCTGAAGGAGCAGTCATGGTCAGTTTCTGTCCGCAGGTTTGTCCCTATTGTATCGAGGACGGTGTAATGAGGACAGGGTATCGAAAAGTGTGTAGAAGAGAATAGCTCGATCGCAGAGGCGGGAAAAGTTGCGATCGCAGAGGGGCGATCGTCCCTACTTGCGCTCTGGATGGGCCGAGTCTTCGGGTGAGAGCAAGGGCGTTCCTAACTGGTTGATAGCTGCAATCAGTTGATAGAGCTTCCCCAAATCACGCTGATTGAAGTGCAAAATCAGCCGAGGCAAATCAAACGTCTCATCCTGCGCCTCTTGGGGCAACGCCTGAGTTTTCTTGATTCTGCCCGACACAAGAACGTCCGAAAAATCGTCGTTCAGCTTCTCTACCCCCTGATCCGACAGTTCTGACTTCAACCGCACCACCAGATTCTCTCCCACATATCGACTAGAGTGATACACCTTATAGAAGCTAGAAATCGCCTCACAAGCGACATCTAGGTCATCGGTGATGGTATATAAACTAGGATCTTCTGGGCTGATCAACCCTCGTTTCATCAACTGTTTGTCGATGTAAGCCGCCCAATCATGCCAATAGTCGCCACCGGGTTTGTCAATCAGCACGAGCGGCACGGGCGCAGACTTGCCAGTTTGGGTCAATGTCAGACACTCAAAAGCTTCATCCTGCGTGCCAAACCCCCCCGGAAACAACGCCAATGCATCGCTTTCTTTGAGGAAGAAAACCTTGCGGGTAAAGAAATATTTGAACGGTACAAGCTTAGGGTTGCCTTCGATGAACGGATTTGCGCCCTGCTCAAAGGGGAGTTGAATGTTGAGACCAAAGGAATTTTCTGCCCCAGCCCCTTCGTTTCCGGCTTGCATGATCCCACCCCCCGCACCTGTGATCACCATATAGCCCTGCGCCGTCACATACTGAGCAAACGATCGGGCCATTTCATACTCTTGGGTTTGCGAAGAGATGCGAGCCGACCCAAAAATTGCAATCTTGCGAACGTGGCGATAGGGGTAGAAGGTGCTAAACGCGCGCTCCATATCTTGTAGAGAAGCATTGAGAATTTTCCAATCGAGGCGATCGATCTCATCTCCCGCCATTCGTACCACGGTGGCAAACGCTTGAGCGATCAGATCGCCATTTGGCAATGTGGGCAATTGGCTAATCAAATCGTTGACGGTTAGTTGAAGAGACTCAAGCGAATGAGATGAACGATCGGAAGCCATAGACACTCCTTCAATCCGGCGGATTTTATTCTATCGATATTCAGTGATCAATAAACCTCCTGCGTGAATCCGGGCAGCCCTTCTCACGAAGTGGGGCGAAGCCTTCCCCAACCCTTCTCCCCAGGGAGAAGGGCTATCAGTCTTGTTTTCTCTGGTTCCCTCTCCCCAAGGAGAAGGCTAGGGTGAGGATAGAGGATTCGTGCAGGAGGTCTAGTATCTAAACTGGCTCTCTGTCTACCTAGACAGACGTTGGAACGTGGATTCAATCATTCCGTCAACTGCAAGGTTGTCTTGCCCTCACCCCAGCCCTCTCCCAACTTGGGAGAGGGAGCAGGAGTCCGGTTCCCCTTCTCCCAAGTTGGGAGAAGGGGTTAGGGGATGAG
>JAAUOZ010000319.1 GCA_012034655.1 Leptolyngbyaceae cyanobacterium CSU_1_3 | reverse complement strand
TATCGCTCCAATGCGGCGTGGAGTTGGGGTCTGAGGTGCAGTGGAACGGAAAACCGGGTTAAGTGGACAATTAGAATAGCCAAATGAAAATTGGCCAATCAGGCTCTCCACTTTCAAGCTTGAGTGCTGTCATTTGGGTCACGCAAGGGCCGCAAATGGCCTTTGGCCACAGCCTCAGGGATTGAGAAAAAATACCGTCCCAGCATGTTGATGTGTTCGTGGAGGAGCGGTGAAAGCCTTGCCACGTCAGCATCCATGATTGGATAGCCTTCGGCACGCAGTTGATTCAAGGCGACTTCCATATAAATGGTGTTCCATAGAACGATCATATTGAGCACTAGTCCAAGCGCGCCCAGCTGATCTTCTTGTCCTTCACGGTAATGTTGGCGCAGCTCACCACGTTTGCCATGAAACACCGCCCGCGCAACGCTGTGGCGTCCCTCACCACGATTAAGCTGGGTCAGCGTATCTCGACGTTTGACTTCGTCATCAATGTAGGTCAGCGTATGCAGCGTCTTGTCGATGCGTCCGAATTCGGCAATGGCTTGAGCTAATCGGGTTGGTTTGTTGCCAATTTGGAGGGTTCGCATGATGCCAGCAGCGGGACACCCTACCAAGTTTGAGAGAACCCGCTAGGCGAAGCATGTCGTCCCAGTGGGGTTCAATGCGCTGCAAATTGAGCTGATTGGCCGAGATGTCGTTGAGCAAACCATAATCGGCTTTGGGATGACCCGCCAAAACCGCGTGCCTCCGACATCGGCCAAACGTGGGCTGAATCGATAGCCCAGTAACCGGAACAACCCGAACACTACATCACTGTATGCGCCGGTATCGGTCATGATTCGCGTGGGCTGAAGTTCCGTCTGCTGCTCCAGCACAACGGCCAGTAGGATCAAGCTATCGCGTAGCGTGCCAGGGACTGTAATGTGGTTTAGCCCAGAAAACTGATCCGAGATCAGGTTGTACCAAGTGACCCCGCGACCAACACCGAAGTATTTTGGATTTGGGCCAGCATGCACGGTGCGCACTGGTACCACAAATCTCATGCCATCAGCAGAAGCAACCTCTCCACCACCCCACATGCTGGCCAATGCAATACGACTTTGTGCCGCCACCAAGGTCGCATTCGCTGCTGCCAATGTGTCGTCACGGATGTAGTTTTGGTCAACCCAGGATAGCCGGTCGCGCTTGAGAGCTGGGACATCACCTCGAATCAGTGGTTCAAGTCCTGTGTTGCAGGCTTCGGCCATCAACACTGCACAGAGACTGACATGCAAATCTGACGCACGAGCTGTGCGTTCCGACAGGTGTGTGAACGCTTCTGTGAATCCGGTTCTTGCGGCAATTTCCAGAATCAGTTCTGGCAAGTCCACGCGCGGCAGCATGCTTGCCACTTTGTCACGCAGCGCGACCAGCGAGGCCGGTTCATCCATTTTGTCCAGCGGGCTGAGCACCAACTCGTTCTTGTCGCCAACGACCTCGAATCGAATTGCTGGGTTATCGGGCAGCCTGGTAGCCACTGCACGGTATGTGCTGTCCAATTCCAGGGCTAAAGCAGCCAGCACGGGTTCAGGGCTGGCTGACAAACCCAAGGTGCGGCAGATAATGGGGCGAGTAGCTTGCCATTCCGCACCATCAAGCAACCCAGCACGCAGATCGGCATAACGCCAACTTGGGGCGACAAACACATCTCGTCGTTTAAGCGCAGATTGCAATTCTTTGAGGACGCAGAAGCTGTAAGCGCGCCGATCAATGGTGTCGTCGTCTCGCAAAACATGTGGTCGCCATGACTTTGAGATCACCTCACACGGCGCATCGCTTTGCGGTGTCTTGAGTGTCATATTGACCCTCAGCCATTCCATCGCAGCGACGACTGGCGCGCCAGAAAGGTTTGCGCCAAAGTGAATGTGTTCAACCAAGGCGGGAAGGAAGCGATTCGTACAGTTCTGTATTTGGATTCCAGCTCCTTGAAATAGACATTGTTGAGTGGTCGAATCAGGGTGCTGACACCATCGACTGCGCTTTCGAGGGTGTCGCGTGGAATCTTCTCGAACAACTTAGTACGCAGTTCGTCGTCTTGCACACTGGGGTCAAGCAATACTCGGCAAGCGTTCGCCAGTATGGCAGCAGCTTGATCTAGATCCTTCAGAGTTCTCAGGCGGGCTTTCTTCTCGGCTTTGACGGCATCCCCAAACAGTTCACGCAAAACTCCTTCCAACACGTCCAAAGCGTCGTCTTGTGCAGATGCCCTCCAGGCAATGCGCAAACGCAACTAGCGTTGCCAAACGGCGCGGATTGGGTAAACGTAGTATCGCATTGACTTTAGCGGCACCCGCAAAACGCGCCAGAGCTGCGACGCGGTTGGCTGGTATGCGTGCTGTAGCAGGTATTTTGATGCCTAGCTCACGCACTGAATTCAGTCGCAACAATGCAATGGTCAGCGATGTGCTGCTGACCATCACCGGCCCAGTGCGCAAGCGATCCAGTTGTGATTGACGAGTGCCGGCAGGAACCTCCAACAAGGCTTCCAGCCTTTTTTGCTCCGTACTACTGATGCCTTGGGCAAGTAATTCCCACACCCGTTCTTCCACCCGACTCCTTAGGTGCGACACGTAACGCTCAAGGGTGGTGCAACCTGGCAGCAGCACTTTTTGCGTGACCAGCCAGGTGGTTGCTCGCTCAAAAAGCACACTGGGCCGGTCGGTTCCCGTCCAGCACATTGCGTATAGCCAGCGGGTAAAGCGCAATCCGATACGGGGTTCAGTGATTTCGACATAGCCATACTGCGCACGGATTTCAGCGGCGTGACTCCAGCGCTGCTCATCTGAGCGGTAGACTTGGATGCCATCAAGCGAATCGATGAAAAGCTGACGGGTCAGGGTTTGAAGCACTGGGGTTGGGACATCCAGTGGGTCTTCCAAGAATGTGCCAAGGTAACGAACTGTTCCAAGCTGCAATGCAAACCCAAGCCGGCTGCTTTGACCACGCTTTTTTGAAATTAGCCCTAAGTCAAATTCATCCAGATGGAAATAACGATCTAGATATCGGGCGACGGTACTCCGGCAAAGCGACCATAGCTCTCCCGCTGATCCTTGGACAGGAAACTAACAGGCATTGGTCAACCCTTGGCCTTCAGATGCATTGCCCATACTCGTTTCACTTGACTTGGGCTACATCCGGCAAGCTCCGCAGTTCGCTTAATCGTTTGGCCTGCGCTTCGCAGAGCAACAATACGCTGGTGAATGGTAGAGTCCGCAATGCGTCCGGTATATTTCCCAGCCGTTTTCGCAAGTTGCACACCCTGACGCTGTCGCTCACGGCGAGTTTCATAGTCATCGCGAGCCATGTGCAACGCCATCTTGAGGAGCAGTTCCTGGACAGACTCCAGTACAATTTTGGTGACACCATCGGCGGCGGCGGCAAGGTCGGATAAATCGACGAGGCCGGGTATAACTAGACGAGCGCCTTTGGCGCGGATAGAGTTGACGAGCTGTTCAGCCTCCGGCAACGGCAACCGGCTGAGGCGATCAATTTTTTTCCGCGATCACCACTTCTCCTGGCTGGAGATCCGCAATCATCCTTTGCAGCTCAGGTCGATCAATGCGCGCACCAGATGCTTTTTCACGATACACCCCCGCAATATAGTAGCCCGCACCCCGCGTACTTTGTTCAATATCAGCTTGGCGGGTGAGATCCTGTTCATCGGTACTGACGCGCAGGTAGATGCGGGCAATATTCATGGGGAGGTGGTCAATATGGGTATACCCTATTTGCCCCATTCTACATGCCATAGCCAAAAGCAAGAATCCCGATGTAACTTGGCTATAATCTATTTGGCTATTCTAATTGTCCACTTAACCCTGTTTTCCGTTCCACTGCACCTCAAACCCCGATATCTGAAGAATGATACTTTCCTAATCCATGATTTGAATATTTATAATTTCATCATTGAGTTGAATCAAAAATTGCAGGCCGAACATCGCAGCTTGCAAGCACCTACTCACCTTAATTTTGATGCGATTACAGACGAAGACTTTGATCTCAATCCTGGGCAGCAGCGCTGGAGTAACGTTGTGGACTTACAATCTGCGATCGAGGTTTATACCCCTGTCTACGCGATGTTTTTGTCTGATCACGGATTTTTGGCGGGCCACAAACTCTTTGCAACTTGATGAGACGATTGCTATCTATATCAGTAAACTCCTCAATGATCCTATGGCGTTAAGCTTGGTCAACAATCGTCATCCTTGTGTCCCCCTGATTACTCTTCATGCAGGTTTTCGGCTGATGCTACACGGTTTAGATGCAGAAATTTTGCATGGATATTTGCGCCAACAAAAGCGATCGAGGAGCGGGTGTTGAGTGAATTTCAGATTGCTCGGTGCAGGTGGTGTGGCTGGGAGATGTTTGTTGGTGAAGCGGCAGCGGGAGGAACCCGCTGATTTTAACATATTGACATTTATTTGGAGTAGAATCATATGGGTAAGGGGGTATTACCCATATTTCTATGGCAGAATAGGAACTATCGAGGTGATCTAAACTCAGGGGTTCCCATGGCAGACCTTAATTTCCGAACCGTCAAAGAGGTGATCGAACCAGATAGCAGGGGCCGATTCTCCATTGGTGCGATCGCCAAGAGCAAAACTTACCGTGTTCAAATGAATGATGCGGGGCAAATTTTATTAGATCCCGTGGTCGCCATACCGGAGCGGGAGCTGTGGCTATGGCAAACCCGAGGCGATCGCTTCTGTACAGCGGGGGATTGCACAAGCTGGAGCGGGAGAAGTGCATGACCTGGGATCATTTGCCCAGTTTGCAGATGTGGAGATTGCGGACGAATGAGGTTTCGCCTTGTCCTAACCAGCGAGGCTCAAGCAGCGTTGATCCAATTGGCAGATTCTGACCCTAAGAAGCATAAAAAAGTGCTGAAGACCTTGGGATTGATGGAAACGAATTTACGGCATCCTGGTTTGATGACACATAAATATGATTCCCTGCGAGGGCCAAGGGCAGAAGAGGTGTTTGAAGCCTATGCTGAGAACCGAACGCCAGGAGCCTATCGAGTCTTTTGGTTTTATGGCCCAGAGAGCGCTCAAATTACCATTTGGCAATCACTCCTCATCCTTAATCCCTGTATGGAAATGCAGACATCATGACCACCCTAGCAGTTAAACTCATCACCCTAGACCGTTCACCCGTTGCCGCCGTCGCCTCAGCCCCGGCAGCGGCAGTGCGATCTCCTCAGCCAGCCCCAGCAGACTTGCGCTGGTCACGGGTGGAGGAATTCTTTCGCAGTCGGGAGTTGCGACCTAACACCCGCAAGTCTTATGAACGGGCATTCAAAGCCATTCTGGGCTGGACGGATAAGGGCTGGCAAGACTTGACAGCAAGGGATATTGACCGCTACAAGGAATACCTCAAGGCTCTACCATCGGCGCGGGGAGGAAA
>JAAUOZ010000318.1 GCA_012034655.1 Leptolyngbyaceae cyanobacterium CSU_1_3 | reverse complement strand
CTTCTGCCTGTAGCTCCTTGGCTCGGTTTTCAGCCCGACGAATCACATTACTGTTGTATGCGCCACACAAACCGCGATCGCAGAAACGACCAGCAACCCTACGGTCTGCACATCGCGTTTTCTCAGTAGAGGCAGATCCGCTTCTTCAAACCGCAGCCTAGACTGCAAGCCATAGAGAACCTGAGCAAGACGATCGGCAAAGGGGCGAGTTGCAGTCACCTGCTCTTGGGCACGGCGCACTTTTGCAGCAGCCACCAACCGCATTGCCTCTGTAATCTTCTTGGTGTTTTTGACCGACTTAATGCGATCGCGAATCAGTTTGAGGTTTGCCATAATCTCTTACGCTGCTGCCAGGAAGGTCTTCTTATACTCGACGATCGATTCTTTGAGAATCGATTCGGCTTCGTCTGAAAGCACCTTAGAAGTGCCGATAATCTCGCCATACTTGGGCTTGCTGGTGGCCAAATAGTCACGCAGCCCCTTCGCGTAGGTGGTAATTTTATCCACCGGGATGTCATCTAAGTAGCCGTTGATGCCTGCATAGATGATCGCCACTTGGTCGCCCACAGACAGAGGAGAATATTGAGACTGCTTGAGCAACTCCCGCAGCCGCTGACCTCGTGCCAGTTGATTTTGAGTAGCCTTATCTAGGTCAGAGGCAAACTGAGCAAACGCTTCTAGTTCGGCAAACTGAGCCAGTTCTAGCTTCACCTTACCAGCAACTTTTTTCATGGCTTTGGTCTGAGCCGCAGAACCCACGCGAGAGACTGAGATACCTGCATTCACGGCGGGGCGGAGACCTGAGTTAAACAGGTCAGATGACAGGAAAATTTGACCGTCAGTAATCGAAATCACATTAGTCGGGATGTATGCCGACACGTCACCCGCCTGGGTTTCCACGATCGGCAATGCCGTCATACTGCCTTCACCCAATTCAGGGCTGAGTTTTGCTGCCCGCTCTAGCAGACGAGAGTGGAGATAGAACACGTCGCCAGGGTAAGCTTCACGACCGGGCGGACGGCGCAACAGCAAAGACATTTGACGGTAAGCCTGCGCCTGCTTGGACAGGTCATCGTAAATGACCAACGTGTGGCGACCTTTGTACATAAAGTACTCCGCCAGGGTTGCGCCCGTGTAGGGTGCGAGGTATTGCAGCGTTGCCGCATCGTTGGCGTTGGCTGCAACAATAATGGTGTAGTCTAAAGCGCCGCGCTCGCGCAGAACGTTGGCAATGTTGGCCACGGTGGAGGCTTTCTGACCGATCGCCACATACACGCAGATCACATTCTCGCCTTTTTGGTTGAGAATGGTGTCTACCGCAACGGAGGTTTTGCCCGTTTGCCGATCGCCGATGATCAGTTCGCGCTGCCCCCGTCCGATCGGAATCATGGTGTCGATCGCCGTAATGCCCGTTTGCATCGGTTCATACACAGACTTGCGCTCAATAATACCAGGAGCCGAAGACTCTAGCAGACGAGACTCGGTGGTTTGGATGTCGCCTTTGCCGTCAAGCGGGCGAGCCAGCGCGTCTACCACGCGCCCAATCATCGCCTCGCCCACAGGAATTTGAGCAATTTTGCCCGTGGCGGTGACGTTACTACCTTCTTGCACGTCGCGCCCGTCGCCCATCAGCACCGCGCCTACGTTGTCTTCTTCCAGGTTGAGCGCGATCCCAACTGAGCCATCTTCAAACTCCAGCAGTTCGCCTGCCATTGCTTTCTCTAAACCATAAATCCGAGCGATGCCGTCTCCGACCTGGAGCACGGTTCCGACATTGGAAACTTTGACACCTTTGTCGTATGTCTCGATCTGTTGACGAATAATATTGCTGATTTCGTCGGGTCTGATTGCTACCATTGGAACCTCTTGGAAGGGATGAAGGAGGAGGGAGGAAAAGTTTCTGCTGCCTGTGTAAGACACACAGGGTCTACGTTGCGCTGCTGAGACGGAAGGAGATGCGGCGGAGTTGACCGCGCAAACTGGCATCGATCACCTGAGAACCGACTTTAATAATCACGCCGCCGATCAGGTCTGGGTCGATGCGGGTTTCGATATCTACCTGGTTTGCTGCGGTCATGGCTTTCACCTTTTCGCAAATGGTGTGCTTCTGATCGTCGCTGAGATCGATCGCTGAAGTCACCTCTGCCAAAACGGTCTGCTTGAGTTTCCGCAAGAGCGACTGATACTGCCTGCAAATGCCTTCTAGAAACCCGATGCGGCGACGATCGACCAGCAGATTGAGGAAGTTTTGCACATAGGAATGCACTTGCTCACCAAAAACCTGTTGTAGAACGGTTCTCTTGGCTTCCAGGTTGACAATCGGGCTGGCGAGAAACTCACGCAGGTCGGGCGAATCGTTGAATGCTGCCAGAATGGAGCTGGCATCTTCCCCAAAGCGATCGGTCAAATCACTCGACTGCCCCAAAGAGAGCAATGCCTGGGCGTAGGGTTCCAGAACTTCAGCGGTTAAAATACTGTCTTTCATGAGGCCTCCAACTGGGCGATGCTGCTGTTGACAAGTCGTTGCTGCACGTCGTCGTTGAGGCGGCTCGGAATCTCGTTCTCTGCTCGTTGCATGGCCATGATCGCGATGCGCTGACGCAATTCGTTGATCACGCGCTCTTGGTCGCTGCCCATTTCCTGGGCCGCCGTTTCTCGCATTCTCTGAATGTCTTGTTCAGCTTTGACGAGAATCGAGTCTCTCGCGGCCTTGGCGCTGTCTTCGGCGGACGCTCGAATCTTTGCAGCTTCATTTTGCGCTTGAGCGAGTTTCTGCTGCTGTTCGGCTAAAGCGGATGCGGCGATCTGTTTGCGCTGTTCAGCTTCTTTGATGGCGGTTTCGATCGCGCTCCGACGTTCACCTAAAATGTTACTTAGGAAGCCTTTTCCAAAGTAAACCACGACTGCAATCACAATACTGAGGTTGATCAAGTTGGTTTCTAGGATGTCAAAATTCAGCCCGAAACCGCCTCCCTCCTCTGCTACTTCAGTGCCGAGCAAAGCGGCCCCGGTAGCGAGTTGCCAAAAAATTTCCATGACACTCCAACTGCGTCGTTGACGATCCTATTAATCTGGTGTTTTGTGCTCAAAACCTTGGGCACTAGCGAGGTTGCTAGATGCCGACTAAAAGTTTATCTAGAATTTCACGACTCAGCGCTTCAACCTGATGCTCTAGGGTTTGCATGGCAGCTTGCTTTTGCTGGTCTAGCTCTTGCTGAGCCTGCTCACGTTGAGACTGAGCTTCTTGTTGAGCCTCGGCTACCTTCTGAGCGGCGATTTTTTGAGCTTCTGCTTGAGCGGCAGCGATCGTCATCTGATATTGCTTGCGAGTCTCAGCGAGTTCAGTTTCATACTGTTTTGCCAGGCTCTCAGCCTTTGCCAGACGTTCTTTCGCGTCCGTTTCATTAGTGCGGATGTAGTCGCTGCGGTCTTCGATCGCTTGGGTTAGTGGCTTATAGAAAACCACATTTAGAATGGCCGCCAAAAGGAGGAATTGCACTGCCATCAGGGGCAGGGTCGCATCGAAGTCAAACATGATCTTGGGTTAGGGCTAGAAAGTGGTCAGAAATCTAAACTGCTTTGAGTTTTGAGTTTTGAAGTTAGTGATTCAGAACTCAAAACTCAAAACGCTCTAACCTTTAGGATGCAAAGGGGTTTGCAAACAGCAACACCAGCGCGATCACCAGACCATAGATGGTCAGAGATTCCATGAACGCGAGGGTCAACAGCAGCGTGCCGCGAATTTTACCTTCTGCTTCGGGCTGACGAGCAATACCAGAAACCGCTTCACCTGCGGCATTACCTTGACCAATACCGGGGCCGATCGCAGCCAAGCCAATTGCCAGAGCAGCAGCAAGAACGGAAGCAGCAGAAACGATGGGATCCATAATACTTATTACCTTTGGGTAAGAACAGGACAAACAAATGGAAGGGACTAGACTCGTTGGAAACCCAACTCAAAAATCTAAGCCTCATGGGACAGATGGCCATTAGCCATGCTCTTCTTCACCGTGGCCTTCGATCGCCTCATGGATGTACGCGGCAGCCAAGGTTGCAAACACAAGCGCTTGAATCGCACTCGTGAATAGACCCAACAGCATCACCGGCAAGGGCACAAACAGAGGAACCAGAAGGACGAGTACCGCAACCACCAATTCATCCGCCAAGATGTTACCAAACAGACGGAAGCTCAGGGAGAGAGGCTTCGTGAAATCTTCGAGAATTGCAATGGGCAGCAAAATCGGCGTGGGTTGGATATACTTCGCAAAGTAGCCCAAGCCTTTCCTACTGAAGCCCGCGTAGAAGTAAGCCAGTGACACCAGCAGAGCCAATGCCACAGTGGTGTTAATGTCGTTCGTTGGGGCGGCAAGCTCTCCCTCCGGAAGTTTGATCAGCTTCCAGGGGATCAGCGCTCCAGACCAGTTGGAGACAAAGATAAACAGAAACAGTGTGCCAATAAAGGGCACCCAGGGACGGTATTCTTTCTCGCCAAGCTGATTTCTGGCCAAGTCACGCACAAACTCTAGCGCGTACTCCATAAAGTTTTGAATGCCGCTCGGAATGCGTTGAATGTTGCGAGTTGCCAAAAGAGAGGCAACCACAAGCAAGCCAATCACAAACCAGGAGACAAGAAAAACCTGCCCATGAACCTTTAAACCGCCAATCTCCCAATAGAGGTGATGACCGACCTCTAGGCTGGCAAGATGGAGGGTGTGGGGAGCGTCGAGGAAATTTAGCATTTCAGTTCAGGCGGCTTTTCCCAGTTCAAGGAGTTAAGAATGCTGCACAAACCCTGGACAAATGGAAGTCCTAATTTTGATCAGGCATCAGCAGGGTTCGTAATGTGTAGACGAAGAGCGTTCCTTTGTAGGTCAAAAATCCCAAAAAAATAGGAAGCACATGTAGCTGGTTCCACTGGGTTGCGATGATGATCAACCCAACAAAAATCGCTAGATGAGATTTCCCAATTCGGTCTTTTTGGTTACCGAGTTGCTCAACGTTTCGAGCCAACAACTTCAAGTAAACCACACCTGTGCACGCTCCAATTAAATAATTGAGGGCGGTGTTGAAGGAGTAGAAATACCAAACGGGAAAGAAGATTATCCCCGTAAGGACGATCGTCAGAATCAACAACTCTTTTTGGAGTTGATAGAATTCTTGCATGGATGCACTGGCTGTTGGTAAGTCAGTACCAGGTTGGGAGGTTTCCTCCATAGCAGGTGTGTTCCAAGAAGTGAGGTCAATATTGACATGATAATCGTTGAATTCTTAAGGACTCCAACGCTGTCACAGCCGTGATTAACCAGAAGCAATCATACCACGCAGGGGTAACAATACTTAACGCGAGCCTTGATTGAGAATGGATAGGAAATGGCTCTCTAAAATTATTGCCGTGTCAAATTGCCAAAAAAAAGTGGGGCGAGCGATCGCTGCCAAAAAAGTCGGGAA
>JAAUOZ010000317.1 GCA_012034655.1 Leptolyngbyaceae cyanobacterium CSU_1_3 | reverse complement strand
AGAGACTTTAATAGCTTTGGTCAGGGATTCAACAAAATTTAAAGAGTTTTGGAGGGGTGGCAGGGGTGAGATGGCTGGGGGCGCAGCCCCCACACCCCTTCTAAACCAAAATCTATAGGCTGACGCGGTATAGTGGTCTGTCAAGAATTTTTTGAGGGGTTGCAAATCCTTCAAAAATAACCGCTTTCCCATTCCCAATTCATCCATTCAAGTTTGACAGACTACTAGGGCTGAAAGCTGTCACCGAGATAGTATTGGCGAACGAGAGGGTTGGTGTAGAGTTCTTCGGCGCTGCCAGAGGCGAGAATTTGCCCGTCGCGCATGATGTAGGCTCGATCGGTGATCGCCAAAGTTTCGCGAACATTGTGGTCGGTGATCAAAATCCCCATTTGCCGATCGCGCAACTGAGCCACAATTTCTTGAATTTCGGCAACGGCGATCGGGTCAACGCCTGCAAAGGGTTCGTCAAGCAGCAAAAACTTTGGGCCTTCGATGCCAGAAGCCAGTGCCCGTGCAAGCTCTGTACGACGGCGTTCGCCTCCAGACACCTGGATGCCCAACGTCGAGGCAACTTTCTCTAGCCGAAATTCTTTGAGCAAGCTACTCAGACGATCGTTCCACTGCCATCGCGGAACCTGAGTTTGTTCTAGCACAAGTTGAATATTCTCTTGGACGGTCAAATATCTAAAAATGCTCGGCTCCTGTGCTAGATAGCCGATGCCCAGTTTTGCCCGTTTATTGATCGGGAGATGGGTAATTTCTTGGTCGTTTAGCCAAACCTTGCCACTATCCGGCCGTTCTAGCCCCGTCGTGATGTAGAACGTTGTCGTCTTGCCAGCACCATTGGGCCCAAGCAACCCAACCACCTCTCCCTGCGACACAGAAAGACTCACCCGGTTGACGATCGCCCGCGCCCCATAGGACTTATGAATATTCTCCAATACAATCCTCAAGAACCCGTTCCTCGAAACAGCCCATACCTGATCTATATGCTTGCTCTCAGAAGATGGCGCGAAAAGATGAACCCTCTTTTTTCATCCCTCCTCACCGTCTCCTTGCGCGCAGCGTGGCGAAGTGAACCCTTCTTTCCCCAGCCTAACGCTTGTTAGCGGCAGGCTTCTGCTGAAACTCTGGTTTTGCGCTAAACGGAGCAGGAGATGCAGCCGGGGCAGGGGGTACGTCGTTGATCAGATAAATTGCCTCTACTTGCTTGTTGGAATCGGGCAACGCTTCAAATCGCCCTTCATCTACCAGGTAGGTGATCGTTTCTCCGCGCAGGCTGTTGCCCTGCTGCAACACATAAACGTTTCCACTCAGGACGATGCGGCGTTCTTTGCTGAAGAAAACCGCCTGCGCTGCGGTTGCTTGAATCTGGCGCGAGGGATAGTTGATTTGCACATTGCCCTTGGCGACGACGACTCCAGTTTTGGCGTTGGCGACAGTGCTATTAGCGCGGAGAGTAAGGGGCTGAGAGGGGGCAACTTGAGCAACAGCAGGAATGGCGTTTAGAGAACGATCGACCCCTACAAGCCCCACCAGCAAACTGACAGGAATCAGCAGCGCCAAGTGTCGAAGTGAAAAGCAAACAGATGGAAATGTCATTTTAGCTATGGGCAGCGGAGGATTAAAGATAAGGAACGGTTGCATCGGCGAGTCGTCTCGAATATATCATTCCAGAAAGACTGATCTACCTTTCTAAAACTCGATCGCCAGGATCTCCGAAGCAGCCAGCTAACGATCAGGCGATGTGCCATTCATGTGCCCTCATCCCCACCCTTTTTCCCAGGGAGAAGAACTTTACAAGCTCTTTCTGGTTCCCTCTTTGGGGGGAGAGGACTAGAGTGAGGGCTGTATTTTCAAGCATTTAAGAGAAGTTGCACATCGCGTGACGAGAATGCTGATGCAGGGAGTTTCTGGAAGTTTCAGGTCGATCGCCTACGATTCCGCAGGGGTTGAGTGTCTTTGAAGAATGGGTTGAGGCAGAATAATTTTTCCCGGTTCGGGGGCAGGGTTCAGTTTAGCCGATGGGACGAGAAGAATGTCTTGGACACGATCGGCTCCTGCGGATTGCAAGGCCGAGAGTAGCTCGGCAGCTTGGGTGATAAATTCATCGACATCTACGCCGCCAAAGTCTGACGGATATTTGTGAAGTCGATTCAGTCCTTCCCCTAGCAATATCACAGCGCCGCGCCAATTGTGATTGCTCAGGTGATAGAGCGAAACTGCAACCTGTAAGATGCCCTGATAAAAGTTTTTTCGAAGACAGGAGATTCGATCCACACTGCCTCTAGGGTATCGTGACAGGCATAGAAATCGCCCTGATTAAACTGCTCAAAGCCCAGCCAAAATTCTGCGGGTAACTCTTCTGACATGCATTTCTCCTCAAAAACCGGGAGCATCTTGAAGTTGGGCTTGCAGAGCACGATCGCCTCGAATCAAGATTCCGGGTGCGATCGGCTTCTCGTGTAACTCAGGTTGCCACAGCACCCAGCGACTTCCCTCTGGCAAACTGGGGAGACTGGCAGAATTTTGGGTCAGCCAAACTAAGGGCAATCTGGGCAATTCCCCGGTTTGCACCTCTTCTCCTGCATCCACGGCGGCCAAAACTTCTAGAACGCTTTTTTCGCCTTGAATTAGCCCCGTTCTGGCTGTCCAGAGGCGAATGTTGAGGTGCTGGTGCGCGGCGTAGAAATAGAGTGAGGCAGCAGCGATAACGGCTTCTTCAAAGGATTCTAGACTCCAGGAGGCGGCGCTGTCGAGGCAGACGATCAATTCCTGTCCGCCGGTGAAGCGTTCGAGTTCGCGAATTCTCAATTCTCCGTATCGAGCGCTCGATCGCCAGTGAATCAGTCTTGTGGAGTCGCCCCACCGATAGGGACGCAGCGATCGCGTGATGCCTTCGGTGGCAGATTGGGCGCGGCGATCGCTGTTGATCTGCAAGCTCGATTCGCGCCCCATGTCATCCACTAATGGGCAACGAGACAGCGGTAAAACCGTCGGATAGACGATCGCGCGCGCTGCTACTGTCTGACTGCGACGACCCCAAAACAAGCCCAGAGGGGCCGCCGATCGCACCTGCACCGTCTGCCACTGATATACGCCTCGCCGCCGCGTCGCAATTTGGTAGACCCAATATTGCGGATTGTCCGTATTTAAAATTTCGACCACTTTGGTGATGGGTTCCCCCAGCACATGGGGAATTAGGTCGGAGACCTGGAGTAAACTTTTGGGTTTGCTGCTCCCGTTTTGCACCAGCAACTCAACCGTGAGATCATCGCCCGCACTGACCGGGTAAATTGGACGACGCACCACTTGAATGTTTTGCAAATTGCGAGCCGACAGAGCCGCCGCGATCGCCAACAAAGCTGCCATCACGCCACTAATTACATACAGCCAGCCTGACAGCGTATTGGTCGCCGCCATAAAAAAGAAGAGCGCCAGCCCTCCTAGGAGCCAGCCGCTATACGCAGGAGCCAGCCAACGACTTTCTAACCCATTTACGATCTGAGTTTTGATCTTCATTTCTGATAATTTATTGCTGATAAACTTAATCTTTAGGCGCTTGTTCTGAACTTAATCTTTCTAACGAATCGACAAAAATCGTAAAAAACCTGAGCCACAGTATTTATAGCCGATAGAATTTTAGGTACAGTCGTAAAAACTAGAAAAACTGAGCCGTTTTTGAGGAAGTCGTTTCCAAAAAATTGATAGATGTGCTTAATCTAGTTTGATTCAGGAGCTAAATCCACTTGACCCAGCCTGGTTTATCATGACGAACTCCAACCCCTTAGACGAAAAAGCGAAACGAGAAATGTCGATGAAGGGTATGCCCTCTCGACCCCAGGCTGAATCTGCCCCACCGCCACCGCCGCCACCCGTCCCGATTGGTACACCCAAAGCCAAACCCTCAGGAATGGCCACTCTTACGATCGAGCAGATGGTCAAAGAGGCCCACACGAGACAAGCTTCTGACATTCACATTCGGGTTGGGGAGCCGCCGCGCATCCGGGTTCGTGGTCAAATCATGCGGGCGAGTGAGCAAACTCCCGTTAGCCCCGAACTGTTTGAAAAATATCTGGCAGAAATCCTTACCCCTGCTCAGCGCAAGCAGTTTGAGTCTGAGAAAGAACTCGATACGGCGATCTACTATCCGGGCTTTCTGCGCTGCCGGGTCAACTGTTTTGAGACGCTGACGGGTGGGGCAGTGGTGCTGCGCCTAATTTCGTTGGATGTGCCATCGATCGATGGACTGGGGTTGCCTCCAGTGCTCAAGCATTTGGTCAGCTATCCCCAGGGGTTGATTCTGGTGACAGGGCCGACCGGATCGGGTAAATCGACCTCGATCGCGGCGATGATTCGAGAATTGAATGAATCAGACAGTCGCCACATTGTGACGATCGAAGATCCGATTGAATATGTCCACGCCTCCAACAAGTGTCTGATCAGTCAGCGAGAAGTCGGACTGCACACCCACGAGTTTCACCAAGCGCTGCGAGCCGTTTTGCGCGAAGATCCTGACGTGATCTTGATTGGGGAAATGCGGGATAGGGTAACGGTCGATACGGCGCTCAAAGCCGCCCAAACCGGACACCTTGTCTTAGGAACGCTGCACACCAAGAGCGCGATCGGAACGGTCAATCGTCTGCTCAATATCTACAACCCCGACGAACAAGCCGCGATGAAGATTCAGATTCTAGAATCTTTGATCTCGATCGTTTCTCAGCAGCTATTGCCCACCACAGATGGCAGGCGAACTGCCGTTCACGAGATCTTGCTCAATACGCCAGCGATGCAAGATTATCTGCTCAAAGGCCACGAAACCGATGCCTTCCAACTGATGGAGACCGACACCAACGAGGGAATGCAGGTCATGAACCAGGCCCTCTGTGAACTGATTTTGCTCGGCAGAATTAGCCCCGACGATGCAGTAAAAGCCTCTCCGGACGCTGGAGATCTGCGTCGTCGAGTTCGCAACGAAGGCTACGATCCGGGTCGATCGTCGAATCGAGAGTTTGACCCAACTGCGCGGGAATATAACCCGGTCTAGGGCAGTTTCCTGGACATCATTGACGGCCGCGAAAGGGTTCGACTGTCTGTTGTAGGGGCACGGTGTTCCCGTACCCTGCTCACGGTTTAATCAGACCACGATCGACCCAATCAGAAAAGGGACGGATGGTTTCTTACCATCTGTCCCTCTCGTTGTTATTTATGGGCTACTCATATGAACTACCCCACCGCATGGCGGATGGGGTTTCTGACACTTCATCGAGCCTTGTTGCCTTCCCTGACGAGCAAAGAAAGTAGAGCACGACTCTCGATGTCTGACGAGGCAAGTTCCTTGCCCCGGAAAGGATGACTCCTTCCACAGTTTTCCAGAAAAACTGCGTTCTCAACGGGTTCATACTTTTACGCGCCGAACCCGCTGTCTCCATGACGGATGATGACTAGCCCTGTTCTCGGCG
>JAAUOZ010000052.1 GCA_012034655.1 Leptolyngbyaceae cyanobacterium CSU_1_3 | reverse complement strand
CTTTCTAAACCCCCCTTTCTAAACCTTAGAGAGCGCCACTCGGCTAAACCTGCTTTAGTTGAGAGAACTCTAAAGTTCAGAAACTATGAGCATGATCACAGGATGCAAACAAGAGTTTCGCGATCCCAGAAAGAATCGTCAGAAGTAGCGGAGCGAGTGCTAAACGCTGCCCATTCTAGAGAAGAAGTTCTTCTTGTTAAGCCCGAATGCAAGTCTTCGCTGACCAGTTATCCCGTTGAACCCGCGCTCGTGCACCAAAGCCCTGCCCACCTAGTGCAACAGCCACCCGAAATGTTGCTGTGGCGCAAAATTACACAGGTTGCCGTTGCTCCCTTGCAACCAGAGGCGGCGCTGTTTGAGATTGCCAGTATTTTAGGCGAAGCCTTTGAGGTCGATGCTTGTACCATCGCCCTCCCCTCTCCCCATCCAACCCAGCGCCACGCGGCTTACTGGGCTGCAAAACACTCTCCCCTCGGTGTCCGACAAATCAAACTTCTGACGGATGATGCGATCACGAGTGTGACGGTGCAAAATTCTGGCTCTCTACTCATCTCCGATTTGCAGACGAGTGAGATAGCTCACCTTTGGCGGGCCCTTCCTTTTCGATCGTTGATGTCGGCAGAGACCCGCGCCTGCGGACAGGTAAACGGGGTCATCAGCATGATGCGATCGGGCCCTCACAGTTGGGCAGAGGCAGAGGTTGAGCTACTCAACGCTGTGGTAGATCAAGTCGCCATTGTGATTTCTCAGGTGCTCCTTCAACAGCAGGTGCTGAAACAAACGCAGTACCAATCGCTAATTCGTCGCCTTACGATCTCGATTCAGGATTCTGTCGATTTACCAAAAATTCTTGAATTGGCGATCGACGGCACGGCTCAAGCGCTGCAAGTTCGTCAGGGCTTTGTGCTACGCCTGAAATATTGGGACCCTCGACACAGCCTTCGTTCTAATATCGATCGCGTCCCCAGAGCCAGGGTGATCATTGAGTGCGCCTGGCAGCCAGAGAACGGCTCAGTGGTTGAGTTGGAGTCAGCAAGAACGGCGAAACAAGGAGAAACGCCTCTCATCCAGTCTTTTTGGGTTTCAGAGTGTGTTCTGTGTCGGCAGGCAATTAGCAGCAGCACTTCGGAGGCGTTGGCTTTCAGCGATCGCAGTACCTTTCCTGAGATCCCTGAGACGGCCGCGATCGCTCCTATTTTTGATCCCGAAAAAATGCCTGCGCTGCTCCTGGTTCCCCTAGAGAGCAAAAACAAACTCCTCGGATTTTTGGCCCTACAGCACGACCAGCCCCGCACCTGGCAACCCGACGAAATCGAACTGGCAGAGTCGGTAAGCGCTCAGATCAGTTCTGCAATTATGCAGACCGAAACGCTGCGCCAAGTTGAGTCTCTGGTTGAAGAAAGAACGGCTCAACTTCAGCAGAGCCTAGAGCTTCAAGCAAAACTATACGAGATTACCCGCAAGCAGATCGAAAAGCTGCGAGAAATGAACCAGCGGATGGATGAGTTTCTCAGCACGTTGAGCCACGAGCTACGCACCCCATTGACGAGCATGATGCTAGCGATCCGAATGCTACGGGAGGCCGATTTGCCGCCCGATCGCCGCCGCCAATATCTGAACATCCTAGAACAGCAGTGCGCTCAAGAGACGAACCTGATCAACGATTTGCTAGCCCTTCAAGAACTGGAGACCAAGCAAATCCCGATCCAAATGCAAAAGGTTGACCTCAAACAAGTGGTAACTGACCTGACCCAGCCTTTCTGCCAGCGTTGGGCCCTGAAGGGCTTAAATCTAGAGATAGAGTTGCCGAAGCGATCGCCTGCTCTCAACACCGACCTGTCTAGCCTGAACCGCATTTTGCTAGAACTGCTCACCAATGCTGGAAAATATTCTGACCCCAACACAACGGTTTCTCTAAAAATTAGCCAGCAAACTGGGCAGAAAATCACGCTGATGCTCTGCAACGATGGCCCCGGAATTTCTGAGGAAGAACTTCCCCATATCTTCGAGAAGTTTCGTCGCTGTCAGGGCGTAACTCAGAATGCAGTTCCAGGAACTGGGTTAGGATTGGCTTTGGTGAAAAGCCTAGTGCAACACTTGAATGGGACGATCGCCGCTACCAGCCTGCCCACGGAGGGAACTCAGTCCTACACCACCTGTTTTACGGTGACATTGCCCCAAAATCTGGAAATCTCCGAATAATAGACGAGATTTTGATCCGTAGACCTCAGGCATGAGTGGGTAGCTACCCTGCGGATAGGTTTTGCTTGACTTGATGATGAGAGATGCCCATTCTTTTTTGATGATTGGGTCAATGTATTGGGACTTTCCTGTTTTGAGGGGGAAGACTGGGTATAATAGCCTGAAGTTATGTTACAAACTGCCTCACCCAAACCCCTGCGCTGGCAACAGCAAAACTACTCTCCACTAGCCCGACAGGTGGATATTTCGGTGTCGGCAGCCAAATTTGCCTTTAACCTGTGGTGGGATCGGAGCGTTGCCAATCTTTCCCCCCACCACCGCAACCGCCGCGCCCAATGGCTGGCAGGGGCTTTACTCGATCTAGGGCCAACTTTTATCAAAATTGGTCAGGCGCTTTCAACTCGCGCAGATTTGTTGCCGATCGAATACATCAAAGCGCTGACAAAGCTGCAAGATCAAGTGCCGCAGTTTGGGGCTGACCGAGCCATCGCCATTATTGAGGCCGAGCTAGGTAGCCCATTGCTCACACTCTATCGAGAGTTCGATCGCGTTCCCATCGCAGCGGCCAGCCTGGGGCAAGTTCACAGGGCAAGGCTGCACTCTGGCGAAGAAGTGGTGGTTAAGGTGCAGCGTCCGGGTCTCGATCGGCTGTTTCACCTCGACTTGCAGGTTTTAGCGCGGTTAGTTCGCTGGAGCACGCGCTACTTTCCGACGGCCCGGCAGTACGATTTGGATGCCATTTATCAAGAATTCTCAGACATTCTCTGGAGAGAGGCAGACTACATTCAGGAAGCGATGAACGCCGATCGCTTTCGTCACAACTTTGCCGACCATCCTCGGATCATCGTTCCAAAAATTTATCCTCGCTACACCACTAAAAAGGTGCTGACGATGGAATATGTGCCTGGCATCAAGGTCAACGATCGCCAAGGTCTAGCGGCGATCGGCATCGATCCCAAAGAAATTAACCATCTAGGAATTTGCGCCTATCTCAAGCAGCTATTGCAGGATGGTTTCTTTCAGGCAGATCCCCATCCTGGCAACATGGCGGTGAGTTTAGATGGTCGGCTAATTTTCTATGATTTTGGCATGATGGCAGAGGTGCAGCCGCTCAACCGCGATCAGATGGTTAAGACATTCTTCGCAGTGCTCAAGAAAGACACCGACGAAGTGGTGCTGACTCTGACGGACATGGGGCTAATCGAAGAGATCGCTGATATGTCTCCGATCAAGCGCGTGGTGGGGTTCTTGATTGAGCGCTTCACCGAAAAACCGATCGAAGTTCAGGCGTTCAAGAACCTACGCAACGAAATGTTTACGCTGTTTGAGCAGCAGCCGTTTCGTCTTCCTGCCAAGATGACGTTCATCATCAAAGCGCTGACAACCTTAGATGGGGTGGCCCGCGAACTTGATCCGCAGTATAGTTTGCTTGCAGCCGCAAAGCCTTTTGTGAAAAGCCTTGTGGTGGCATCGCCCAAAAATCAGGTGAGTAGTTTGGGCGAGTTGGCGCGGCAAGCAAAAGGCTATTTAGCGTTTCAACTCAGCAAGCCAAGCCCGACAGAGTTGGCACTTCAGCAACTAGAAGCCCGGCTAGAGCAGGGAGCCTTGCAGATTCGGGTGCAGTCGATCGAGGGCGATCGTCACCTCAAAACTCTACGCCTCGCGGTCAAATCTCTGCTATGTGCCTGCCTGACTGGGTTCTCAGCGTTGTCTGGGTCGGTTTTGCTCGTGGGCGCATATCACGGGGGAGCGATCGCGGCCTTTGTGTGTGCTGGCGTGGCGGGCTTATTTTTGCTGAAGTCGCTGATTCAGTTAGCGATTCGCGAGAAGCTCGATCGGTTGGCTCGTTAAAAACTCTCCCACAAAATCACAGAAGGGTGTAGAAAGGATCAATGACCTCGCTGTCTTTGGGCAGATGATGTTTTGAGATTTACGATCCATCCTCTTCAGCATTTTGCGATATGGTTTCTTTCTCCAGGGATTTCTCTAGGGATTTTCAGCGTTACTGGCTACTGGTTTTGTTGGCGATCGTGCTTCCTATTTCGCTGGCAGCCTGCAACCCTCAAGGCTTACGATCGTCCGCTGCCCAAGTGTCTCAGATTGTTGAAACTCAGATTGGCGATCCCAAAACCTTTAACTTTGCGCTGAGTAATGAGTCTCCCAATGTGTTTGGCTATATCTACGAGGGGCTGATTACCGAGAATGCTCTGACTGGAGAGCTAGAGCCTGCCCTAGCGGAGTCGTGGAAGCTCTCAGACAACAAGCAGCAGGTGGAGGTGACGCTGCGTGAGGGCTTGAAATGGTCAGATGGGCAGCCGCTTACCGTCGATGATGTGGTGTTCTCTTACCAGGAAATTTATCTCAATCCAAAGATTCCGACCGATATTCAGGACATTCTGCGGATTGGCAAACAGCGGAAGCTGCCGACGGTGAAAAAGCTAGACGATCGGCGGGTCGAATTTACCACACCCGAACCGTTTGCGCCTTTTTTGCGAAATAGTACTGGGTTGCCAGTCATGCCAGCCCACATTTTGCGAGAGACTGTAACCCAGAAAGATCAGCAGGGCAATCCGCTTTTTCTTTCGACCTGGGGAACAGGGACTGATCCCAAAAAAATTGTCTGTAACGGCCCCTACATGCTCGATCAGTATGTGACCAGCCAGCGGGTAGTCTTTAAGCGTAACCCTTACTATTGGCGCAAAGATGCCCAGGGCAACCAACAGCCTTATATTGAGCGAGTCGTTTGGAGTCTGGTCGAAAATCAGAACACGTCGCTGCTGCAATTTCGATCGGGCGGTCAAGATGCGATCGAGCCATTGCGTCCTGAAGATTTTCCGCTTCTAAAGCAGGAAGAGAAACGAGGGAAATTTACCTTACACGTCGGCGGCCCGCGACCTGGAACGACGTTTATTTCGTTCAATCTCAACCAGGGGCGACGCAATGGGAAACCGATCGTAGACCCAATTAAGGCTCGCTGGTTTAACAACGTGAAGTTTCGGCAGGCGGTGGCCTATGCCATCGATCGACAGAAAATCGTCAACAACATTTATCGCGGCGTTGGGGTGTTGGTCAACTCGCCAATTATCTCCCAGAGTCCCTACTTTCTCCCCCCTGAGAAGGGTCTACGGGTCTACAATTTTGAACCTGACAAAGCCAGGGAACTCCTCAAGGCAGGCGGTTTCACCTACAATTCCCAGGGGCAACTGTTGGATGCAGAAGGCAATCGGGTGCGCTTCACGCTGATGACCAACGCAGAAAACACCTTTCGGGTGGCGATTACGGGTCAGATCAAGCAAGACCTAGCCAAACTGGGTATGCAAGTCGATTTGAACCCGATCAATTTCAACCTAATGATCGACAAACTTGACAACACCTTTGACTGGGATTGTTACTTGATCCTCATGGGTGGCGGCGGACGAGATCCCCATTCTGGTACGAATGTCTGGTCAACAGAGGGGTCTTCCCATAACTTCAATCCGCCGAGTTTGCCAGGTAAGCCACCGATCGAAGGTCGGGTAATCGCTGATTGGGAGGCAGAAATCAGTCGCCTCTACATTGAAGGGTCGCAGGAGCTAGACGAAACCAAGCGCAAGGCAATCTACGCCAAAACTCAGCAGCTTTCTCAAGAATATTTACCCTGGATTCCGTTGGCGAATGGGTTGTTGTTGGCTGCGGTGCGCGATCGAGTGCAACCTATTCAGTATCCTGAATTAGGCGATGCGTTGTGGAATCTGCGGGAACTGCGAACGGTAGATTAGAAGACGTGAGAGGTGGGTTTACCCTCAAAGGGCCGCCAAATTAAGCTGAATGGATTGGGAGCGTGAAAGGTTGCAGCGTTGAGGAATTTAACATCTTCCCCGACCTAAAGAATCAGCAGGGTCTTTCGGAGAATTTCGATGAAGCGAGTTTTTTGGGGCGATCGGGGTTGGGCGGGGCTGTGGATGATGAGTTGGGTGGTGGTTTGTGGGTTGGCGATCGGGGGTTGCCGCCCGACTGAGTTGAGAACGCAAACGGCTCAAGCGCCTCAACTGGTTCTGAGTGCCCTGTCTGACCCCAAGACGTTTAACCCGGCACTGGTGCAGGAGTTTCCTAATATTTTGCTCTTTTGCTTTGAGGGATTGACCCAAGAGAACGGCGTAACGGGAGCGATCGAGCCAGCCCTAGCGGAGTCGTGGAAGATTTCGGAGGATAAAAAGCAAATTGTTTTTAAGCTGCGCGAGGGGTTGAAGTGGTCGGATGGGCAGCCGTTGACGGCGGAGGATGTGGTCTTCACCTTTGAGACGATTTTTGATCCTAAGATTCCTACGGACTGGAAGGATTCCCTCAAAATTGGTGAGAAAGCGGCCTTTCCAAAGGTTCGTAAACTGGATGATTTGCGGGTCGAATTCACTCTGCCGGAGCCGTTTTCGCCGTTGCTTCATGTCACCACGGCGCACCCGACAATGTGGTGATCTTGCCGAAGCACATTCTGGGAGGGTCAGTGAAGACGATCGGCCCAGATGGTAATCCGAGATTTCTCTCAACCTGGGGCACTAACACCGATCCCACAAAACTGGTGGTAAATGGTGCGTATCGGATGGAGAGCTTTGTGGCGGGGCAACGGCTGGTCTATCGGCGCAACCCGCACTACTGGCGCAAAGATGCCCAGGGGAAGCAGTTGCCCTACGTCGATCGTATTATTTGGCAGTTTGTTGAGAATGTAGACGTGCAGCTACTGCGATTTCGATCGGGCGATTTGGATGCGATGGGCGATGCTCGTCCGTTGCGTCCTGAGTATTTTTCACTGTTGAAGCGTGAGGAAAAACGAGGAAATTTTACCCTCAAAAATGGCGGCGCGTGGTCAGGAACGCTGTATATGACGTTCAATTTGAATCAAGCAAAAGACCGAACTGGAAAGCCGATCGTTGACCCGATTAAATCACGTTGGTTTAACACGTTAGCCTTTCGGCAGGCGGTGGCCTACAGCATCGATCGTCAGCGAATTAATAACAATATTTTCCGAGGTTTGGGTACTATTCAAAATTCGCCCATCACCGTCCAAAGTCCATTTTTTTTGGCTCCAAAGGATGGTCTAAAAATTTATGATTACGATCTAAATAAATCGCGAGAATTACTCAAAGGTGCAGGCTTTAAATATAATTCTCAAGGGCAATTATTAGATTCTGAAGGCAATCGAGTTCGGTTTACACTAAATACAAATGCAGGCAACAAAGTGCGCGAAGCGATCGGGGCACAAATCAAACAAGACTTGAGCAAAATCGGAATTCAAGTAGACTTTAGCCCGATTAATTTCAACACTTTGATAGATAAGACTTCGTCTTCGCGAGATTGGGATGCCCACATAATTGGCTTTACAGGTGGGGTCGAGCCTCACGGTAGCGCAAACCTCTGGATGAGTCATGGCGGTTCCCATGCGTTCAATCTTAAGCAACAAGCTGGTCAGCCTCCGATTCAAGGTTGGGAAGCCAAGGATTGGGAAAAAGAAATCGATCGGCTCTTCATTACAGGTGCAAGAGAACTTGATGTCGAGAAGCGCAAAAAGATTTATGGAGAGTTTCAAAAACTGGTGCAAGAGCAATTACCCGTCATTCATTTGGTTAATGACTCAGCGTTGATGGTGGTGCGCGATCGAGTGCAAAACGTGAAATATTCTGGTTTACCCAGTTGGGGACTCTGGAATATTGATGAACTGCAAGTTAAAGATAAATAGTTTAGTTTTTAGAAAGCATCCAAAGTGGAACTTTTTGAGTCACTTCTAAGGTGGTTCCTTGAATGTTTTTTTGAGCAAACAAATAGTCTTTATTTTGCCAGAGTGGAATGAATGGAACATCCCTAGCAAGAATCTCTTGAAGCTGGGCAAAGAGTTGTTGACGTGCTTTAGGGTTGCGTTCTTGGCGACTGCGATCGATCAGTTTATTGGCCTCTTCATTAAAATAAAAAGAGCCTTGTGAAAAACTCTGTCCCTCCTCACAGCCTTTTTCAAGGCTACCTTTAGAGCATTCTAGAAATGGATAAATATAGTTATCTGAATCTAGAAAATCAGGTGTCCAATCTAGTAAAAAGATCGGGTAAACTCCTTGATCCAGATTTTTGTAGGCCATTGTTGATTCAATTCCATTCAGTTCAAACTGCATGAGTTGCCCTATCTTTTTTTGAGCGATCGCTTTTAAGGTCATGACAGCTAGTTGATCATTTGGCAAATTTGAGCGATACCAAAATGCAACCTTGAGCGGATTTGATTCTGAATAACCTGCTTTTTGTAGAAGTTCTATTGCTTTTTTTGTATTGCGATCGCCATACCTTTCAAATACAGGTTTCTGTTCTGCTAATGTGGGCGGAATCAAACTATAAAGTGGTTCAATTTGCCCCTGAAAAACACGCTTCTGTAGCAAAGGACGATCCATAATTGCGGCGATCGCTTGCCTAACTTCTAGCCGATTCAACGGAGGAGATTGCATATTTAGCGTCAAATAATCGATGCCGCTGCCCAATTCTTCAACGATCTGCCAACCCTTAGAAGCCTGTGTCTCCCTGAGATTGCGAATTTGCTCTAACGCCAAACCTTGATAGGCAACATCCACCGCGCCTGTGCGAAACGCATTAAACAAATTGGCGGAACTCGAAAAAAACTGAATGTCAATACCGCGATTTTTGGGCTTGCCGCCCCAATAGCGATCGAAGGCCTCAAACTGCATCGAATCCGTTCCAAATCTCACTAATTTGTATGCGCCTGTGCCTACAAATTCTGTGGGCTTAAACTTATCGGCTCCAATTTCATAGGCATTAGGAGAAACCGCACAAGCCCCCGAAAATGCTAACAGTGAAGGGAAGGCAGCAAATGGCTTTTTGAGCTTGATTGTAAGTTCATAAGTTGCAGTTGGTTGAATCGAGTCGATCGTATCCGCCAAAAGAAACGAGGGCGACCCTTCATTTTTGATGAATCGCTCTAAGGAAAAGGCCATTGCCTTGGCATCAAATTGCGACCCATCATGAAAAAATACGCCTTGTCTAAGGGGAATTTTGTAGGTCAGTCCATCCTGGCTGACGGTGGGCAAGGCGGTGGCAAGTTGCGGTTCTAGCTGAGTTGTGCCGAGTTTGTAGGTGTAGAGTCGATCGCCCAGGTTATACAACAAGCCGCCCGAAAAAATGTTGTAGGCATCAGCAGGATCGAGGGTGCTCACCTTCGCAGTCGTGCCGAGGGTGATGCGTTCTGTGTGGGTGGGTGCGGATGTCGATCGACTACAACTCACAGCCAAAAGACAGCACAAACAGACGAGTGTCAGAAACTTGAGTAGCGATCGTCGAGTCGAGAAGCCGCGCCACA
Organism: Leptolyngbyaceae cyanobacterium CSU_1_3; assembly: GCA_012034655.1. Lineage (GTDB taxonomy): Bacteria > Cyanobacteriota > Cyanobacteriia > Leptolyngbyales > Leptolyngbyaceae > JAAUOZ01. The sequence continues at coordinate 22,439 of JAAUOZ010000052.1, read as the reverse complement.
TAACCATAGAAGATACTTGACCAAAGGTATGGCTAGTCTACATCAGATGGGGATGGCCATCGCCACAAACCCCCTGACCCATTTTCATGCTTGGATCTGACGGCTGGGCTGGGCGATCGTAAGGTTGGAAGCTAGCGATAAGTGCGATCGGAAAGAATACAACGAGGATCGAGTAGGGTTGCTTTTTCGGGTTGACGAGGAAACCAAAAGGCAGTGCGTTTACACACTTCAACCAGCATCAGCATCACTGGAACTTCAATCAGCACACCCACAACAGTTGCTAAGGCGGCTCCAGAATTTAAGCCAAATAGAACTACAGCCGTAGCGATCGCCACTTCAAAGTGATTACTTGCCCCAATCAATGCAGCAGGCGCAGCATCCTCATAGGGCAATCGAAGTTTCAAGGCTGTTACATACGAAATCAGGAAAATAAAGTTGGTTTGCAGAAAGAGCGGTACTGCAATCAACAAGATATGCAATGGATTATTAACAATCAGTTCTCCTTTGAAGGCAAATAGCAGAATCAACGTGATCAGCAAGGCTGAAATTGCGATCGGGCTTAGGTATCTGAGAAACTTTTGCTCAAACCATTCTCGCCCTTTGTATCTCAAAATCCAGTAGCGTGAATAGATTCCAGCAATTAAGGGTAGCCCGACATAAATTGCTACTGAAAGCGCGATCGTTTCCCACGGAACAGTTAAATCATTCGCTGCCAGCAACCATCGCCCTAAGGGGGCATACAAAAACAGCATGGCTAATGAGTTCACCGCCACCATAACTAAGGTGTGCCCCTGATTGCCATAGGATAGATATCCCCACATCAACACCATCGCAGTACAGGGTGCAATTCCTAGTAGAATCGTTCCGGCAATATAAGAACTGAATAGGGCAACTTCATCGCCTCGAATGACTTCAGTTCCAGTAATCAATGGGCGAAACAATTCTCCTAGAAAGCCTTGAGCAAAGGCGACCATTGTAAAGGGCTTAATCAGCCAATTTACAACCAGCGTTAGGATCACAGGTACAGGAGCGTGAATGGCTTGCTTGACTTGGGAGAAATCGATTTTAACCATGATGGGATACATCATGAAAAACAAGCAAACTGCGATCGGAATCGACACCTGATAGAAACTCATTGCATCCAGTACTGTGGCAATACCTGGAAACAATCGCCCTAAAACAATTCCTATTCCAATACACAAAAATACCCACACAGTAAGGTATTGCTCAAAGAAACTCAGATTACTTCCTGCTTTTACTTGCGGTTCCCTCATCTTGATTAGTCTCCATCTCCCGCTTTCCATGCAATCTCTCTACTAGGCTGAGGATCGGGCAACTTTCGGGTGATCAAAGCTGCCGCCAACACTAAAGCGGTTGAAACCCACAAACAGCCCACTAGCCCAGAAAACTGATAGACTAACCCAGAAAGGACTGTTCCTGCCAATCGTCCTCCAGAGTTTGCCATATAGTAAAAACCAACATTCAACGCTACTTTGTCGTCATCGGTAAATGCTAGAACTAAGTAAGAATGAACGGCAGAGTTAAACGCAAAGACAATGCCAAAGAGCAAAAGTCCACCCACGATCGCAGCATTTGCCGGAACTCCAAATTGCAGGGCAATTGCGATCGTCGCTGGAACCACAGTGAGGGCAGAAGTCCAAAATTGCACTGTCTTCGATTGAGGCGGATGGCCCGACCCAAGCCGCCGAATGAGCGTTGGAGCTAGGGATTGAATGATGCCATAGCCAATTACCCAGCAAGCGAGAAACCCACCCACTTGATAAAATGACCAGCCCAAAACACTTCTCAGGAAAACGGGCAATCCGACGACAAACCAAACATCCCTAGAGCCGAATAAAAAGAACCGCGCTGCCGACAGAATATTGATCTCGCGGCTCTTAGAAAAGAGTTGTGTGAACTTAACTTTTGCCTTAATTTTGCCCATCCCTTTTGGCAAAAATAAGCCTGTAAACAGCAACAGAAATAGCCCTCCTGCCATGATCCACAAAGAGTTGACGAAGCCAAACAGCCCTAGGAGAGCGCTCCCTGCAAAAAAGCCCACCCCCTTTAGTGCATTTTTTGAGCCTGTGAGAATTGCCACCCACTTAAACAAAGCAGATTGAGCATCTTGCGGCACTACCAATCGAATTGCACTCTTGGTACTCATTTTGGTCAAGTCTTTGGCAATTCCTGAGAATGCCTGAGCAACCATCACATACAAGACAGCCAACCACTGCGCCCAAGCAGGGTTGAGAAAGGACAGTAAAATTAGAGAAAAGATTTGCAGCCCGATTCCGGTGTAGAGTGTAACTTTTAGCCCTAGTTGTGAGCCAATCCAGCCGCCTAAGAAGTTTGTGACGACTCCAAACACTTCATAAAATAGAAACAGTGAGGCAATCTGAATTGGGGTATAGCCGATGTTGTTAAAGTAGAGCAATACGAGCAGCCGCAATGCCCCATCGGTAATCGTGAAGCCCCAGTAGGTGAGCGTGACGAGGATATAGTGCTTGAAGTTAGCACGGGAAGCGGTAGAAGTATCCATGGGACGTGAAGAAGTAGGGGTACTGAATGTTCAGTGCAAGATGCTTTGATTTAATCGCAAATGTTGCACCCTGATTGATCCGCGCTGACGAATGAATTCACAGGTCTAAAAATCCACAGGGTGCATTTGGTTTGGGTAGACGCGGCTTCAACCGCCCATTGAGAGGGGTGCAAGATTTGAGCAAACCTATTTCAGGCTAATTGCAACTTTTCTCGCAAGTTCCACCATGCGATTTGAGTAGCCCCATTCGTTGTCATACCAAGCGAGAATTTTTACTTGGGTTGCATCTACAACCATTGTGGAGAGGGCATCAATGATTGAGGAGCGGGGATCGTCTTTATAATCGATCGAAACTAGCGGGCGTTCCTCATAGCCGAGAATTCCCTGTAGTTCTCCGTCTGCTGCTACTTTAAGTAAGCCATTGACTTCTTCAACTGTTGTAGGACGCATCACTTCAAATACACAATCTGTGAGTGACGCATTCAGCAAGGGAACTCTGACGGCTAAACCGTTAAGTTTCCCATTTAATTCAGGGTAGATTAGCCCGATCGCAGTTGCTGATCCGGTTGTGGTGGGAATCAGCGACAAACTGGTGGCTCTGGCGCGACGCAGATCTTTGTGAGGTGCATCGACGATCGTTTGGGTGTTGGTGTTGTCATGAATAGTGGTAATCACACCATGTTTGATACCCAATCCTTCATGAATTACTTTGACAACGGGCGCAAGGCAATTTGTTGTACAGGAAGCTGCGGTAAGTAGATTGTGCTGATCCGGCTGATACAGATGGTCATTGATGCCCATCACAATGTTGAGCGCTCCTTTTTTCACGGGAGCCGCAACAATCACCTTTTTGATTCCACGCTTGAAGTAGGGTTCCAACGTTTCAGGGTCGCGGAACTTGCCAGAACATTCTAGAACTATATCTACTCCGTAGTCTTCCCACGGCACATCACTAGGCTGGGAAAACTCACTGAAGCTCACAGGCTTGCCATCGATCGTAATCTGGTTGTCTCCGGCTTCGACTTCTGCCGCCCACCGCCCATGTACAGAGTCAAATTTCAGCAGGTGTGCGGCGGTGGGTGCACCGCCTTTAATTTCATTGATGTGAACAAATTCTAGTTCTGGCCAACCCCAAGCGGCTCGCAGATTTAGCCTCCCAATCCGGCCAAATCCATTAATTCCAACACGCACGGTCATGATCTTACCTCAGTAGTTGATTTCTCATTTCAATTAAAATTAGTGTATTACGTTAGTGAATTTATCTCAACAAGAGCCTTACAAATATACTTAGAGATAACTTATCTAAAAAATTTGTTTTGTCGAATGATTACTGAAAGTGATTATCTACTCAAGTACAATCGGCATCTTGATATAGCGCACGCCTTTTTTCGGTCGCGATCGCAGGGTTGATTGGAGCGTGCTAGGGCCACCTAACCCCAAGGTCGTCACGCTCCAAAAAGCGAGAAACGCCTATTCGTATCGTGACAAAATTAAAACCTACAATTTTTTGAGAGGGTCCTTAGCCGGGCAATGTTTGTTTTTACAAGTTTGGAGGGGAGGTTGTGCTTCAATATCACTCAGCCCTCAATGGCTGCGTGGGTTTCGACTGCGCTCAACTCACGCAGTCGAAACCCACGCCAAGATGCCCATATCAGATCTTTTGTGTCCAGTTAATCAATTGAACAAATGTAGCAACTCTAGTAAGGCTCATCTTACATTTCAGTAGATCATAGCATAATCATTTCAAATAAATTTGATTCATGCAAGGACTGAGCAACCTATCTCTAATTACAAGATGTAACAAGTTGAGCAACTAATCTTCCTCGCGACAGACACGAGTAGGTAAGATCGGGCTGAAGCGGCGAAATTCTGCGAGATATTGCTCTAGGATCACGAATTGCGCCAGATTCAGGCTGTAGTAAATCCATCGCCCCTCTTGACGAGATTGCAAGAGCTTGGCTTCCTTCAAAGTCTTAAGGTGAAACGACAGTTTAGACTGGCTGACATCCAAAATTTCGCACAAGTCACACACACACATCTCTCGATCGCGGAGTAGCTCTAGTACCTTAGCCCGTAGGGGATCGGAGAGTGCATGAAAGCCTGGAACAATTAAATTCGATGAAATCGTCGTAAATTTACTCATCAATTTTTTCTGAAACGTCTTTGAGATTACAATACTTCCAGTTTAACGTCAGTTCGACAACTGGGCTTTTGCCTTCACCCCCAACCCCTCTCCCTAGTCCGAGTAGCTCTCAAAGCCTGACCCTGGCGTGGCTCCTCCGCCTCCTTGGGGAAGATGAGAGCACTTTGAGCGGGATCGAATTCACGTCAGCTTATGGCAATGACTGGATCAGTTGAGCCAGGCTGGAAGCGGGTATCTCAAATTGCCTAAAATTGTGCACAAAATTTTAGGCAAAATTCTCGGCTCACCCTCCTCAACTCTAATACGTCCCTTCAAAGAACCAGGAAGTGGTTGATTAATTTTGGGGGAGTGGCTCCTCAATGGGGCGAATGATAGCAGGAGCGGGAGTCACTTCGGGTTTAAAGATGGCTTGAAGGGCTTGCTCTAGGGTTTTAGCCATCACAATCCGATTTTCGTAAGCAACTACAACTCGAACCAAGGTAGGTAAACTGTTTTGCGCTGCCTCTAGATAAATCGGCTCCACGTAAAGCAAAGATTGTTCGATCGGAATAATCAACAAATTTCCTTGAATTGCCCTCGAACCTTGACGGTTCCAAAGCGAGATTTGCTGAGAGATGACGGGATCTTGATTAATGCGCGCTTCGATTTGTTCGGGGCCATATACCAAACGTTCCTTCGGAAAGGTGTAAAGCAGCAATCGACCGTAGTTTTCACCGTCTGCCCGCGCTGCTAACCAAGCCACCAAATTTGTGCGCTGGCGAGGCGTATAGGGCAAGAGCAGAATGAACTCCTCAAAGGGGACGGCAGGCAGACTCGTAATTAGATAATATGGCTCAACCGGACGAGCCTCACCCCCGTAGATTTCATTCGGAATCTGCCACTGGTCTTCTCGGTTATAAAATACTTGCGGATCAGTCATGTGATACGTCATCAGTCGCTCTGATTGCATGTTAAAGAAATCAACTGGGTAGCGAATATGCTGACGTAACGCTTTTGGCATTGCGCTTAGCGGCTTGAATAAACTAGGGAAAATCTTAGACCAAGTTTGAATAATGGGATCGCTAGCATCTGCCACATAAAAACTAACAGAACCGTTATAAGCATCGATCGCAACTTTTACAGAGTTGCGAATGTAATTCACATCATCATTCGTTGGCTCAGAGTAAGGATAACGATTGCTCGTTGTATAAGCATCTACGACCCAGTAAAGATAATTTGGACTTGGGGATGGTTGCTGCCCTGGAGTATTAGACGTAGTATCAGCGGCAACTAAATAGGGGTCTTGATCATATTTGAGAAATGGCGCGATCGCCCGAATTCGCTGGTTAATATTCCGACGAAATAGCACTTTAGTTTGCGGCGTAAACTCTCGTGTAATCAGGATTCGCCAATCTTTCAAATAGGTGGCAAATAACCCTCGTTGCCACCACGAGCTAAGCGAAATGCCACCTCGTCCGTCATAAACGTTGTAGCTGTTATCACTCCCACTGGGGTAATCTAGCTCACGCTGTCGCGTTCCAGTCATGACATAGGTATTGGCAATCTCTCCGTAATAAATTCGAGGTTGTCCGATCGGAATACTGGCGCGAATTGCCTCACTCGATGTCACCAGTGCTCCGCCCTCAGCATCACCAATATCTTTGACGAAGTATTCTGGCAACCCCCCCGCCCCGACGGTATTAACCGGACTGAGAGTAAATCCATATCCATGAGTGTAAATTAAATGGCGATTAATCCAAGTTTGGGCTTCTTGCGGAACCGCAGTAGAATCTAACTCGCGGGGCGCAATCAGGACTTGTCGCTGCTCTGTTTGAGGCTGAATGGGTTGGCGATTGGGTCGATTCCCTGAAGCAGTGGGTCGCTGCGGGGCGACTTCTGTTTGCAGGGTGTAGCGATCGATGTCAGCATCCAAGAATCGATAGTAAAGTCGAATCTGTTGAAGCTGGCGATTCGTATCCAGGAGGGGGCGCTGATCCCAGAGGCGAATATTGCGAATGGTCAGGGGATTGGCTTGTAGGTCAGCTTCGCGCAGTTGCCCTTGTGGGTTGAAGGTTTGGGCATCGATCGCAGTCAGGGCAAAAGCTTGTCGAGTCAGGGCAATGGTTCGTTCAATATAAGGGCGCTCTCGAACCAATTCATTGGGCTGAACAATAAGATATTGCACTGCCTCCGGTACGACCAGTCCGAGAGCAGCGAATACAGCATAGATTACTAGCCCAACGCCAACCCAACGCCGGCGTTTTGATCTCGGTCGCCAAAATACCCAGCGCCATAGTAAATAAGCCGCGATCGTGATTGCTGTCAGCCCCAGCACGCTGTAGGTAGGCAATTGAGCATTGACATCGGTATAGCTCGCTCCATAGGTCACTCCACGGGCAGAGTAGAGCAATTCGTAGCGACTTAGCCAATACCCAAATGCGATCGCAGCCATCAAAAAACCACTAACCCCAAACAGATGCCGCTGTTGGAGGGGCGAAAATCCTGGAAACCACCCCTCACTCAAGCTATTCCCCGACCTAAGATAGGTTAGGCAAACCGAAATAAAGCCGTATAGGGAGAGTCCAATTAGCCAAAGCGCCAGGAGTTCTCCAACTGGCAGTGTGAAAATATAAAAGCCAATATCTTGATTAAATAGAGGTTCAGTCGTATTAAATGCTGTAGGGTGAACGTATTGCAAGACATTTGCCCAGTGTTGGGAGATGATGAATCCAAACAGCAGGCTCAAGATCAGTGCGATCGCATTTAGCAAAATCTGAGGATAGATCAGCAATGCGATCGCTGCTGCGATTGCAAGCCCCAAGTACCATACTTGAGCACTGAGTTGTTGCCCAACCTGCCAAACTGCTACAGCATTAAAGATTGAAATAGACGTTGGAGTACTGGCAGCGCCCATTTGCCAATAGCTGATTGCAATCTGCCCATAGTAGATGAGCATCAACCCAACGAACAAACTCAACCCAAAGGTGAGCGGCAGCAGCGTTCTAAACCGTAGAGCGAGAATAGACAATGCATCTGGGATGGAGCCATTGCGAGTGTTGGGCTGTGTGGCGTACCGAGTCAATTTTGAGAATGAATTAGATTTCTCTGCTACATCCATCAAAAGTGGAGAATATTTCAACCGATGGGCAGTTTTTAGGTTCCATCGAAAATAAGCGATCGTGGTTGCTGTCACTACTAGCCACAACAACCCTTGGATGGTGAGTCGAAGTAGAAAGACAGGCAGGTAGCCTACTTCCTGAAACCAAAAGAGTTCGGCTCCCAGTCGAGCCGCAACATCTAGTAGAATCCATCCACCGAGACATAAAACGAGAAATCGCAAGAAAGTCTGGTTATGCACAGTATTTATGAATGTAGAGGTGATCAGATTAAACGCGATGTGCAACTCATGCCCTCCTCACTGCGTGAGGAGCAGCCCTCCCCAATTCTTCTTCTCCCTAGGGGAAAAGGGAGCCAGTCTCTTGTTTCCTCTCCCCCAGGGAGAGGGCTAGGGTGAGGGCAGGCGAGAACTTTGCCCAATGGGGATGCTCCCCCTTCAATTGCGTCCTATAGTTTACGTTTTTGGAAAAAGTTTTTTCCAAGAAGCGTGTAAAACAGTAGATGTTCATATCGGTTGCTACTTATGCGAAATACGCTCTCGCAAGCTCTCAAAATTGTATTTAGCCCTGAAACGATCCTACCGTTTTTGGTGGGTTCAGTGTTTCTGGCGGTCTTTGGAAACGCGATTTACGACATTTTTAAGAATCTCTTTGGCAGTAGCACACCAGATCTAGTGAGGATTGCGGTGTTGTCTTTGCTGATTTTGGCGATCGCGGTTGGGAGTGTGAGTTGGGTGATTTCTCGGCGGATTGCCAGTTTAGAGATCGATGTTCCGTTTGAGGTGCAGCAGAAGCAGTTGGAGCAGAAGTATCGCGGATTGGTTTTGCTCGTAAGTCAGAAGGAAGCTTGTGAGACGGCAATGCGGTTTCATTTGCCAGTACTGCAACGGTGTTGGTTGATTTGTTCGAGAGAACGGCTGGACATGGCGCAGCAGCTTTGTCAGGAGTTTCCTCAGATTTGTGTGGATGCACCTTTGGTTGTGAATGATATCTACAATCCTTTGGAGTTTCAGAGCAGGGTGAATGAGATCTATCAAACTCGGCTGCCGAAGAATTGGACAGAGGCAGACGTGATTGCAGATTATACCGGGATGACGGCTCATGCTTCGGTGGGGGTGGTGTTGGCATGTGTGGGAACGAAGCGATCGATTCAGTACACGCCTGCGAAGGTTGATGCTCAAGGAAAGGTGGTTGGATCGTTAAATCCGATTCGGGTCATACTGGGATTTCAGGCGAATGAACGATCGAATGCTTCGAGCAAACTTGCGGGGTAAGATGAGTCCAAGTTACTGATTTGAGATATGCCTCGTCGCTCTGCTGCTAAACCGATTTTAGGCTGGGATGATAATACCGAATTGATTGGGCTTACGCTCTTCTTGCAGCCGAGTCGGAGTTTTCAAGTGACTTCTAACTTTTCGACTCAGCTTCATGCTTGGTTTTTGGATCAGGTGCGATCGCTGAATCCGGATCTTTCGGCTTATTTGCATGATGGGCAGTCGGAGAAGGCGTTTACGATTTCGGGATTGGATGGGAGTCGGGTGGGTCGATCGATTCAGTTTGAGGCAGAGCAGGTCTATGCTTGGGCAGTGACGGGGCTAAATCATGAGGTTTGTGAGTGGATGCAGCAGTGGTGGGTGAAGCCACCGACGGAGATTAAGCTGCGGGGGGAAGTGTTTGGGATTGTGCGATGGGAGATTGGTTTGCCTGCAATGACGTATGAGGCGGTTTGGGAGCAGGCTGGGGAAGGGCGGCAGGATGATTTGAGTCTGACGTTTTTGAGTGCGACGAGCTTTCGCAAGCGGCAAAATCATTTACCTTTGCCGATGCCGGAGAATGTGTTTCATAGTTACTTGAGACGGTGGAATGATTTTGCATCGATCACAGTTGAGCAGGATGATTTTCTCAATTGGGTGAATGAGTGTGTGGTGATTTTGCGGCATGAGTTGCGATCGCTCAAAGTGCAAGCCGGGAAACAAGGATCGGTGACGGGGTTTGTGGGTCGGGTGCAGTTTGGGTTGACTCCAAAGGCAAGTGCTGAGCCGGACTATGTGCAAATGGTGCGATCGCTGGTGGTTTGTGCGCCGTATTTTGGGACGGGGCATAAGGTGACGTTTGGGCTGGGGCAGACCAGAGCGGGCTGGTTGGAGGTGGAATCGGTTGTGGAGTCTGTTGTGGAGGTTGTAGAAGAAGTAGCGGAGTTGAAGGATTCGGTCGAGGTGCAGCGGCGGGTGTTGATTGAGGCGCGGCGGGCGGAGTTGAAGGTGTTCTTTTTGGGTTAAAGAAGCGGCAAGGTGGGGAGCGGGCGGAGAAGGCGGCGGATCTGTGGGCGACGATCGTGGCGCGGCAGGAGTTTGGGGAGAGTCTGAGGGCGATTGCGGCGGAGTTGGGGGTGGGGTATGAGAGTGTGAAGAAGTATTCTCAGTTGGCTCGCAAAGCGATGAAGGGATGAGAAGGGTTTGCGATCGTGCCCATGACTAAGGAGTCTTACAAAAATAAGTAGTGCAAGCGTCTCGCTTGCGCGGGCAAGATGCCCGCACTACGGTTAAAAACCTGTTCAACTTATTTTTGGAAGCTGCCTAACTGCCATACTCTGGGTTTAATTGCCGAATTGAAGGGGGATGTAACCCTAGGACGATTTGTGATTGTGGAATGCCACGATCGCATAAGGCTGCTCCAATATCACGATCGCTGTGGTTGTGCTGAATCCACACTTTGTCCTCAATCAGTTCGATGTGAATGACAGGGTAGAAGACTCGTTTTTCGCCTTCTGTCCAGCCTTGACATAGGAGTTGATAGCGATCGTAGTGTAGATCGAAGAGCGGCACGATTTTGAGGGTATCGGGGATGACCTGATCAGGAATTGCTTCTAGTAATGTCTCGATGACGGCTTGTTGGCAGGCTTCATGAGCGATTAGGGGGGTGTGAGTTAGGGTGACTGAGGATTGGGATTCCATTGGGCGATTTCCTGACGCAGAGGGTCGATAGTCAATAGGTTAACGCGATGGAGGATGAGGCTGTCTCGGAAAAAGGGTTGAGCTAAATAATTTGTATAGATTGCATGGGGAATTGCTAGATAGGGAGTGCGATCGATGCTGAGATAGGTGAGTGCCATCCGGTAGTGAAGGTATTGACCGATCGCTTGATGAAAGTCGTAGGTAACGCTGGGGTTGCTAAAGCTTTTGACTTCTACTGCAATTTTAATATTGTCTCGTTCGGCACTGAGCAGTTTGTCAGCGATGATATCTAGATTTAGATCGATGCCTTCGTAGTCAAGGGCGATCGATTGAATGTTGATCCATCCGTCTTTGATCAGAGCCGTTTCGACAGCATTGTGAAGTTTATCTTTTGCCATGTGTGGCTATTATTGTGTGAAGAAAGGATACTTGCAGCTTGATTAGTTTACAGGATGGTGAGCGCGATCGAGAGGGGTGGCGAGAGTGAGCGATCGTTTTTCTCAATCCCACAATTTCTGCCTCCAACCCACTATTCATCCGTTATTCCACCGCGCAAATCAACCCGCAACGAAGACAAATCAATCATCCATTGCCAGTTTTTCCCCAAGATATAATGAGGTCAGATAGTTTGCTTGAGAGCAGAGAGATGTCTCCAAATCTAATCGAAAATTACAATCTATCCGATTACCAAACGGTTAAATTAGGTCATGCAATCTTGTCTGTTCCGAGGGGAATGGATCTCAAACCCTACATCAGGCAATTGCTTTCCATTGAGGTTGAATCGATTCAAAATCCAGTTGCACGAGCCGCGATCGAACGAGGCTTAAATGAGGCGACGACGGATGAGGATTTTTCCAGTTTGCTCGAAACATTTCATTTACTGAGTTCTTCTGCAAATGCCGATCGTTTGATTGCGGCATTGGAGCGCTCTAAGGTGCAAGAAACGGCTGCACAATCGGTTGAAGATTTCAAACGGGAGTTTGGACTTGTCGAAGAAACGCCCTAAGAAGTTGAATGAGTCTTCGGAATCGATGGCTGAGGAGTCTTCAGAAAAGCTGGAGCGAAGTGCAGTTTTTGAGCCTGATTTTCGGGAGGATTTGCGATTTTGGATTGAGAATGAGCGCAAAGTTGCACTACGAGTTATGGATCTGGTCGAGGCTGCGATGCGCGATCCGTTTGATGGAATTGGCAAGCCGGAACCTCTGAAGTATCTGGGTGTGGGCACTTGGTCGCGCAGGTTAAGGATTTTGGGACGAGATCGAACCCAAGAGCGGGCAATTCGAGAGGTGCTGGCAATGCCTGTGGATCACCCCCGAAGAGATCGGATTCCGCAATTGCTCGCGAGTTGGAAAGTTAGAATTGATTTGGGTGGGATTGAAGATTTTAGTGGACAGGAGGCACTTATGGCTTTATCAGACGCATTCTTACAGTGGGAGCAGCAGCATGATGAGCGGCTTAGACAGGAAGTGAATCGGGAAGCACAACAGACGATCGCGCTAAAAATGTTGCGAGAAGGGTTTTCTTTGAAGCAGATTGCGCGTTTAACTGAGTTGGATATGGCTCAAATTCAAGTGCTTCAATCTCACAATACTCCGGACAGTTTTTGATCGCCAACGACAGAATAGGAATTTCAGCCTTTCTCTAGGGTGATCAGCGAATGAGAAATCAAGAGTTTCAGGCTCTCTCCCAAAAACTGTCCGAGCTATTGATCTCAGGTAGAGCAGGATTGAAATGAATGGTGCGGTGAATTTTTACAGAACTTACAAACTGACTAGTCGTTTTAGAATTTGAGCGATGCGGTAGGGTTCATTGCCTTCAACGGTTGTGAGGGTGAATTTATCTGACAGGGCATAGTGGGAAGAGTCGCGATCGAGGTTGACGAATAGATAATTAATCAGAGCAACACGTTTCCATCCCCTTGCGGGGAATGAGGGATGAAACGTACCTTACTGCAAGAAAAAATGACAACCGACAAAGAGTTTCCATCCCCTTGCGGGGAATGAGGGATGAAACATCTGTATTGTCATTATTTAACTATGCTTACTTTTTGTCTCTTGTCATGTTTCCATCCCCTTGCGGGGAATGAGGGATGAAACTGTGTTCTTTTTCGTTTCCGTACTACTGGAGATCTTCTCAATGTTTCCATCCCCTTGCGGGGAATGAGGGATGAAACCCTTCATCTAGGGAGCCTTGCCCTGAGAAGCTTTGAAGACCCAAATCGACGCAATAGCTTTGTACTAGTCAATAAACGCTGATTCAGTGTCAATAGACCAGAGCATCAAGCGCTAGAAACCTTATGGAGCAAGGCATCGACGCAATCCAACGAAGTTATGAGGCTTTCAAGGTTCTGGCGGATCGCGTGGAAATCGCGATACCAAATAAAGTAATCGACCCACAGAGTAAAGGTCAACCTCGCTTTCAGTCATATTCTCTACATTTAAGAAATTCCTTAGAAAGTGAGAAATGTTGCACGATCGTTTAAACTTCCGAAAGAATACGGATCGTCTCAAAATTCGAGCGTAATATCGGTAGGAGTTTCCTGCCAGAAGAAAAATTCTAATGGAAAATCCTTTTTCCAATGCCCCGCATCATAGAACTTGTCAATTCTCGTTTCGCCCCCCACTGGTTTAACCTGTCATGATTACGGCTCATCACGACATTACTATTGCGATCGCTTGGTGTCTCGCCTGGGGTAACAAAGAAGCTCCCAAAACCGCTCTCCCAACGTTGGAGCAATTTCGTCAGACATTGAAAAACGGTCAACCCATCGATCCCCAACTTTCTCACTATCTAAAGCAAGCACAAAAGCTACAAGCTCTCGAAAAATCAGCACGGATTCCAGCCACGATCGAGCAACTCCAAACTGAATATGCCGAACTTTGGAACGAACCCACAGAAATCGGACTTGTCTTCGGCGGCGCAACCAAAATTAAGCAATACGTCTTTGAAACCAGCAATCTACAAGATATTCGAGGCGCATCAGCATTACTCGATCGTATTAACCTCATCGACTTACGCAGTTTTTTCGACTCCTCGATCGAGTCAACCGTTCGCAATTGGTTTAAGCAAGAATATCCCAAACTCAGTAAAGCACTGATCCCAGAACTCATCATCTATTCCACAGGCGGAAACATTCTCGCGCTTTGTCCAGCATTCTATGTCGGTCAACTTGCTAACGCGATCGAGCAATGCTACACCCGCGAAACCTTGACTGCAAACTCCTGTGCTGTCGGTGAGACATTCAAGCTACTAGAACTTCGGTTTGGCAAAATTCAACAGCCCTGGCTCCAAGACTATCTTGCAAATTCGCAACACGAACTATTTCAAGCTTACTTTGGTCAGCCGAACTCTGAAGATTCTGCACAGCCATTTCGCGATCGCAAATCTTTCAACGAATTAGTCACCCATCTCGCAAGCCAATTCAACCAGCGACGAAGCGGGAACATTACTCCAAATCGCCCAACTCGCGCCTATCCCCCACGCTACGAAACGCATCCCTATGCTTAACGCGATGAAGGAGATCGACGTTCAGCGATCGCTCGTGTGCCTGCTTTGCGTCGGATGAAATTCTCCGAACCTTCTGGGCGGAAGTACATCATGGGGCAAATTGCAAAGCGAGGAAAACGACAAGATTGGTGGTCAGATATTGTCGGAAACTGGGAGCCAGGTAACGAAGAAAGTTGTAAAAGCTGGGTTGCTAGATTTCTAGAGCAGTGTCAAACCTACCAGAACTATTTTCAAGATTTGAAGTTCCAGACGGTTCAATTGATTCGGCACGATCAACTGTGTCAAACCTACCAGAACTATTTTCAAGATTTGAAGACCTCGATCGACAAGATTGATGAAGCGCGATCGCTGCGAGAAATTGGTGCAGCTAGTAAACCAGATGGTTTTGTCGCCTACATCTATGCCGATGGCAATAACATGGGGGGCTATATTCAAAAAGAAATCAAAACCCCACAAGACTATCGCGCATTTAGCGACGATATTTCTGCCGTCACAGAACAGGCTGTTTATTGTGCGATCGCAAAGCATCTAAAGCCAATTGAATACACACCTGATTCCGATTCTGATCGGCAAAGTAAAGACAAAATTTGGATTCATCCTTTTGAAATTGTCACCATTGGTGGAGATGATGTGTTTTTGATTGTTCCGGCTGATTGTGCTTTAGACATTGCTAAGACCTTGAGTGAAGAATTTGAAAATCAACTCAAACACAAAGGGTACAAAAGTAAAAATAGCTCCTACGATATCAAAGCAGTTCATCGCTATCAGCCGACCGACCCGCAAGAGCCAATCCAACCCGATGATCAATGCCAATTGAGTATGTCTGTCGGAGTTTTAATCGCGGCTGAAGATACGCCGATTTACTATGCGGCTGATTTGGTAGAACAATTACTAAAGTCAGCAAAACAAAAAGCGAAGAAGCTCAAAGGAAAAGGCTACCTCGGAGGCACGATCGATTTTCTAGTGATGAAATCCGTCACGATGATTTCTTCCAACATCAAAGAGTTTCGCGCTCAAGGGTTAACTCGCGAACGAGATGGACAAGCACATCTCAAACTCTATGGCGCACCCTACACTTTGCATGAACTGGGTGGATTACTAGATACGCTTGAAGCATTCAAGCAAGCTGATTTTCCAAAGTCACAACTCTATCAAATCCGCAGCTTACTCGAACAAGGGAAACAAACAGCAATCCTCAACTATCGATACTTCCGCACTCGCTTAGGCGAAAAAGGTCAAGCCCTAGAAGAAACCTTTGAACAACCTTGGTGTAGTGCCAAACTCAATTCAGGCAACCTCGCGCCTTGGATGTCGATTTTAGACTCTGACTCTACAACTTATGAAACAATCTGGCATGAATTAGTTGACCTATTTCCCTTCGTTCCCGATCTTCCAAAACCTAAAGATCAACCAAAACCTAATCCCACTCAATCTCGTTCTAAATAGGCAATTGCTATGATTGTTCTCGATGAGCTTGCGCCCCCCATTCTCCAGACGATCGACATTTGTGCGATCGTAGATTCAGCCCTTTGTGTCGGTGCAGGTGGCTCAACAGGTTCTCTCGCTGACAAGCCCATTGTGCGGAATGCTCAGGGACAACTGATCATCCCAGGTTCTCAACTCAAAGGAAGATTGCGGCACGAATGCGAGAAACTCGCCCAGAGTCTAGGTTGGTGGATTGCCGAAGCTCCAGGTGCAAATCAGCTTTGTCCTGATGATGTAAAAGCAGAATTTCGATCGCATTATACAGTTGCTAACTACCCAGGCTATCACTGCCTTGTTTCACAGATTTTTGGTGATCCGATTTTACCTGCAAGAATTGCGATCGATGATCTGGTCTGCCAGTATAGCCGAGAAGAATTAGGAGAAGTCATTCGTCCAGGAGTTTCAATTAATCGATCGAGAGGTACTGCTGAAGATCAGAAGCTCTTTTTCCTAGAAACTTCTCCTGCAAATGCTCAACTCCCTTTCAAGGGAACAATTCATCTTCTAGTGGATTGTCCAGATTATGCGATCGCGCTGATTTCGGCAGCGCTCCAGCATGTTCATGCATTAGGCGGCAGCAAATCTGCTGGACTCGGTTGGCTCACCTGGACGCAATTTCCGCAAGTGAGTTCAGACGATGAAATTTGGTCAGAACTGATTGCACCCAAGGGGTCAGAATGAATTGTATTGAACTAGAAATTACGGCTCATGCTCCGTTAGCAATCGGACGACAAAAGCCAGGAGGCTCGATCAGCGAAACAGAAAGCTACATTCCCGGCACAATGATTCGAGGTGCGATCGCATCGCAGATTCTCAAAGTTTCTGGGCGGCAAACTGCTAATCTTTCAACCAATGGTGGGCAGTTTCAAGCTTTGTTTTTAGGGGAACAGCCTGCGATTTTTCAGAATGCTTACCCAGCGATCGCCAAAATTAGTGAATCTGAATCTCGCTGTGTTTCTGAACTCATCTATGTTTTACCTGCTACGGCGGTCAGTTCTAAAGCTGAGCCTGGGTTCAAAACCGAGAGCAAAGAGAAAGGTGGCGTTTTTGATACGTTAATCGATCGATTTTGTGCTGAACAATGTGGGCATGTCTATGATCCAAGCTGTCCTAAAGATGCGAGTCGCATTGAACCTTTTGCCGGATTCTATAGTAAAGCTGCTCGTGAGAAGTACCCTTATCGGACGCATAGTGTTTCAAGTCGCTTTTTGACAAGAGTTGGGATCAATCGTCGTAGAGCCACAGCCCAGGATGACATTCTCTACAGCATCGAAGTGTTGAATGAGTCATTTTTGAGCAATACACGCGATCGCTTTCCAAAGTGGGAATATGTCAGCTATCGCAGTCAAATCTGGATTGATGATGATCAATTAGCAACAGCATTGAGAAACTATCTCCAGAAACATTGCGATAGCTTCCGAATGGGAGGCTCTGCATCAAGAGGACTCGGCAAAGTCCATCTAGCAATCAAAGATGGTCAGACTGTTGAATCTGTTGAGAAGAGAATTGCTACATTCAATTCAAAACTTAAAGAGCGCTGGAATCTTTGGTCTGTTTTTAGACCATCATCGGATCAATCTCTGCCTCAACGAACCTTTTTCACATTAGATCTCCAGTCCGATGCAATTTTGACGGATAACTGGCAATCTACGATCGTGCTATCTGCTCCAATGCTACAAGACTTTGCAAACTTCCAAGACTCAACACTTCGTCTAGAAACTTCTTACAGCAGTTACGACTATCGAGCAGGCTGGAATGCGGCTTGGGGCTTGATGAAAGATATGGAGCTTACAACGAATCGAGGCTCGGTGTTCTTATTTAGCACTGAACAGCCAGAGCAATGGTATGAGGCGCTGCAAGAACTAGAATGGCGAGGAATTGGCGATCGTACTTCTGAGGGATTCGGACAGGTACAAGTTTGTAATGAGTTTCACACAGTGTTTCGGGAGAATGCGGTATGAGTGACCTACAAAGAGAAGAACTAGCGATTCAAAAAGAAATTCGTTTTGCTGAAGATCAGCTAGTTCTTTGGATTCAGAAGCACATGGATGATTTTGAGATCCATGCAAGGCAAGTTCGACAAAAGGCTGAGCGAGAGAACGACCGTAATAAGAAAAACTACGGCAAACTAGAAGAATCTCAGTTTCGTAATGTGATTCGAGTTGCAGAAACGACTGACAGCCCGGAAGTTATTAAAAACTTTCTCCTCTATCAGCTTGGACGAGATAACAAGTGGGGAGCAGGAAAAGATTCCTTAGCCGTAAAAATCATTGCTGATATTGGCAGTGCTGATAGTGATAGTCGCTTGTATACCCTAGCTCATAAAGTTGCTCATGGTGCAGCTAGTCAGAACATTCATAGCATCTGGCTGGATTTAATCCGTCGTTATTTGGGATATGGATCGCGATACCTGGTTTATCTCAACAAAAAAACCAAGAGAAACAAATGAAGAAAATCACAATTCTGACAATTCATCTCCATCACCTGATCCAATAAAACGCCCCTCAAAACCAGTAAAATCAGTAAAGCCAGTAAAGTGATATGAGAAATACTTTAATCTGTACAGTCGGAACCAGCTTGCTTGGAAACTTTAGCAGAGCCGATGAAAAGTTCAAGGAAGCTCTGAATGACCAGAACTGGCAGCAACTTTCATTACTGCTGCTAGAGTGTGAAAATTCGGATCGACTTTGCGGTGCAGAGATTAACTCGATTACGAGTATCTGTAACGCAAATCTCATGGCTGCAAAGAAGAAACTTATTTTCTTAGTTTCTGATACTCAGGATGGTAAGAAGATCGGACAACTGCTCAAGCTCTACTACGAGAATGCTAAGAACCCGATTCGGTTTGAGAGCGTTGAGGTAAGACCTTTGGTGGGACTGCGCGATGATGACGTTAAAGCGTTTAGACGCGAAGGGTTGAAGAATCTAGTTCGAGAGATTAGCGAAATCACAAAAACATCTTTACCTCCAGCGATCGCGATTAATGCCACCGGAGGTTATAAGGCTCAAATCTCTTTTGCGGGCATGATTGGTCAAGCTTTAGGGATTCCAGTTTACTATTTGTTTGAGAAGTTTTCTGAAGTGATCGAGCTACCTCCGCAGCCGATCGCGTTAGACCTAGCATTTTGGTTAAATAACTATCTCTTTTTTGAGCAGCTAGAAGCTGACCAAATTGTTAAAAAGAGCGCAGTAGAGATGGACGATAACAGCCTGTTTGATTCTTTTATTGAAGAGGAGAAAACCAAAGAAGGTGAAGAAATTATTACTCTTTCTGCAATGGGAGAGCTATTTCACGAGCGTTGCCGATTGGAATTTGCCAAACAAGAGACAACACTGCTTCGTTTGATTCCAGTTGATGATACTGATCCTGAGAAAAAATCAATTAAACTGGCAGATCATCATGGCAAAGATGTCTTACTAGATTTTGCTAAGAAAATTCGTCATTCTCCTTACGTCAAGAAAATCGTTAACTCGATCGATCACAATTCCAAACGAACTCATCCGATTCAGAAAACAACCAAAGACGGCATTGTGGAGTTCATCCTGGTTTGGACAGAGAAAGGATACGGTCTGTGCATTCAAACAACGGGTAGGAACCTAGCAGAAACCAATAGTATTGCACTGCACTTACAAAAAGAGTTTTCTAGAGGGTGAAGTATGTTTGATAGATTTAGAAATCGATTAGAGATCAAAGGAACACTCACAACTGTTACAGCGTTGCGAGTTAGTGCAGGTCGTTCATCGGAACCAATCGGCTCAGATTTACCTGTGATCAAGGATGCGCTGCGTCGTCCTTTAATTCCAGGAGCGAGTCTCAAAGGGGCACTACGATCGCGCTTAGAAAGCTTTTTACGTGGCATTGATCCAACATTCGCGACAGATCCAACGGAATTAGTTGAGCAAATTGATCAGATTCAAAGTCTCAAAAAGGACGAGAACAAGAAAGATAGCATTTTGACCCAGGAAATTTTGCGAGAGACTGATTTAGTGTCTCGGCTCTTTGGTGCGCCCTGGCTAGCTGGAAAGTTGCAAATTCGGGATTTGACTGTTGAGCCGGATGCTTGGTTTGGACAGTATCAAGAGCGAAATGGAGTCGCGATCGAGCGAGATACCGAAACGGCTGCAAATGGCAAACTCTATGATTTTCAAGTAGTTCCAGCAGATACACCCTTTCAGTTTCATGCGGTAATCGAGAATGCTGAGAGTTGGGAATTGGGCTTGTTGTTGGTTGGATTGGAACAGTTAAAAACTCAGCAATTAGCTCTAGGAGGTGGACGATCGAGAGGATTGGGTGTTGTTGAGCTAGTTTTAGAGAAAATGAGTTGGATCGATGTGAGGCAAGGAGAAAAGTTAGAAGACATCGATCGAGAGAAATTGCTGGAATATGTCAAGCAACTGGCAAATCATCAAGCCGCGCGAGAAGACATTCTACATAATGCTGAAATTCAAGCAGCTTGGTCAAAGGCGCTCATAAGCAAACTGAACAACGAGTTAGGGAATCACGATGCATAAACTACTAGTCAATCAATGCACGATCGAACTTAGTCTCATTGCTCGAGGTCCAATTTTGATTAAGTCTGGAAGCCAGGGAGCCGATCCGACAAAGCCAGATATGGAATTTGTTGAGACATTTCACAACGGCAAGAAAGCAATCTATCTGCCCGGAAGCTCTCTCAAGGGTGCAATTCGCGCTCATGCAGAAAGAATTGTTCGCACAGTAGGGAGCGAACAACCTTCAACAACGAAGGTATGGGCAAATGATCCAATTCGAGGCAATGACAATCATCTATTTGATGGTTCAGGTCAAAATAGAAAGAAAAAGCCTCCTGCTGAATTATATAAATCTTCCTCCTTTACAGAGCAGATGTTTGGCAATACTTCACTATCGAGCCGAGTGCGAATTGAAGATGCTTACCCGGATAAAGATATTCCATTGATGATTGAGGAGCGCAACAGTGTTGCGATCGATCGAGTCACTGGAGCTACATCGGGTTCAGGACTGTTTAACTATGAGGTTTGTACTTCTGGTCAGTTTACGACGAAGATTCATCTCAAAAACTTCTCTCTGGCACAGCTAGGATTACTCGCATTAGTTCTACGAGACTTGGGTGAAGGCTGGTTTGGGATTGGGTTTGGTAAATCGCGCGGGCTTGGAACGATGAGCATCGCGTATAAAAGCGCGATCGTGCGTTACCCAGGTTGCACTATCAACGAGGAAAATAAAATTCAAACCTTCGCAAAGAATCTTCCACCTTGGGAAAGAACAACGCTTCTGGGCGCAGGTGAATTTCTAGGAAAAAACAATCTGTACGGCTTTCCCTGCCCTGATCAGCAACCGACTCCAGCCGTCGGTGCAAAGCCGATGCCAATGAATTTTGGAGTACAAATGCAATGGCTCGGAAATGTACAAATCGAAGAGGATTTGTTTCCGAAGTCAGTCGAGCAATGGAGAAAGCGTGTCTGTCAGGAGAGTGCAACATGAGCAGTATTGCCTCCACTCAGGTGAAAGATGAGAAAGACTTAGAAGCACTACTCAAAAATCACCTTCATGAACCGACTTACTACTTTCTTCGTCAAACTCATCAAGTCAGCGGCATTCTACAAGAGTTTCCTGAGAAGCTGGATGTCTTAGAAGGACAGTTGTTTAATGCTGAGTTTGAAGTTCGATGGAAGTGTAATCCACAGCAAAAAGGTTACAGCGTCTTAGTGCTGAGTCGAAGTAGCCTCAAGGATTCATCGCTCAAGCCACTTCCTGGGCAATGGGAATCTGAAGACCATTCAATTTTGCTGCACGATCCTAAAACTCCTCAATATCCAAACGGTTTCACTTACAAAGAAGGAGTTGACGTTTCTCGAATTTACCAACGCTACTTCCGCAATGTGGACACGTTTGCAGTTCAATTTATCGCGCTGACGGTGAAAGATCATGAATCAAGACAATGACTCCTTTAAGCTGATCGATTTTCCAAATCGATGCCGCCTGCCTGAACCACGAGCAGGGCACGATCGCTTTGGGCGCGATCGCGTTCATGGCTGGCTAGATCTCGCTCTGACCGCCGAAACTCCGGTTCATGTTGCTGCTGGATTTGTTGCGCTTGGGGTAGAGGTTGGAGAACCTTCGGTTCCAATGATTCGCCCGATGGTGCACACTGCGGATGGCAAGCTTGTGATTCAGGGAAGCTCACTTAAGGGCTGTATTCGCTCGATTTACGAAGTGATTACGAATAGCCGTTTAGGGACAATGCCGAATAAGCCGTTGAAGACTCCTAGAGGGTTTGAGCCGATGAAGGGCAGAGAACTTTTGAAGGGCAGAGAACTTTGCGCGGCGGGGCGAGTCTTTGGGGCAATGAGCTATCAGGGATTAGTGTCATTCACAGATGCGGTGTGCGATCGCAAAGCTGAAGTCGGGTATCTGCGCCCAATGCATAGTCCAGATTCAGAGCAATATGGCGATCACAATAAGATTGCAAGAGGGAGAAAGTTTTACTATCAAACTTGCCGAGTTGCTGAAGGAAATAAACGGACTGTGACGATTCAGCGTGCGCCAGTTGGGTCTGTATTTACGACTCGGTTGACTTTTAAGAATCTAGTAGTCCACCAAAGGAACTTTGCCTAGTCTAGCGAGAATTGGTAAACTGACTCAAAAACCGGAGGGTATATGAGTCAGAAGAAATATATCGTGAATTTAAGCGAGGCGGAAGTCAATGAGTTGG
>JAAUOZ010000316.1 GCA_012034655.1 Leptolyngbyaceae cyanobacterium CSU_1_3 | reverse complement strand
TATTCAAGACGATCGAAGCGGGATTTGCCAAAATTGGCAACAGATTTTGGATGAGAAAAAAAGGTCCTTTGAAGTTGACTGCAATTTGCTGCTCGAACGATGTTTCGTCCCAAGCCTCAAGTGCTTGAAAAATAGCAATTCCAGCGTTAAGGAATACGGCATCAAGCTGGGCAAAAACTTTAGCGATTTCCCCTGCCAAGTGCTTTTGTTCGCCAACTTGACCCGCATCGCTCTGGATGACGATGACCTCTTTGCCTAGTTCTTGCTGGGCTAGAGCTAAGGTGTCTGGGTTGCGGCCAGTGACTGCCACCCTCGCACCCTCTGCCAGAAATTGCTTAGCTGTCTCAAGTCCTATACCCGTTGTGCCACCCGTGATGAGGGTACGCTTTCCTTGTAAACGATTCATACAAACGATTCTCCGCAAGGCTTTGAGGACTTTACATTAGAATTAGCACAAGGATTAAGGAATTTTCATTTTTAATCTCCTGTGGTAACAACTCAGTCATAAATTCTACTTGTCTAGTTGATCAATTTGACACTGGTCTATTGGCTTGCTCCCGAATAAGTTCGTTTTGGCTTGGAGTAGGTCGCCAAAGGTAAATGCTTAAGGCAAGGATCAGTATAAACGGGATGTCTGTGAACCACTTGCTCCAATAGCGATCCATCATCATGACAGCCTGCACTACCATGAGCAGACCGTGGAAGAGATTAGCCCACATGGTGAAGTTAAGAAACGACACGTATGCCAGTGGTTTGCGAGCAGCAAGCAAGAAAAACACAGCCCATACGAGGTAGATTGCAAACAACATGGGGGGAACATGACACGGTTCGCCACCACACTGAATGCCATTCCAGATTAACCAATTCAGCGATCCGACCTCTGCCAACCAGGGAGTTTGGAAAGCGAATCCAATGAAAAGCGAACTGAAGATGATAAGTGACAGAACACCATAAATACGCAGAAAGATTGCGGGCGCAGCTAGCTTCTTAGTTTCATCGTTGAGCATGTTTTACATCTCCTTAATTTTTAATGCTTAGAGGTAATCGCTACTTGACCAAGGTCGCATACCGCGCTTGCTCTTCCTGGTAAAGTGACCATTCCTCTTTAACAGCCTTTGCAACGCTTTCCCGTTTCAGTAAACGCCGATAGTACTTATGAATTGCACTCCACTGCGTCAAGTCAATGTTGCACGGCTTAGCCCAGTTGAGAACTGTCACTAAGTACGCATCAGCAATCGTGAAGCAATCGAGCAAAAACTCTTGCCCAGAGAAGCGAGATTGCAGAACTTCAAACCGTCGCGCAATTTTCTCTCTGGTGTAAGCTTTTACTGCCTCCGGTGCGTTCGGATCAAGCAAAGGAACAAAAACTGCTTTGTGCAGTTCCGTACCAATGAAACTCAGCCATTGGTGCAACTGCGATCGCTGAACTACCGTTGTTGGCGCTAATGCTGCCTTAGAAGCATGATCAGCCACATACTGTAGAATTGCCGCATTCTCAGTCAGGATCAGGTTGTCCTGCGTCTGTAGGGCTGGCACTTGCCCCAACGGTGAGATCTGGAAGAAATCTGTTCCATCGGCAAGGCGTTTTGCCTTCAGGTCAACGTAAGTGTATTGAGCGTCTATACCACTCTCATACAGGGCAATCCGGGTGGCGAGGGAGCAAGCCAGAGGCGCGAAGTAAAGATTTATGATTGAATTCTCCACAGAAACAAATTGAGTCGATTTCGAGTTGCTGTGATCATATCAAACCGAGATAATAAAAACAATTACTTGTGAGGTAATTGCCGCCATGCAACGACCTTCCACAGCTTCTGATTTCACCTCCTCGTTCGGATTGCTGCTCAAACAGTGGCGTGGGTTATCGGGGCTATAGCCAACTTGATTTAGCGATCGCCGCGCAAGTCTCGCAACGGCACATTAGTTTTCTCGAATCCGGGCGTGCTAACCCTAGTCGAGAGATGGTGCTACACCTGGTAACCGTCTTGGAAATTCCCCTGAGACAGCAAAACCTGATCCTGAGCGCGGCTGGTTTTGCTCCAATTCACACCGAAACAGATTTATCGGCTCCTGAGATGGCATCGGTGCGCAAAGCCCTCAATTTTATGCTGCGGCAGCAGGAGCCTTATCCTGCACTTGTCCTCGATCGCTACTGGAACCTCCTCCTCACAAATCAAGCGACAACTCGATTACTGAGCCTGTTTATCGAGCCGCGCCAGTTTCAAACTCGCTTCTCCCGCGAGGGCAAAATTAACTTGATGCGAGCGATATTTCACCCGCAGGGGCTACGTCCGTTTATCGCGAATTGGGAAGCTTTCTCCGGCGACTTGTTGCAGCAATTGCATCGAGAAGCGCTAGCAGAAGGAGAGCAGGAACCCTCGCATCAACTCCTGAAGGAACTGCTGAATAACTCAGGAGACTCTCAGTGCTGGCATCCCTCGAATCAGGCATCACAAAATGCATTGCTGCTGACACTGCATCTCAAGAAAACGGATCTGGAGTGTGCATGTTTTTCAACAATCGCGACGCTCGGAACCCCCTACGACATCACGCTTCAAGAACTCCGAATTGAATATTTGTTCCCAGCAGATGAGGCAACCGAGCACAATTGGATGCGGCTTGCTCTCACCGATCACATTTTTCTTGAATAGCGAACCTACGACACAAGCTTGACCCCTGTGGAAGAGACTAGGAATGCCTTTCCTAATTTCTCTTGCCGATCGCTTGTACACTCGATTATCGCTTTAGCGACATCCTCTAGTGTCGGACTGGCTCCTCTGTTTTTCAGGAAGTCGGCGGTTGAAAGACCTAAAGAGGAAGCGTAGGCTGCGATCGCCCTTGGCCAAGGTCAGTATCAGGCATTATCCCCCCTGGCATAAGTGCGAGGAAACACAACCCAAGCTGCAAGCGATCGGATTCCTGCTGCGCGTAATTCGCCAGAAACATCTGCATACGCTTTGCGCCAGCATAGCCGCCTGAAAGCCGCGAACCATTCACAGCCGCGCCGCTAGAAATGAGGATAACGGTCGTCCCGGCAGGCAGTGGTGTGGTCAAAGCGGACTGAGAGAAGAGCAAGGATAGCTTCACATCACTATTCCAGTTGCGGGAAAATTGCTCCCAATTTTGCTCCACAAGTGGTGCCATATGAGGGATGGCACCCGCGCAAACGACGAGGATATCTGGGGTAAGCGTCTCAAACACCTGTGCGGGAGCACCCTCAGAAGTCGCGTCCAGCGCGAGTATCTGCACGATTGGAAATTCATCTGCCAGCCGATCGAGCGGCTCGGCCTTGCGTGCAACGGCAAGCACCTGCGCGCCCTCAGCGTAAAATGCGGCAACAATGGCGCGCCCCAGACCACGGCTCGCTCCAATAACAACCACATTTTTGTCGTGGAAGCGTGGTGCATCGATTCCTTCGTTCATAACTTCTTCCTCCTTTGCAACAAAAACAAACGTCTTCGGGAAAGCTACTCAGCTTTATGTAACGAAACTCGAACAAAGTTTCTCGATAGACACAATATATCCTTGTATACTGAGACAATCTATGCCAAATCATCTCAAATAATTGTCCGATCGTCTTAACAAAGGAGAAGAGCATGGACGCGCTCACAGATGTACTGGATGCGATCGAGTTGAAAGGATGTATCACTGCACGTACAGCACTCGATCCCCCCTGGCACTATAACTTTGCCGCCAGTCAAGATACGATCTTTCACCTGCTCAGTTCTGGTGGTGGCTATCTCTCTTTTGAGGGCGATCCAACACCTCCAATGCGGTTCGAGGGTGGGGGGTATCCTGCTTTTCCCTTTTGGGCACGCTCACTCGATCTACGATGAACTCACGTCACCTCTGGTCGGGGTCTCTCATGTAGCGTATTCCGCACAAAGTCAGTTTAGAGCCTTTCCAGATACCGACGAGGGATCGAAGATGGTCGTGCTCTGTGGCGCGTTCCGGTTGAAGCATCCTGGAGCATTTCCCTTGCTGCACAGCTTGCCAAAAGTGATTCACATTCCCGCAGAACAGGGTCACATATCCCCGGGCTTCACCGAGATTATGTGTTCGATCGCTCGTGAAGCATCTGCACCCCGGCTGGGAACGGAGGTGATGCTCAGGCGTTTAACAGAACTACTCTTTATTCAAGTAATCCGGATTTGGGTCGAGCAGCAAGCGGGAGCCTCGAAAGGATGGTTAGCAGCACTTCACGATCGTTCTATCAGCACTGCTCTGGGACTGATTCATCAATCGCCCGAACGGAAGTGGAAGGTTGAGGAACTGGCAGCGGCAGCGGCTCTCTCCCGTGCAGTATTCTCCGCTCGCTTCACCAGTCTGGTAGGTAAGCCGCCGATCGAGTATCTTACCTATTGGCGTATGTACAGAGCGACCCGTTTGCTCAAAAACAATGTCGAAGTGGAGAAGATCGCAGAGCTTCTCGGCTACGAGTCAGAAGTGGCTTTTCGCAAGGCATTTAAGCGAGAGGTCGGTATGCCCCCGGCCCGATATCGGAAGCTTGGGGAACCAGTCTCCGCGACGTGCTCAATCCCTGAATAATTTGACCGATGGATTTGGCATTGTGACAGAATACATTTGAAAACCTGCAAGATCCCAATTGAACTTATGCAGTGAGCCAATTGTAGAAATCTAAAAATTGGCTGTTTTAATGCTATTTCCCAATGAAAGAATGTGGCTTTAAAGTCTATCTTGTAGGTTTTCGGGCGTGTTCTATCGCAACCCCTATTTCGGAATCGTTATCGTAACCTAATCTATGTATTTAGAGCTTCTTGAAGTATCGAGCAACCGACCACAGCCCAAAGCCTAGCTTTTCATAGGTGTGACGCGCCGGGGCATGACCTGGATCGCCTCCGGTTTCGACCATCGCAATCGACATTCCAGCATCTTTCATCTGAGTAAGAGCAAATTCTATCAGAGTACTGCCAATGCCGTGACCTTGAAAGTCTGGATCGACAGCGACCATGTATATCTCGCCCATTCTGGATTCGGGGTCTAGTTTCACAGCTACAAAACCCACAATTGATCTTGCATCGAACGCAACCCAAACCTTAGTGTCTTCCGCAGCGCAAACATCCTCGACCGCTTTTTGCTGACTCACAAGCCAATTATCAGGATAGAAGGCTTGGTAAACGTCAGTATCCATTGTGTTCTGAATCGATTCAAAGACTGGAGTCCATGCCCGAAGCGAAAGACGAACAACAGCATCAAGATGGTGAGGATTGTATGGTTCAATCTGCATTTCGCGATGAAATCTATAATATGTCTAAGAATTGTAAATGACTAAGCCGCATAACGGCCTTGAAGTTACCGGCGTACGAACCCATTTTAAAACACAGCCCAGACGGATCGCTCGTACGTCCGGTGGAGTGAATAGTTAGCTAGAGACGCTGCAACAGCCACCCAAAACCGCCTCACTACCAAGCTGCTGGAACTTCTCACAATGAATGATCTTGCCCTCAAACTGCCTCAACAGATTG
>JAAUOZ010000315.1 GCA_012034655.1 Leptolyngbyaceae cyanobacterium CSU_1_3 | reverse complement strand
AAGGAGCACTCAGGTTTACTGCAAACATCCAAGCACTAAAGTAGAGTAAGAATCGGAGAAAATTACGATCGCGAATCAGATCGCCAACAGATTGGTCAATGCTAGGGGTGGTAAATAGTTGATTAGTGCGTGAATCTATCGGTGAATTGATTGAAGGCTCAGATTGTTCTCTAAACTCTTTTTCATCTTCAGCGCGATCGACTTTATCTAGGATCTGCTCTGCTGCCAGTTTTTGTAGCTGTGGGTTTACATCTGTCATTTGCCACTGGTAGGCCAGACTGACCAATCCAAAGACCACACCCATCAATAACACAACGCCATAGCCCTCGATCGCCCCTCGTGGATATTGCGAAACCATCAGCCCACTCAACGGGACACAAATCAAGCAGGTTAAATTTGCCGCACTGTTGCGAATGCTGAAATAGCGTCCTCGCAAGCGTCTAGGAACCAGTGCCGCCAACCAACTTAGCCACGATGCGCTACCCAACGCTCCCAAAAAGTGAGTCAGCACCAAAATTGCCAGCGTCCAGATCACGAGCGAGTGAGATTCTAGTTTTCCCCAGGTTGCGATCGCGATTCCTCCCAGCAATAGCAACCAGATCAAGCGAGACGGAGCATAGATCCAGAAACAATAGTTGTGGCGACTGCGAGTACGATCGCCCCAAAAAGCACCCAATGGCTGAATCAAGTTAGCCACCATAGGAATGGATGCCGACAGCCCAATCTCGATCGGGCTTGCATGTAGCTCCACCAAAAAGTTACTCAACAACACGCCGCCCGTGATGTTAGAAAAAATTGCCGCAAAGACTCCATCAAGCGTTGAGGCTCTGAGGCTTTGACGAATCGCAGCTTTAGGAATTTTGGCTTCGGGTTCGGAGGCGAGGGGAAAAAGCGGTTCGGTTCCCGTGATCGGTTCGGGCGAGTCTACTGAGAAAGGCGGAATGACTTCGATCGATCCTAAATTCCCTAGATCCACTGCTGACCTCTACAAACTTCAACCAATAGGCGATGAGTCGGCAACGCTCCCAAAAAGTCCATTGCCTTCATTTGTATTAGCTTAAGCAGTTGTGAAGATCAAGGGTGAGGGCTGCAAAACTGGGATGCCCTCCAGCGTATCTTGAGGAAATAGCGTGGACACGAGCCGCAAACAAGCTTTTTGATGGCGATAAACTTCTAGTGGCTGCGTGCGCCCATCCAACATCCAATATTCTTGTACCCCGCGTTCTGCATACACCTTGAGAGCGCTACGATCGCCGCTCCAAAATTTTTCTAATTCTTGGCAAAGCAGATTCCACAACCTCAGGCTGCGGCATTGTTTGTTGCCAACTTTCACGCATTGCAAGCCGCTCTGACCACGCTTTGAGACGAGGATAGAGATCTAAAGAAAAACCAAACAATGGCAATGAAGGCACTAAAGTTCCAGCCACAATATCTGCCAATGTGATGTCTTCTCCAACAAAGTAAGAATGATTTCCTAAAAGGCTTTCGTAAAACAGCACCACAGAAGCAATGCGCTCTTTTGCAGTCTCCAGCTTCTGATGGTCAACGTCTAGCCCTACCAAGGGTCGAGTTAATAGAACTGTGGCAGGCTGAAGTTCGACGACGGCAAGCATCTCCACCATCCGAACCTGAGCAATATCTTCAGGTTTGCTGGGCATCAACGATCGAGTGAAGTATTTTGCTTCAAGGTAATCTAAAATTGCCAACGACTCAATGACCCGAAACTCATGATCTATGATGACAGGAACGCGCTGGAGTGGATTCACTGCGGTGAAGTCGGTGTCAAACTGATCACCATCTAAATGCACCAAAATTGGCTCAAAAGGGATCTGCTTTTCTAGCAGCGCAACCCAGACTCGACGTGCATTAACAGAGACCGGATTGTAGTAGAACTTCAGCATTGAAACCCCTACTTGAAAGCTACAATTTCATGAAATCTCATAGTCACAAAATGAGACTGCCCTTCAGCTTAACACAGCCCATTCTCGGTTTATGCACCTACGCTCTTTTGATTTCAAGCGCAGTGCTCACTGGAAGTGGCTTAATTAACGCCAAATAAACCGGGCATCGTTCTTGCCAAACTCGCAATGACTGATCAGCAACCCTTCTCTTTAGTCTTAAGATACAAGGGCTTCTCCCATTTTGGGAGAAGAGAAACCCATCTTTCTTGCCTCGCCCTCTCTGGGAGAGGGGTCGGGGGTGAGGGCTAATGGCAAGCATCTGACATTTAGTTAAGTCTGTCTACTTATTATGATTGACTCTATGTTTGCAGTTCTGCCACAAAGTAAAGTCAATCGCTTGACAGGGTATTTAGCTTGGCAACCCCAGATCCGACAGGAGCACTGAGAGTGGCTTTTGGCTCTGCTTGGCTCACGGAGTCGTTGAAGGCTGAGCGAAGTCAAAGCACGACCTCCAAACGAGTCAGACCAAATATTGCCAGGTTAATATATGCACATTCAGGTTCAGACGTTCACGGTTCATAAGCGGTTTGCGCTCACTATCAGTCGCGGGACAACGACCCAAACCACGAATGTTTTGGTCAAAATCGAGCAAGATGGCATCGAAGCCTGGGGAGAAGCATCGCCGTTTTCGATCGGCGAACAAACCCAAACGACCGAGAACATTGCCCGTCCGCTTCAGACGATCGTGCCCCTCCTCAAAGCGTTACATCCGCTCGAACGCGATCGCATCGATCGCTTAACCCAGCAGTCTCGCCTGCCGTCTGCTGCCCGTGCTGCGTTGGATATTGCCCTGCATGATTGGATGGGAAAAGCTGCCAACCTGCCCCTCTGGCGACTGTGGGGGTTAGAGCGTGAACGAATTGCACCCACCTCAGTGACGATCGGCATCAGTTCGCCGGAGGCGGCTAGGCAGAGAGTTTTAGATTGGTTGGGCAAAGGCACGATCGCAGAGCCGTCTTTAGGAATTCAGGCGTTGAAGGTAAAGTTGGGTAGCCCGGAGGGAATGGAAGCCGATCGTGCCATGTTTCTGGCGGTTCGGGCGGCGGCTCCTCAAATTTCGCAGGTTAGCGTCGATGCCAACGGCGGTTGGACGGTGGAAACCGCCCTAAAGATGGCGTTCTGGTTGGCTGAGCAGGGCGTGACCTATCTTGAGCAACCGTTACCCAAAGGGCAAGAAGGCGACCTCGCCAAGCTTTACTATCAGTCGCCGTTGCCCATTTTTGTAGACGAAAGCTGCTGGACGAGCCGAGACATTCCCGCTTTGGTCGATCGGGTACACGGCATCAACATCAAACTCATGAAGTCGGGCGGTTTGTCTGAGGCATTGAAAATGATTCATACTGCCAGGGCGTTTGGCTTGCAGGTGATGTTTGGCTGCTATTCTGACAGCGCTTTGCTAAACACGGCATTTTCACACCTTTCTCCGTTAGCCGATCATCTTGATCTCGACAGTCACCTAAACCTGTCGGACGACCCCTTTGTGGGGGCAGCGTTTCAGAATGGGCGAGTCGTGCCCAACGATTTTCCTGGCATCGGCGTGGACTTGAGAAGCCTGGAATAATATTAATTTGGCGTTGCTGATTGTGTCCTGAAAAATCGGCGTTGTTGAATGAGGGGATGATTTTCTGGGTAGGGGTAACGCCCCCGTGCTTACCCTCTTCCTGCGTTTAGGGCAACCACGGGGGGATTGCCTCTACATCCCCTCATTCAGCAACGCCATTAATTTAAAGAATGCCTGCGCCCGATGTGGGTTGAAACCTTCCTAACTTAGAGCCTATCCGAAACCCAAAAACTTAGTTGGAAAATCGCTCCAGAAGTCTGGCATCTTCCCTTCACAAAAGGGGAACGATCGCCGCTTTGACCCTTTGCTCGATCGCCTCCCATGAATACTGGGCTTGCACCAATTCGTAGGCAGATTGAGCCAATTGCTTACCCTGCGACGGATTTGACCAAAGCTGATCGATTGCGCCTATCAGTCCGTCTACATCGTCGTGGATGAGTAGATGCTGGTGAGCGATCGCAGCCAAACCCTCTGCCCCCTTGCTCGTACTGACCACCGGACACCCAGACGCAAACGCTTCTAAAATTTTGAGGCGAGTGCCGCCCCCCTGCTGCAACGGAACCACCATCAAACTCGCCGCCCCCAAATAAGGTCGCACGTCTGCAACACTGCCCGTCACAATGATATTGGGGTCTGTTGCTGCCTCCTGCATTCGTTGAGTCGGGCTACGACCCACCAGCAACAGACGACAATCGGGATATCGCTGCCGCAGTTTTGGGTAGATAGAATCTAGGAGCCAATCCACTGCTGCTACATTGGGCCCATAGGAAAGCTGGACCCCAAAACAGAACGCTGTGCGCCACCCCGTCGAGCACATCGGGAACCTCCGATTTCGCCCCTGCGTGCGGCATCATAGGAGGCGACATTAACACCGTTGGGGATGACGGCGATCGAATCAGTCAGACCATACAGCGATCGCAGCAAGTCAGCATCTCGTTGGCTACAGGCCCAGACTTGATCGACTTGGCGGGTAAAATCTTGCTCGATCGCTCGCAGTTGAGGCAGTTGCCGCGCTACTTTTAGCCGAGTTCTCAGATTTGCTTTGACTTGCAACTTTTCGGCAAACAAAGGCGCTTCAACGTTGTGTTCTACCAAAATGGTGCGGCAGTTATGTTGCTGGACGATTGGCAAAAAGCGATACATCCAGACTTCTTCAAAAATCACCAGATCCGGCTGAAATTGCGTCAGCAATTTCTCTAGCTTTTGAGCCGCCGAGTTTGCATAGGCCCAATCTGCATCTGGGTGGCCCAAGGGTCGCAGCCACCAGGCTTTTCGTTGGAGTTGTTCAAACCACGATCGCGGCTGATCGACAGAATGATGGCTCCAGTGGTCAACTTTGGGCAGAGAACTTTGGGTCGGTTGCCATCGACACGCCGTAAACATTGCAACCGAGCCAAACTGAGCCATGACGTTGATGTTTTGCCAGATGCGAAGTGATAAGCCTCCGATCGGCGGATGGGGAGGGTTTCTGGCAATAAAGAGGGTTTTTAGGGGAGCCTGATTCACGCAAAACTTCCAAGGAATGATAAGCACTACGCTTAGCGTTCCACAGTTTTAACCTGAGTAACTTTTTACCGCCAAGTTTTAACGTGAATTCGATGTCGCTCAAAGTGCCCTCATTCTCCCAGTCTCCTGCGCGTTGGGGAGAAGGAGGAGCTACGCAAGCGTCAGGCTTTGAAGTCCCTCGCCCTGGGGAGAGGGGTTGTGGGGGTGAGGGCAAAACCTCAGTCGTCCGCGATCGAACTCATTGCGGTTTTTACGTACTTCTTGATATAGCCGATACGTACCCGACGATATATACTGCGTCAGCCTATAGATTTTGGTTTAGAAGGGGTGTGGGGGCTGCGCCCCCCAGCCATCTCCCTACCCTCCGCCAACCCCGCTTACTTAAAATCTTTAACCTTTTGATCAATCCTGTACCAAAGGAATAATAAATGATCCAGGAAATTCAAGAAATTTAGTACCCTGTATCACGGTTTGCTCTCCA
>JAAUOZ010000314.1 GCA_012034655.1 Leptolyngbyaceae cyanobacterium CSU_1_3 | reverse complement strand
TCTAGCTGTTGGCAATTACGGCAACAACAGTAGTGTGATTGTATTCCTTGCTCCTTACAGTCGCGCTCCGCTACACCCCCAACCAAGCTTTCAGCTATGGTTGGAGTACTGCGAAGAATCTTGATAGGGATGAAAGGAGGATGATTTGAGGCGATTTCCAGAAGATGTTGACCAAGGGTCACGTTGGAGTCAGAAATCGCCTAATTATTTTGGGTGGTTAAGAGGGAGTCTAGTGAAGATTGAGAACTGCCCAATACTGGCTTGAGAAGAGGAATCTGGACAATAAAGGTTGCGCCCTGATCCTCTCCTTCGCTTTCTGCTCGAATCGTGCCGCCGTGCAATTCGACGAGGCGACGGACGATCGCCAGCCCTAGCCCTAAGCCGCCAAAATGCCGCGTTACAGAGCTATCTGCTTGGCGAAAGGGGTCAAATAGCCACGGGAGAAATTGAGGCGGGATGCCTGCACCAGTGTCGTGGAGGGTAAACTGGGCAAAGCAGGGAGGTGAAAGAGTTGGCTTAGAGCCGTTGTGTGAGGGGGAGGGGGCTATAGGCTCTTGAGTGACACAGGTGCGCTCTAGGTGAAGGGTGATGGTTCCACCGTTGGGGGTAAATTTGATAGCGTTGGAGAGCAAGTTCCAAACGATCTGCTGAAGACGATCGCTATCTCCCGCCACCAAAATCGGATCTTGAGAAAAATTTTTGATTTGCCCATCGACTGAGATTTGCATGTCTTTTGCCTCGGCAGCCAGGCGCATCGTTTCTAAGGCTTCTAAGATCGTCCGTCCAAAATTGACGGCGGTGACATTCAACGTGAGCTTGCCCTTGAGAATTCGCGACAGGTCTAGCAGATCATCAATCAATCGGATTTGAATTTTGGTATTGCGTTCGATCGTTTCTAGGGCGCGATCGGTGGCGGCTGCGTCAAATTTGCGAGAGCGTAGAAGCTGTGTCCAGCCTAAAACTGGGTTGAGTGGAGTTCTCAGTTCGTGGGAAAGCACAGCCAGAAACTCGTCTTTGATGCGGTTGGCTTCGGTGAGTTGGTCGGTCTGTCGTTGCAGAGAAAGGGTGAGATTGGCGCGATCGAGGGCCACCGCCACCTGATCGCAGGTGCTCTGCATGAGTTCAATTTCTTCGGGTGTAAACCGAGGGCGAGTGCGGCTGGCAAAAGATAGCGTTCCTAGGAGCTTGCCCTGCACAATCAACGGATGACCCACATAGCTGGTAATTCCCAGGCTTCGAGCCATGGCAGCGGACGGGTCGGAGGAGTGTTGCACTTCGTTGAGCAAAATGGGGCGCTGGGACTGGGCAACCCATCCACAAAGCGCTTGCCCAAAGTCTATCCACTCAATATCCTTAACGATCTGATCTGACAAGCCGCGATGGGATGACAGATGAAGCATCAATTGACCGTCTTTTTCCTCCACCATGTAGCTAAAGTAGTAGTGCAGGTCGAGTGGGGTTGAGAGTTTGTTGAATAGGCCGTCTAGCAAGAGGAGGGGCTGTTCGGCGGCGAGCAAAGCGCGAGTCGATTCGTAGAGCAGCTCTAACTTTTGGGTGCGTTCTTGCAGGGTGTGCTGGGCCTGTTTGCGTTGTCTGAGGGCATGTCTGAGTTGCAGAATCGTCACCTCTAAAAACAGGGCGATCGCCAGACACCCAGGAATGGTCAAGGCTGAAATCGCCAGCAGTTGGGTTTGTTCGGCTTGCGATCGTTGCTCTAATACCTGAGATTCTTCTGCCTTGATTTCCTCTAAAATCGTGCGAATCTGCTCGGTCAAGTTTTTACCTTGATGGGAGCGCACAATTGCTAGCGCCGCCCCTGGATTTTGCGATTCTTGCAGAACGATCGTCTGTTGTAGTTCGTCTAATTTGGCATCGATCAAAGGATGAAGCTTGGCAACTCGCCGCTGCTGATTTGGAGCATTAGCCGTCAACTTTCTGAGAATGTCTATCTCTTGTTTGAGGGTAGTCTTGGCCTGGTGATATGGCTCTAGATAATTTGGGTCTGTGGTCAACAAATAGCCTCGCTGCCCGACTTCGGCTTCTCTCAGTTGCAACAGCACAAAGTCGGTTTTTCCTAATACTTTTTGAGTATGGCTGACTCGGCGACTCGCCTCTACGTATCGGATCAAATTTGAGTAAGATAAAATGCCAATCCCAGTGAGGGCAGCTAGACTCACCCAAAATCCTGCAACTATTTTTTTGTTGGGCGATCGAGTCATGGGCAGAGGGTATCCTGAGCATTGCAGACGGGTATCTATCCTACAAATTTATCTAACTCTAGGTAGAGATCGCTTCACCTAATAGGTAGAGTTTTAAGACCAAACTCTCACAACCCTAGGTACATACTAATAATCTCCAGATCTCCAGTTTCTTGCTTGAGTCTCTCTATCTGAAGCGGGCGCTGAGCAAAAATTCAGAAATCTGGTTGCAATTTTAGTCATTTAGCAAGCGCAAAAATTAAGCTGATTCTATAGTTTTGAAGGTTTGGGAGCAACAAAATACACAATTGTACGGATTGTTAGAGAGAATTATTGTAGAGACGTTTGCAATGTGATTTATGCCTCAATATCAGCAGATTATTAAAATTCCAACTTCGGGCAAATCTTTGTTGAGAATTACGAATAAAATTCAGGCGATCGTTGCCGAATCAGGCATCCAGATCGGGGTATGTCATCTATTTTTGCGACACACTTCAGCCAGTCTTATTATTCAGGAAAACGCTGATCCTGATGTGTTGAAAGACTTAGAGAATTTCTTTGCAAAGCTGGTTCCAGAGTGGGAAACCTACATTCACAATGCTGAAGGAGCAGACGATATGCCTGCTCATATTCGCACCGTGCTAACCCATACCTCCGAGCAAATTCCGATCGCGCGGGGGCGGCTTTTACTCGGAACTTGGCAGGGCGTGTATATTTGGGAACATCGACAACGAGGCTCTGGGCGAGAATTGGTAGTTCACATCACAGGAGAGTAGGAGATGAAGGAGTGATTGAGATGAGTCGTCCAAAATCAAAAATCAAGCTCGCCTGGGTCGCAGGGGTGATAATTGGCGGTGTGTCGCTGGGCGGATGCAGTGTCGAAAAGGCGCGAACACTTCAGGGGGCGGCGGTGCAGTTTAAGACTGAATCGTTGGCCGCGATCGATGCGATCGACGCGATGCGAAAACGAGAACTAGAACCCCCCGCCCGATCGCAGGCAGAAATGCGACAGAGCTTTATTAATCGCATTCTCAACTCTAAGGTTGAAATTAATAGCACCGTGATTGATTTAGCGATCGATCCATTTCAACCGCCCAAGGTTGCCGAATGGGACGATTTTATTATCGATTTGCGAAACCAGTATGAAGGCTTTTCGTCAATTTTTGACAAACTCAATAGCGGATCGATGATCAGCCGTCAGGAAGCCCAAAAATCAGCAGAATACGCTAAAACGCTCACCGTTCAGATGGCTTTGCTGGCAGATGCGATTAGCAAAAATCCACCAATGCTGACGCAATATCGGGGCGGGGCGATCGTTCGCTTTAGAAAACTTCGGCAGGAATATCAAACGGTTCTTAGTAAAATTAAAAATGGAACTGGAACCGAAACACTTCAACAACTCAACCAGCGCAAATCTGATCTCGAAAATCAGGCAGGCGAAATGATGGGTCAATGGCAAGAAATCAAACAAGAAGAGCAACGCATTCTTGAAGCGACCGTTGCCCAATGTACCAAGGCTGCAATCATGGGCAAAGAACTGATCGAAGTTGCCAACCGCTACGACAATTTAGACATCGCCCAACTCAATACGCTGATTCCTAGAATTCTCACGACAGCCTCTGCTTTTACCGGGCGCGACTACACTTCTCTCAAGCTCAAAGCAACAGGAATGGTATCGCAAATTCAAACCGATCCCTTTTGGAGTGGTGTCACCACTAAACTGCTCAATCGTGCCAACAATGCCGCAGCCAGTCGATCGCAAATTCAGGTGGCTCTACCCTCTGACCCGACGCTCCCCCTACGAAATCGATAATCTTCCATGCCTGACCAAAATCGCCTTTTTTTGCAACATGCTGCCCACTTACTCAACGAACTAGAGATTCGTTATCTAGAAGCTGACTTTGACGAACAGGTATACCTGAAGGATGATCTCGATCAGGCAATGAGTGACTTTTCTAAAGCCAAGCTTGCAATTCTCAAAAAAACCGTCACCTGCACGTCAGAAGATGTCAAGCAAATGAGGCAGCTTCGACAGCGCATGTCTAACGCGCCCAACTTTCCGCAGATAGTCAGTACGATCGCTAGCTTTGCGAGTTTCGTACGATCGAGATTTTTGTAAGGAACTGCCCAGCCTTGTAAGCCGCGAAGAATCACTAGGGTCGGCTTCTGAGAAATGGGTTTGGATCTTCGGCCACCCAGCCCAAATTAGAGTTCGATCGCACTTCAAAATGCAAATGAGGGCCATTAGAACTGGGTGTACCCGTACTGCCGACGGTGGCGATCGACTGTCCTCTGTTTACGGTTTGTCCTGCTTTAACTTTGATGCTTCCCAGTTGGGCATAGCGAGTCTGATAACCTTGCTGATGATTGATCACAACCAGATTTCCATAAACGCCTTGGGAGGCGGCAAAGGCAACAACACCATCGCCCGCCGCAAGAACAGGAGAACCGATTACGGCTGACAAATCAATCCCACTGTGAAACACGGGCTTACCTTGCCCCGTGGGAAGATACCAGCCATAGCCCAAAAGTACCGTTGAGTTGGCAGGAAGTGGGTAGCCTTTGAGCACGGCGGGGTTGGCTTTGGTGACAGACGATCGACCTTCTGAGACAGGCGACCAGTTGACACCCGGAACAAAAACCACACGGGGTGAGGTTTGGCAGCCGTTTACCTCAAACAACACATCCGGTCGAACCTTGTATCTCGCTGCAATGTCTCGCAACCTTTGCCCAGAAGGAACTTCAACCCGAATTCCGTTGTAGGGAGGAATAAGAATTGTGGCCCCGATCGGCGCTTTACCATTTCTTAGTACCGCGTTCATGCCCATCAGCGTCGCAGGAATCAGATCATACTGACGGGCAATGCCCTCGATCGTTTCCCCCGATTTGACCGTGTGGCGTGTGACACGAGCCAGAGCCGGAGCCAGACAAGTCTGATCTCGTGGAGCCGCTTGGCTAGATGGCACAAGCCCACTGAGCCACAAATTGACGAACAGCCCGATCGCTAGCCCATATAAACTCAATTTCTGCATTAATTTCCCTCGCTCACGCCTATCCGCTAGTGGTCAACCAACCATTGTTCCACAGGCTGAAAATCCACAAACTTCATGGGGTACTCGTTATCTAAGGAACGTGGATTCAATCATTTCGCCCACTGCAAGGTTGTCTTGCCCTCACCCCAACCCTCTCCTAACTTGGGAGAGGGAGCAGGAGTCCGGTTCCCCTTCTCCCAGGTTGGGAGCAGGGGTGAGGGGGATGAGGGTCTTAAGTTTAATTCCATCTACCGACTGAGTGGTCTGTTTAGGGGTCTGTCAAGAATTTTTTTTAGGG
>JAAUOZ010000313.1 GCA_012034655.1 Leptolyngbyaceae cyanobacterium CSU_1_3 | reverse complement strand
TGATCAATGCTGGAGATCTTCGCCCTCATCCCCCTCACCCCTGATCCCAACTTGGGATCAGGGGAACCGGACTCCTGCTCCCTCTCCCAATCTGGGCGAGGGCTGGGGTGAGGGCAAGATAACCTTGCAGTTGGCGAAATTATTTAATCCACGTTCCTTAGAATTTTACCTCGATCTCAGTTCTCATAACCTTTTGGGCTTGATATCATGCCTATTATTTCCTCTCTCCCATGTCGCTCTCTCCCCAACTGACTGCCGACGGTTCTTTTACCTTCTTTTCCCCTGAGTTTGGCGAAGCCTTTCACAGCAAACATGGAGCCAGGCAAGAAGCAGAATCGAAATTTGTGGGGCCGACTCTTTTGAGAGAAAAGGTTGATGGGTCTGCGTTGAGAATTCTTGATGTCTGCTATGGTTTGGGCTACAACACGGCGGCAGCACTGGCGGCCATTTGGCAGGTCGATCGTAGGGGCCGCATAGAGGTAGTGGCGCTAGAAATTGATGGCACAGTGCCGCAACGGGCGATCGCTGATCAGTTTCTCAGCCATTGGCATCCCAAAATTCAAAATTTGCTTGCTCAGTTGGCTCAGGGTGGGTTAGTTGAGACGGCTGACTTCAAGGGAAGATTGTGGTTAGGTGATGCCCGCCAAACCTTGCAGCAGCTAGAAACCGATGCTTTTGACGCTATTTTCCTTGACCCTTTTTCGCCGCCTCATTGCCCCCAACTCTGGACGATCGAGTTCCTCAGCCTGATGGCTCAACTTCTCAAACCCGACGGCAGACTTGCCACCTATTCTTGCTGTGCGGCAGTTCGGGCAGGGTTGCTGCAAGCAGGGTTGACGATCGCCGCCAGCGATCGAACGGGGCAACGATCCCCAGGAACGATCGCCTACTGGGGGTCTGGGCTGGCTGATCTTTCTCCACGCGAAGCTGAGCATCTGCTCACCCGTGCGGCTGTTCCTTACCGCGACCCGACTTTGAGCGATTCACCCGCAGAGATTTTGCACCGTCGCCAAATTGAGCGAGAATCTTCTCCCCTAGAGCCTACCTCTCGCTGGAAAAGACGCTGGCTCAAGCGCTACTACAGTTCTCAGCCCCGAATTGAGGGTGCTTCGCCGTGCCTTGGGCAAAGGGGCTAAGGGTGCAAAGTCCGTTTCAACGAACTGAAGACAACCCAGTCCTCTTCAGAGGACTTCGCACGGCTAGCCCAAACTTTCAGTTCAGGGCGCTCTAGGCGATCAATGGAAACTTTTCAAGCATTCTCTTATTGTTGAAATTCTAAAAATCATCAAAACTCAAAGGGTCTAATTGATAAAAATTAGACCCTTTAAAGGTATTAGGATGATTGATTGTAGCTGGTTCAATCAGGTCAAATAAGGTGAACTTTTAATTCGTTAGCGTCGCCTTTTTGCATCGTTCTCAGCCAATTCAGGCTGTAGTCTTAGTTAAGGTTGATTTGTCTCAAATGAAGTGGATCGAGACACCCTAAAACTAATGGTTTAGAAAATCAATGCGACTCAGAATCGAGCTACACGACTAGATCAAAGCGGGAGGTACAGGCTCTAATCTAACAGTTGGGAGAAGGTTTTGGCTTCTTTGTACCTGTCTTTAGACTAGCACCAAAAAATCATCTCAGCGAGCGATCGTTCACTAAAATTCACATCAGTTAGATTGTAAAAATATAGAGGGTAGAAAAATGTTCCACGAAAGGCTAACTCAACGCATTAGGGCACTCCAGGTTGCCCCTCCGACAATGCCATCTGCTTCAAGCAAAAATCGTGCTTGTGCCGCCTTGACGGCCGCCTGCGTTTCTGCACCAAATACGCCATCGATCGCTCCCTCAAAGACACCGATCGCCCTGAGGCGCTCTTGCAATCTAGTCACGGCGGCTCCCGTCATGCCTAGCCTGAGAATGGGGAAATCGATCGCCGCGGGTGGTGCAGGTTGAGGAGAATTTTCTCGCGGCTGAGTGGGCGCAGGTGCAGAACTGGGTGAGGAGTGGCTGCGATCGGGCGGAAAGAGCCGATCCCACGTCGCCGATCCCACGATGCCATCTCGGCCCAGCCCCGCAGCTTGCTGAAACTGTGCTACGGCGGTCATGGTGCTGTCTCCAAAGAAGCCGTTTACTGTGCCATCGTAGTAGCCTAAAAGCTTGAGGACGGCTTGAAGTTCGGTGACTTCTACACCGCGACTGCCCGATTTCAAAAGGGGGCGCACAATGCCCTCGGCTCTGGGTTGGGCTTCCTGGCTGAAGGCGATCGTAGGGGCAAAACAACCGATCCACAGCAAGCCAAGGGCCGTGTAATGAACCAACCTACCGCAAGCCAGGGGATGGAAGCTCATGCTAGGGGTTGCGGAGTGGCGATCGGTAGGGGCTTTGGCAGGGGTTCTGATAGGGATTTTGGCAGAGGTAGAGGTTGTGGTGCGGATTTTAGCTCCAACTGGGCTTCCGTTCATTTAGCTTGATCCTCAGTAGATTAGGACAGAGTATCGATCGTCTAAAAATTTAGTAGATACCCTAAATGTAGAGGTTAAACCCAAAAATATCCTATTAATCCTACTACATGTAAGAATTTTTGATTCAATCTATGGATAGCTTAAACTCCTGGAGAAGCTTTCAGACTGCTCAGACTGCTCTATAGCGCTCCATTATTTTGTGTGATATTCATAACTTGCAGCCCTATAAATTCTCGTAAGCTAAATTTCCATTAGAAATCATGCAATATGCGCTTTTAAATCGATTTCAGGCGACTTTGTTGGGGGCGGTGTTGGGTGAAATGGTGGGCGAAACCTCCGACGAAACATGGAGACAGCCTGCTCAAGGAACGCGAACTCAGTTGCCGTCATCCTTCAACTGGCGGACGATCGCGCCGTCTCCTACGCTCCCACTTCAAACTCTGACTCAGTTTTATTTACAAGATCTGCTTCAACCTTCAGCCAGTTTTTCTGAAATCGCCGCCTCGCCAGAAGCCACTGGGCAAGCCGCGATCGCCCTGCTCCCCACCCTGCTTTTCTTTCACGAAGATCGACTCAAGCTATGGAAACAACTTAGACAAGCTGTCGATCGGTTACAAAATTCATCCATCGATCTGCTCGGCGTGTATGCAATAGGATCTACGATCGTAGAGATTTTGCACGAGCGCTTCGACCCGTTGACCCTGATCCCGCAACTCCTCAGCACCCTGAAACCTTTAGACCACCAGCATCAAGCGCCCCTAATCGAGCAGCTTCAGCAGGTGCAAACCTTACTTGAGCAGCAGGCAGGGTTAGAAGCAGCCCTCCGCTTGATTCCCCGTCGGTCTGAGCAGACTGTGGCGATCGCGCTCTACTGCTTTCTGAGTACGCCAGAGGATTTTGGGCTGGCGCTGATGCGGGCGGCACGATCGGGGAGGCAGGTGGCGGTGGTCTGTACGATCGTCGGCGCTTTGTCTGGGGCGCACAATGGCTTAAACGGGATCACGATCGCCGGGCGATTGGCGGCCGATTCGTGGCAGTTGACGACGGGAGAAGCCCGATCTCAGTCAGAATTACTCAACCAAGCCGATCGTTTACTGGCCCTCTGGTCTGGTGTTTACAATCCGACATTGGGCGATCGGTCTACCTACGCGGTGGCGGCCCCCCAAGTGATCCGAAAATTTGGATGATCGCGCAGACAGCAAAACGGGTCTTTCTGAGGGTGGATGCCAATTGACCCGATCGATTTTCTAACTCCCATAATGGAGACCTAGTGACAAGACTTTTCAAACCATCGATACATTACGCGATGTGCAACTTTCTAGAACCGCCCTCACCTCCAACCTCTCCCAGAGCGGGAGAGTGGCCCAGACCAGGCTGGCTCTCCTGCTCTCACCGGGGCAGGAGCAGGGCTGGGGGAGAAGGGAGAAAATAGTTGCACATCGCCGGTACATACATTGGTTTTTTATAATGGTCTGTGCAATTTGTACTACAAGGTTTGATAGATGAAATTTGATAGATGAAATTTGATACACGAAATTTTAGTAGATAGTGCCATTCTGCAATATTCCGCCACGATTCCTAACTACGAGTAAGCGCATATGCGATCTCTTCGGTCATTGAAGCGACAGATCCAGCAGATGTCTAGTCAATATGGTCAGCAACTGCGCCAAACTGCCTCCAAATCTGGGGTACAAAATCTTTTGCCGATGATTCTGGCTTCGACTTCTGCCTCTGCAAATTTTGCCAACCGGGGCAGTGTGTTGCAAAAACGGTTGAGCTTTCGAGATGGGGCCCACCCGACGATCGTGGTTCTCGTTGCAGTGGTCTCTCTGACGAGTGTTTTGGGGCATCGCTATTACAATCAACCCCTATTGAATGTGGGTAAGGTGTCTCCTCAAACGATCGTGTCCCCTGGAGACGCGACGATCGAAGACAAAAAGCCACTGAAGAAAGCCGCAAAAATGCCCGCACCGTGGCGATTACGGTGCTAAAAATCGATCAGCGCATCAACGATCAGATTCGTCAAGACTTGCAAAAATCCCTGACTAAAGGGACGAGCTTTCGCCAATTGGCAGGGGTGTTTCCCTTTGCCGATCCCAAAGTTCTCTCAACTCAGTCGCAACGTTATCTCCGCAAAGCCCCCGAATCAGATTGGCAACGAATTTCTCAAGCCCTCAAAGAAAAACCATCCGTAAGCGTCCCTCGTTCCAAAAAGCCACCGTCTTCTGGGATTTGGCTATCTGACCCACTCCAGCGTCAGGCGGTCGATGAGCTACAAGTTTATTTTCGCAACCTTGCTCCCAAAGCCACCCCAGGTTTGATCGATCAAATTAATGAAGCTCGACGGCAATATAGTGGGGCCGTGGCCACCCTTCAAGACCCGGCAAATACGCAGCCCGACAGTTTCTACGATGCTGCCCTGCTAGATATGTCAGAGGCAGATTGGCAAGGTTTACAAACTCAAATTTTTTGGACGACCGA
The DNA here is from genome assembly GCA_012034655.1 of Leptolyngbyaceae cyanobacterium CSU_1_3. Lineage (GTDB taxonomy): Bacteria > Cyanobacteriota > Cyanobacteriia > Leptolyngbyales > Leptolyngbyaceae > JAAUOZ01. The sequence continues at coordinate 631 of JAAUOZ010000313.1, read as the reverse complement.
TCGTATTCTTGCCCAAGGCGTTGCGATCGGGTTGCCCCAAAGCCTGCTAGACAAGGCTGTGAGTCTGCACCTGCCGCCAGAGTGGCCGCCCGCAGCCAGAGCGATCGCCGCCAAACTGCTGATGACTCACCTGCAACCCAATCTAATTCGGGATGAAGAACAAAGCAAACTCAAGGCAGAGCAAGCGGCGCGAGAAGTTGAGCCAGAAATGGTCACGGTGCGGCAGGGCGAGGTTATCGTCCCCGGTGGGCAGGTGATCAGCCATCGAGAGTTTGTTTTGCTAGATCACTTCAACTTAAGTCGTAGACAAACGGACTGGGTAGGTTTTGTTGGGTTTGGGCTGCTGATTGGCGGAGCGGTGGGGCTTTTTTGGTGGGTTGATCACAAATTTCATCCCAAAGGGCTGCGAAATCGTGATTATGTCTTGGTTTGGCTGTTGGCGCTGAGTTCTCCGGTGCTGGTGATGTTGGGCGTTCCGGCGACCAATTTGCCCGCGATCGGGCTGCTGGTTGGCAGTTTCTATGGGCCGCTGTTGGCGGTGACATCTGTGGGGGTTACTTAGCGGGCTGCTGCCAGTGGGTATGGTGATGGGGGTGAGTCATTGGCTTCCTAGTGTGGCGGGTGGCTTGTT
>JAAUOZ010000051.1 GCA_012034655.1 Leptolyngbyaceae cyanobacterium CSU_1_3 | reverse complement strand
ACTTCAAGGTGTTGCGAGAGGCAGGGGTCGTTTTTTCTCGCAAGGAGGGCACCCAGCGGCTCAACTCCCTCCGTAAAGCCGAGCTGGATGGGCGCTTCCCTGGCCTGATGGATGGATTGCTGGCGGTGATTGATCCAGCGCCGCCCAGAATAGGGGCCACCTAGGCCTGCTGGGCGGCTAGGCTGGGCGGGGTAGAGAGAAGCGATCGCACCGCACTGTTAGAATCTTTCGGCTAGAACCTTTCGGCTAGAACCTTTCGGCAACGATTCGGTAACCCGTAGACAACTCGCCGTACCGCGCGTCACAACTTGCAGCAAAGCAATTTACAATTGTTAAACAATAGGCGTTGTCAACCGGGGCATAGATTGTTTAGCAGGCCAGCCAATGTTTCGCAGGCCAGCCAAAGCGAACCGAGATGTTCCGAGGGTTGCCCACCAGCCCGAGCTGGTTCGGGAAAGCAATGCCGATTTTTGCTGAGTGACCCTCGGCAGGTGGACACACAGCGGTTCGAAGAACTGAACTTACAAAAGCAGACATGAAAGACCTCACGCGCTATCGCAATATTGGAATCTTCGCCCACGTCGATGCAGGCAAGACCACCACGACCGAGCGGATCCTCAGCCTCACCGGCAAAATCCACAAAATTGGTGAGGTTCATGACGGTGCAGCCACCACCGACTTCATGGAGCAGGAGCAAGAGCGCGGCATTACGATTCAGTCTGCTGCCACCTCCTGCTTCTGGAACGAGCACCAGCTCAACATCATCGACACCCCCGGCCACGTGGACTTCACGATTGAGGTGTACCGCTCCCTCAAGGTGCTCGATGGCGGCATCGGTGTCTTTTGTGCCTCCGGTGGCGTGGAGCCCCAGTCCGAGACCAACTGGCGTTATGCCAACGACTCCGGCGTCTCCCGCATCATCTACGTCAACAAACTGGACCGCACCGGCGGCGACTTCTACCGCGTGGTCAAGCAGGTGAAAGACGTGCTGGCGGCGACGCCCCTGGTGATGGTGCTGCCCATTGGCATCGAAGATGAGTTCAAAGGCGTGGTCGATCTACTCACTCGCAAAGCCTGGATTTGGGATGGCTCTGGCGATCCCACCAACTATGAAATCACCGATGTCCCCGAGGACATGGTGGAGGATGTGGAAGAATGGCGCGAAAAGCTAGTGGAAGTGGCGGTCGAACAGGACGATGCCACGATGGAGAAATACCTCGAAGGCGAAGAAATTTCCGTTGATGAGATCAAGGCCTGCATCCGCAAGGGCACCCGTGACCTGGCCTTCTTCCCCACCTACTGCGGGTCTTCCTTCAAAAACAAAGGCGTTCAGTTGGTGCTGAATGCGGTGGTGGACTATCTGCCCAACCCCACGGAAGTCAAGCCCCAGCCCGAAGTGGACCTCGAAGGCAATGCCACGGGCGAGTTCGCCATCGTCGATCCCGAGAAGCCCCTGCGCGCCCTGGCCTTCAAGATCATGGACGATCGCTACGGGGCATTGACCTTTACGCGCCTCTACTCTGGCACGCTCTCTAAGGGCGACACAGTGCTCAACACCGCCACGGGCAAAACCGAGCGAGTCAGTCGATTGGTAGAAATGCATGCCAATTCTCGCGAAGAAATCGAATCGGCTCAGGCTGGAGACATTATCGCGATCGTCGGCATGAAGAACGTCCGTACTGGGCACACCATCTGCGATCCCAAAAAACCAGCGACCCTGGAACCGATGGTCTTCCCAGAACCCGTGATTTCAATCTCGGTCAAGCCTAAGGTCAAGGGAGGCGAAGAAAAAATGGGAGCCGCCCTCACCAAGATGGTGCAAGAAGACCCCTCCTTCCACATGGTGACAGATGAGGAAAGCGGCGAAACCATTCTCAAAGGCATGGGTGAACTGCACCTAGACATCAAAGTAGACATCCTCAAGCGCACCCACGGTGTAGAAGTCGAAGTGGGCGAACCCCAAGTAGCCTACCGCGAGTCGATCACTAAGCGCCTCGAAGACGAATACATCCACAAGAAGCAGTCGGGTGGTTCGGGTCAATATGCCAAGATTGGCTATGTAATCGAGCCAGGCGAACCCGGCAGCGGCTTCCAGTTTGAGTCGAAGGTGACAGGTGGCGCTGTGCCCAGAGAATATTGGCCCGCCGTAGAGAAGGGCTTTGAAAGCTGCATCGACAAAGGTGTGTTGGCGGGCTTCCCCTGCATGGACTTGAAGTTCACGCTGATGGAAGGAGGCTTTCACCCGGTTGACTCGTCGGCGATGGCCTTCGAGATTGCCGCCAAAGCTGCCTACCGTCAGTCGGTTCCCCAAGCCGCCCCTCAGTTGCTTGAACCGATTATGAATGTTGATGTGTTTACACCCGATGACTACATGGGTGACGTGATCGGAGATCTCAACCGCCGTCGGGGGATGATGAAGTCTCAGGAGACGAGCCAGACCGGAGCACGCATCAAGGCAGATGTACCCTTGAGCGAGATGTTTGGTTACATCGGCGATCTGCGGACGATGACTTCTGGTCGCGGGCAGTTCTCGATGTCGTTTTCGCATTACTCGCCTTGCCCCAGCAACATCGCCGAGGAAGTGATCAAGGCAGCGAAAGAGCGTCAGGCGGCTTCTTAGGGAATGTGGATTGATCAATGCCGGAGATCTTCGCCCTCATCCCCTAACTCCTTCTCCCAACTTGGGAGAGGGCTGAAGTGAGGGCAAGACAACCTTCTTGCAGTGGACGGAATGATTGAATCCACCGTTCCTAGGGGGTTAGCTAGCTAAGACTCGCTTCGTTGCCAGAGAAGTGGCGTGGCGATCGTTCACCAGATTCGACTAGCATCCCTTGATCGAAGATGAATCTCTGCGAAGTGTGGGCCTTTTGCTTGGGTTTAGAGCCAGGTGAATCGGCTCACACTTTTGGCGATCGCTATTTTCACCAGTGCTATTTTCACCAGTGTTTCAAATTGGATCGGACAAAATGAGGAGCATCCCCACAGAATCAACGAAAAATTAACGAAAAATTTATATCTGGAAAGATTTTATTAAAACATTCTAAAGCTTTGACCCCGGAGTCGCTGCTACTCAATAGCTGTAATTGAAATTAAAGCGAGAAAGTTGTAGTTTTCCATACTAGAATTGAGAACAAAGGTAACAATTAGTAAACATTAATAGCAGTTGTCCGATCGGAGTTTTTCCGTAACTTTTAATAAACCTTGTTTTTGTAGACGTAGGCGTTCTACATCCAAAAACCCAGACTGCTATTGATGCTTCTACTCGCAGGCATCCACTTAGTCTTGAGAGGCAGTGTAGAACGTGGGTCGAATTCCCCTAAGTCAGCTAAAGCGCTACGATGCGATCTCGATCGCTCGATACTATCAATATCGCCCCTGGCGAGCCGTCTGGCGGGCACTGAGAGTGACTCGCTTATTTTTAGCATTCATCCTCAACTTAAAGTGGGACGAATGGCAACACCAGGTTGAAGCCAACAAACTACGTCGCGCTGCTCAACTGAGACACATGCTCACCGTCTTGGGGCCGACTTTTATTAAGGTGGGTCAGGCATTGTCCACCCGTCCCGATTTGGTCAGGCAAGACTTTTTAGATGAACTGGTTAAACTGCAAGACCAGTTACCTCAATTTCCCAACGAAATGGCCTTTCGCCTGATCGAGACGCAGCTAGACGACACGATCGACGATATCTTTGCCGAGATTTCTCCTCAGCCGGTGGCGGCCGCAAGTCTGGCGCAGGTCTACCGTGCCCGTCTACATAGTGGCGAAGAGGTCGCAGTTAAGGTGCAGCGACCCAACCTGCTACCCGTGCTCACCCTCGATCTCTACTTGATGCGGTGGGCAGCAAGCTGGCTATCGCCGTGGCTGCCGTTAAACCTAGGACACGATCTCACCCTGATTGTGGATGAATTTGGCACGAAACTCTTTGAAGAAATCGACTACCTCAACGAAGGACGTAACGCCGAAAAGTTTGCTCACAACTTCCGCAACGACCCAACCGTCAAGGTTCCATCGATCTTTTGGCGCTACTGTACCAATCGCATCCTGGTGCTGGAGTGGATCGAAGGAATAAAGCTGACCCATACCGATCGCATCCAAACAGCCGGACTCGACACCGACGCACTGATCAAAATTGGAGTGACGGCTGGGTTGCGACAGTTGCTTGAGTATGGATTTTTTCATGCCGATCCGCATCCGGGTAACTTGTTTGCGGTTGCGCCGTCGGTGGAAGGAGGGCAGGTTTTCCCAGATGCACGCATGGCATTTATCGACTTCGGCATGATGGATCAGCTAGAGGAAACCGCCAAAGAAACACTGGTCGATGCGGTAGTGCATTTGATCAACAAAGACTATACCGAACTGGCTCACGATTTTGTCAGGTTGGGGTTTCTCACACCTGATGTGGATATTTACCCGATCGTTCCTGCTCTAGAGTCGGTGCTGGGTGACGTAATGGGCGAGAGCGTGCGCGACTTTAACTTCAAGACGATCACCGATCGCTTTTCGGAGTTGATGTACGATTACCCGTTCCGCATTCCTGCCAAGTTCGCGCTGATCATTCGTTCGCTCGTCACCCAGGAGGGTTTAGCGCTGACCCTCAATCCCAATTTTAAGATCGTAGAAATTGGCTACCCCTATGTGGCGCGTCGTTTGCTGACCGGAGAGTCGCCTGCCTTGCGTCGTCGTCTGCTAGAGGTGCTGTTCAAAGACGGTAAATTTCAATGGCAGCGTTTGGAAAATATGATCGCGATCGCTCGTTCTGACAGTGGGTTTGATCTGTTGCCCACGGCTCAGCTAGGGTTACAGTTCATGCTCTCTGAGGAAGGTCAGTTTTTGCGTCAACAGTTGCTCTTGGCGCTGACTGAGGACGATCGTCTGCATACCGAAGAAGTCCGGCGACTGTGGAACCTGATCAAAGACGATATTAAGCCTGCCCAATTATTTGGCGCAGCCCTCGGTGCATTGGTTGACTTTTCTAGCGCCAGCACAGCCGCCCTACTGCCCTCCGTTGCTTCTTTGACGGCGGATCTCACTAACGGTAGGATAAAGGCTTAAGAACCGTGTAGAAAGTTTGAGAAATATTTTCATCTACACTTTTCTTTCGTCTACACTCCATACCCTACACCCCAAGCGCACCGTGTACTATTTCCCCGATCCTCCTTATTTTCTTCTTGCGGCTGGTTTATTTATCAGCCTCGCTTCTGGTCTTGCTTTCGATTCTGTTCTCAAGCAGTCGGTTCAAGAATGGTCGAAGAACCGATCGACTCGCAGCCTCGCCAATATGAGAGGGGTGCAGCTATTGACTCCTTTTGTGGGCATTGCGATCGGAGCCTGTGTGTTTCTCTGCGCGGGCATGGAAATTTTTGGCTTCCCTGGTAAGCTAGCCTATGCGATCGCTCTGCCCATGACGATCTTTATTAGTTGGTTGGTCTGGTGGCAGTTGGGCAAAACTCTGGCAGAACTCGATCGTGGTGGCTCTGCCGCTCTAGATTTAGACTCCTTTGAAAGCTGAGGATCAGCCCTCACAGGCGCTTTGTATATCTGCATCGCCGTCGCCCTGCAAAGTGTGGCAACGGCGAGTTAGGCAATCGGCCCAAATTCGACATTTGACCCATTTGCTCTGTCGTAAGAGGCTAGCCCGGCAACAAAATGGCGATCGTTAAGGTTAAGCTTTTTCACAAATCACGCGGCGCATCTGTTCAAGATTGGCGGGTAAATCCATACGAATTGCTTGTTCAATGAACATTCCAGGAACAGGAATCGATGGAGTCGCTTGAACGGCATAGGTCAAAATTGTGCCATCTCCATAGCCTTGCAGACTGAGATCGGCGGCAAAATCACTAAAGCTACCAGACTCTAAGTAAAACTGAACTCGCTGATGTTGAGTTTCTAAAACTTTGAGATAAATTTCAACTTGAGCCGTAAACACCAGGAAAGCTTTGCTGGCAGTTTGGTAGAGGCGTTTGACCTGTCGCTTCACCGTCCCCCCCGGACTCGCCCCACCAGAATGCAAAATTTCGCTCCGGGTGACATCTGGGAAGTAGCGCGTCCACTGGGAGTAGTCGGTAAGGGGTTGCCAAAGTTGAACAGGCGTGAGCGGAAAATAGAGTTGAGCCGTGACCGCCCCGCCCCAGGCAGAATAAGTGCGCGTTGCTAAAAGAATTTCACCTTGTAAAAGTGCTGTGTGGGCGATCGATTGGTGGGTCGTTGTGAAGAGAGACGACTCGATTAAGTTGGGTTCTGTAGAAGCAGCCATGCGGATTCACTCCTCATTAACTCAGGCGGACTATGTAGAGTGTAGGTCGATCGCTTTACCGATGGCGATATTAGACGATCGGTTTTCACACTCTTAATCTACCCATGAAAATTGTGGCTATAGCCGTTGCCCTGCGAAGTAAGACAGGCAACTCAAGCGCCTTAAACGGCCATTTGCCAAATCTTCGTCGTGTTGTCAGAACTGCCACTCGCAAACAACTGATTATCTAAGCTGATCGTCACCACATTGACCGCATTCGTATGCTCCGACAACGTTCCCATTAACTCAGCCGTCCCCAAATTCCACAACTTCACTGTCTTATCGTTGCTGCCACTGATCAGAGTTCTGCCGTCTGGGCTGATGGCGATCGAATTCACAATGTCCCCATGCCCCGATAAGGTGCGAATCACTTCTCCCGTATTGGGATTCCACAATCTAATGGTTTTGTCCTTTCCGCCACTGGCCAAAATTTGACCATTCGGGCTAATGGCAATCGATAACACTGAGTTTTGGTGTCCGGTCAGCGTCCGCACCAGTTGCCCTGAGTTGATATTCCACAACTTAACTTGGTTGTCTAGCCCACCACTGGCCAAAATTTGACCATTCGGACTCACCGCCACCGATCGCACCATCCCCGACAGCCCAGTGAAGCTACGCAGCAACTCCCCTGTATCCATCCGCCAGACACAAATCGTCCGATCTTCGCTGCCACTGACAAAAAACTTGCCATCTCGACTCACCGCCACCGAGTTGACATCGCGACTATGGCCGAGAATCGATCGTACCAACTTGCCCATGGGCAACTGCCACAGCTTAATCGAGTCATCATCACTACAGCTAAGTAGCATTTTCCCGTCGGGGCTAGTCGTCAGACTGTTGATCGCCTTGGTGTGGCCAATCAGCGTCCCCAATCGTTCACCTGTGCCGACATCCCAAACCATAATGCGATCGTCGAGACTGCCACTAAACAACGTCTGACCATCAGGGCTGATCGCCAGCGACACCACCCAGGAAGAATGCCCACTCAATGTATGCAGGCATTTACGAATCTGCGGCTGCCCTGACACGGGCGATCGGGCCGAGTTGCTGCGAGGGACGGCCGCCGCAGAAGACCCAGGCGGCTTTGACCCCGATAGCCCAGCAGTCGGAGGCAGGGTGACATTGGCTGCTCTCAGCGGATTAGCCCCCTTCTGGGGAGAAGCAATAGCAGGATTGGAAAGCGCCAACCGCAGATCGTGCATCGCCTCATCCGCAGATTGATAGCGATCGTTCACCGAGTCTTTCAACAACTTATCGAGAATTTTGCCGACGAGATCGCTCACCCCTGCCTCGCGTTGCGCTAACTGTTCTCGCCATAGCCAACGCCCCGACAACGGATCATATAAATCTTCGGGCTTAACCTGAGTCAGCAAATAAAGACAGGTGGCCCCCAAGCTATATAGATCGCTGGCAGGGTAAGCCCTACCATTGCGAAGCTGCTCGACTGGCGCATATCCCTCCGTGCCAATTTTCGTTCCTGGCTGGGCTGAAGTGTCTTCGGTCAACAACTTGGCCACGCCAAAATCGATCAAAACCAGCCGATTGTCTAACTTGCGACGAATAATGTTTGCAGGAGTAATATCTCGGTGAATTACATGGCGATCGTGGACAAATTTCAGAATCGGCAACAACCGCACCAGCACTTCTCGAATTTTTTGTTCACTAAAGGGCCCTTGATGGTTCAATTCTTGAGCAAGCGTTGGCCCCTCAATAAATTGCTGCACTAAATAGAGTCGTTTATCTTGTTCAAAATAAGCCAACAGCGTCGGAATATGAGGATGCTCACCCAACTCATGGAGCCGCACTGCCTCTTGCTCAAATAATTGAATCGCTTTTTCTAGCGCTTTCGTACCTTTTAGCTGGGGTGAAAACTGCTTGATCACACACCGAGTATTCAATCGATCTTCATCTACCGAAAGAAAGGTTTTGCCAAATCCCCCTTGCCCCAATGGTTGCACAATGCGGTAGCGTCCTCGGAGCAATGGAATTAGCTTAGAGCCACAGCTTTGGCAAAACTCAGTTCCCCGTGCATTCTGGGGACGCTTACAATCAGGATTCAGGCAGTAAGTCATTACTCTGAAGGCATGGGTGACTGGGTGGAGTGATTGGCTTCAAATTAACTGGCTTCAAATTAACCTTGGCTAATCATAAAGGGGCGGGAATTTCTAACAAGCTGAACCCGATCGAACCCTTCAATTCACTTCGTTAAAATCAGCTTGAGCTTTTAGGATTGGTCACTACGAGTCCTCATTTTACTACTGTGATCGCTTTCAGTACATGAGAGCCAAAATTGTCCTAGATACAATCGATACATTCAGCGATACATTCAGCGATACATTCAGGATATCTTTCTTGCCAAAAAACTTCCTAACTCTAAGCTAAGGACTCCGAAAACAGTACTTCCTAGCCCATAAAAGAGGGCAAGTTGTTTTTGGTCTGTCTGCATCAGCAGCGAAATTTCTAGGGCATAGGTTGAAAACGTGGTGTAGGAACCTAAAAAACCGACCGCAACCAATAGGCGGAGATCGGGTGAAGGAATCGATCGCTCTAGGGTCAACGTTACAAAAAAACCCATGATCATTGCACCCGTCACGTTAATCAAAAACGTCCCCAAAGGAAACCTCGTCCCCAACCAGCGAGCCAACCACTGCCCCAGATAATATCGAGCCAGCGCCCCGGAATCGCCCCCAAGCTAACCGCCAACGGAGCACGCAACGCCGAAGGATGAGGGATGAACGCCAGCGATCGACTGATTCCCTCTAAAAAAGCGTGCAGAAAATTCACCAGCATCATCCACTCCGAGGCGATCGATCATTACAGGTTTCAATTTCGTTACGAGTCTCGTCACCGTGGGATTCTTATAGCATTAATTATTCTGAACCAACGCCTCAAGCGATGTCTCAGAGCAATATTCTAAGAGCGCTGTTTGAAAATTATGTCTGACTCCATCACCGTCACCGTCAAACTATTTGCTGCTTACCAAGACGCTTATGGCTTGCCAGAACTTACCTTAGATTTACCCAGGGGTGCAACGGTCGAAATGGTGCGCGATCGCCTTCTGGACGATCGCCCCGAATTGGCTCAGTGGCGCGACGTGACTCGATTTGGGGTAAATCTTCAATTTGTCGAGTCTGACACGGCCTTGCAAGCGGGAGACGAAGTTGTGCTGATTCCCCCCGTGAGTGGGGGATGATGCCAACTTCAACACCAATCTTTAAAGCCAACTTAGAGGCTCGTTCTACACAACGGTTTGTAGAGACAGGTTTGCTATATCCGACTATTTTTATCGGGTATGTTTGACTCGTAATTTTTGGCGTGATACCATCGACCCCATAATCAGACGCAAAAAAGCAAAACGCTTGCACCAAGGGAGTTTTAAGTCATGCCTCAGGCGATCGAACTGAAAGCGCAATCCACTACCGCCGCCTTCCAAGCCTTGAAATGTAAAGAGTGCGGTGAAGAGTATGAACTGAAAGCCAGTCACGTTTGCGAGTTGTGTTTCGGTCCGCTAGAAGTCAAGTATGACTACGACTTTCTACGGCGCACCGTCACCCGCGAAACCATTGAGGCTGGGCCCAACTCAATTTGGCGCTATCGTCCCTTTTTGCCCGTTGAGACCGATACCCCGATCGATGTGGGCACAGGTATGACTCCCCTCTTGCAAGCTAATCGGTTAGCGCGGCGGCTGGGTCTCAAAAAGCTGTACATCAAAACGATGCGGTCAACATGCCGACTCTCAGCTTCAAAGATCGGGTCGTCTCCGTGGCGCTGACTCGTGCCCGTGAACTGGGCTTCACAACGGTTTCTTGCGCCAGCACAGGCAACCTGGCTAACTCAACTGCGGCGATCGCTGCCTACGCAGGTCTCGACTGCTGCGTGTTCATTCCCTCTGACCTAGAAGCTGGCAAAGTTTTGGGAACCTTGATCTACGGCCCCACGGTGATGTCAGTGCAGGGCAATTACGATCAGGTCAACCGCCTCTGCTCTGAAGTGGCAAACACCCACGGCTGGGGCTTTGTAAATATTAATCTGCGTCCTTATTACTCAGAAGGCTCGAAGACCCTAGGCTACGAAGTGATTGAACAACTGGGCTGGCAACTGCCCGATCACGTCGTTGCGCCCCTGGCATCTGGGTCTCTGTTCACCAAAATTTACAAAGGTTTCCGAGAATTTGTAGAGGTCGGCTTGGTCGATGACAAACCTGTGCGGTTTAGTGGAGCGCAGGCAGAAGGTTGTTCTCCGATCGCCCAAGCCTTCAAAGAAGGGCGCGACTTTATCTCCCCCGTCAAGCCCAACACGGTTGCCAAATCGCTGGCGATCGGCAACCCCGCAGACGGCGTGTATGCCGTCGATTTGGCTCGCAAAACCAATGGCAACATCGAATCCGTAACCGACGCTGAAATCATTGATGCCATCAAGCTTCTGGCTGAAACCGAAGGCATCTTCACCGAAACCGCAGGCGGCACGACGATCGCCACCCTGAAAAAGCTCGTCGAAGCTGGTAAAATTGACCCCGACGAGACCACCGTGGTTTACATCACGGGCAATGGCCTCAAAACCCAGGAGGCCGTCCAGGGCTACATCGGTGAGCCGTTGACGATCGAACCAAAACTCGATAGCTTCGAGAGAGCGCTAGAGCGGTCTAGAACCCTCGATCGTCTTGAGTGGCAGCAGGTTTTGGTTTAGGGATGAGAGGTGGCCTTGGGTAGGCTGTGAGAGAAGGAGAAAGGACTCGTTTGCTACGTCCTGATGTCTGAAGGGAAAAATCACTCTTTTTCTCATCAACCTTCTCTGCGTCCTTGCTCCACACTCACGCTTCATTTTTGCTCTGACACTCCTATTCATCTCTCATCTTTTCTTCCCATGTCTGTCAAAGTCCTGATTCCAACTCCCCTACAGAAATTGACCCACGATCAGCCCACGATCGATTGTGATGGCGCAAACATTGCCGAGTTGTTAGAGTCGCTTGAGCAAAATTGCCCCGGCATCAAAGCACGAATCTGCGATGAGCAGGGGCAACTGCGCCGGTTTGTAAATTTCTACGTCAACAGTGAAGATATTCGATTTCTTGAAGGGGTGAACACTCCCCTTCAAGATGGAGACGAGGTGAGCATCATTCCGGCGATCGCTGGCGGTTAAGCTCTTCCATCTAGTTAAACCTGGATTGTGTAGAGTTTAGCGCCTGCGATCCCCAAGATCTTCAAGGCGATTACGCCTTGGCCATTTTCCGCCTCTTGAGACCCACTCCTAGCGTACCGATCGCGAGGATACTCAATACGGTTGCAGGTTCAGGGACGGTTTCTAAGCGCATCAATGCGTAGTCAGAGTCAGCACCGTTAGATCCACCATTGGGAAAGGCTGCAAACTTGAGCGCTGTGACACCCAGGTTGCCAAACGGGTTAGATACGCGCCACGCACCACCACCCGCCTGCGACCCGGCTGACGAAAGGTTTGTGACAAGGCGCCCAGGTTCCAGGTTGCGGTGTTTCCACCTGTAACCGTGAGTTTTCCGGTCTGGATATTTCCGTTGGCGGTCACGGCAGCAATTTCACCTGCAAAGTCAGAGAAGACACCCTGGTTATAAAGGAAGGCGAGGTCAAAGAATTTGATCGCCTCAGCCTTGACGAAATCAACGGTGATATTTTCGTTGCCGTCGATCTCTCCCGTAACGGCTCCTCCTTTGACCCCTACACCTGTCACTCCACCTACTGTTTTGTGTTCAAAGTTTCTGGGGCTAGAGGTGACAGTGGCAAACCCTGAGAAAGTCTTGCTGTTGGTGTTGTTGGGAATGTGATTTTGTTTGAGGGCGGCGGCTTGGGCTGAATCTATTGAGAGGGCTGATCCGGTGACGATCGCTGCCATCAAAACAGTTTGAGCAATAGATTTGTGGGTGAATGAAAAGTTGCTAATCATGGGGCTTGTTGTGTTAGACAATTAGGTGTGTAGTTGAGTAGTGGCCCTGGCAAGTTGGGGCACGATCTCCGATCGAATCGCGGCTAAAATCGCGGCATAAATTGAGACAAACGTTCTCTCACCGTCTTTGCAGAAGGCTAGATTACGTATCTTTTAAGTCGAGGCATCAACCCGATTTAGATGGGTAGCGCTAAACCTGGAAATTGATGTCAATCTTGATGGCTCTTTGTTCAAATCAGACCGATCAAGGCGGTGTTGAGAACAAAATTGCCTGTACTAACAAATTGCAAACGGTTAGTGAATTCGCCCGCTCATTGCTGACGCTAGGTTTTTTATAGGGATGTTCAGGAGTTTCAGGTTGACAGATACAGACAGCGCAAAAGCCTGACTTCTTGCTCAAGACTGATTGATCAAGCCTGACCCATCACCAGTTTTGCCAGTGAACCAGTGAACCGATTTGATCGTTGTGATATCTTTTGCGCTTACCCAAGGGTGAATCCGGGAAAATCGAGTTTTTGGAGAGAGAACTCGATCGAGGCAACCGATTCAATCGATTGTTTCCTAAAGTTAGAGCCATCGCCCCTAAAAGCGCAGGGTTTTAGACCCCTTCACTTGGTAAGCCCTCCTTCCTCTCGTGCCGCCTGTCGAAGGCAACCCCCCCATCCCTTTCTCAAATATCGCCCTACAATAAACGTGTCTACCATCTCTGGGTGCAATGCTAGGACGATTGCTCAGTTCGCGCTACCGAATTGTCAGAATCTTAGGATCGGGCGGTTTTGGTCATACCTACGTCACAGAGGACACCCAGCGCCCCGGAAATCCTTTGTGCGTGTTGAAACATCTGAGCTTTGCCAGCCACAATCCTACGATTCTCAGGCAGGCAAGGCGCATGTTTCTAGCCGAAGCGGAAACCCTGGAAAAACTAGGACGACATGACCAGATTCCGCAGTTGCTGGCCTACTTTGTAGAGGACGAGGAATTTTATCTGGTTCAGGAATATATTGAAGGACATCCCCTGAGCGAAGAATTGACCCTTGGCCACACCTTCACCGAGGCAGAGACGATCGCCCTGCTAGAAGATGTTTTGGGAGTGCTGGAATTTGTCCACGCGCACGAAGTGATCCACCGAGACATTAAACCAGAAAATTTGATTCGGCGAGAACGCGATCGCAAAACCGTGCTGATTGATTTTGGGGCCGTCAAAACGATCGCTCATTCGATCGCCGAAGATGCGGCTACAACTCAAATGAGTATGCCAGTCTACACATCGGGCTATGGAGCCAGCGAGCAATGTTTGGGCAAGCCTCAATATAACAGTGACATCTATTCCCTGGGCGTGATTGGCATTCAGGCGTTGACTGGGGCACGACCGTCGCAACTTCCCCAAGACCCCAACACCTGCGAACTGATTTGGCGAGATCAGGCGATCGTGGGAGATGGGTTGGCGACTGTTCTAGAAAAAATGACCAAGTTTCAATTTGGGCAACGCTATCACTCAGCAACAGAGGTTCTAGACGCACTAGAGCAAGTAAAAAAGCATCCTAAGCTGGATGTGTCTAAGGTAGATCGCGTTCGTTCGGTTTCTCGATCGGCGGCCATTGCGCCCCAGAATGCAGTGCGGTCGGCGTAGGTTTCGGCTGCCCTTGGCGATCGCCGCGGGCATCGGGGCAACGGCTTCTGTGACGTTGGCAACCTGGATGATCAGTCGCTCTGTTGCGCCGCCAGTGATGCCGACGATCGCATCAAGTCCGATCGCTGACCATATTAGCTTCGGTGAAACCATTCTCACCCCTGGCAAAACCACCCTTATCAAACAAGAAGCTGCCGACCAAATCACAGCAGGTAATTTGTCCCAGGCCGCTACCTTGCTAGAAACAGCCCGTCGTGCCAACCCTGCCGATCCTGAAACGCTGATTTATCTCAACAACATCCGCATTGGCGCAAACAAGACTTACACGATCGGGGTGGCCGTTCCGCTTGCGACCCAGCCTTCGACCTCGACGGAAGTCTTGCGAGGCGTAGCTCAGGTGCAAAACGAGGTGAATCAATCGGGCGGCATTAATGGCGTGAAATTGAAGGTGGCGATCGCGACCGACAATAGTGATCCTGAGCTTGCAACCCAGGTCGCTGAAGCATTTGCGGCCGATTCTAATCTGCTGGGTGTAGTGGGTCACGGCACGAGCGATACCACATTGGCGGCTGGGGAGGTTTACCAATCACAGGAGTTAGTAGCGATTTCTCCGGTTAGTTCTGCGGTGCAGCTATCTGGGTTTAGCCCCTATGTGTTTCGCACCATGCCCAGCGATCAGGCTCCTGCCAAGCACCTGAGCCAATATATGGTGACGCGGCTCAAAAAGCACAAGGCCGCGATTTTCTTTAATTCTCGCAGTGCCTACAGCCGATCGCTCAAAGATGCCTTCAAAGATGCGCTCTTTTACAACGGCAAGGGGCAGGTGGTGGCAGAGGTGGATCTCAGCAGCCCAGATTTCAACCCAGTGGATAGCGTTGAAGAAGTGATTAAACAAGGTGCAGACGCGATGATGCTGGCTCCTAATCAGGAGTTGTTTGACCGCACGCTGCTTGTGGTCGATGCTAACCAAAACCGTCTGCCCCTCTTGGCGGGGGATGCCTTCTACTTGCCAAAAACTCTACAAGTTGGCGGTAAAGCGGTTTTGGGAATGATTTTAGCCGTACCAACCTATCAGGTTGAAGTGGATCGATCGCCCTTTCAAAAACAGGCAAAACTGCTGTGGGGCGATCGGGTCAACTGGCGCACGGTGCTTTCCTACGACGCAACTCAAGCTCTGGTGGGAGCGATCAAGCGATCGCCCACCCGCAAAGGCATCCGCCGATCGCTTGCCGATCCCAAGTTTTCGGTGATGGGCGCACTCAACCGAGTCAGCTTTTCTGAGAAGGGCGATCGTCCGATTGAGCTAGAGATCGTCAAAGTCACACCGGCTCGATCGGGCAAAAAATTCGAGTTTAGGCCTATTTCCTCTGACAAGCAACGCTCAAATTAAGTTACAGGGTGCTTCGATCTTACGAGATGGCTTGTGAAGCGACTTGGAGACCCTGCCCATCCCTTGGGGGCGATCGCAGAAACAAAATGCGAGGCGTTTCCCCAAGGGACGGACGTTTAGGGAGTAGCAGGCTTCACCGAGGGCACGACTTGCGTAGCGGGCGCAGGCTGCTGTTGTCTGAGGAGAAGTTGCTGTTGAGTGCGAAACTGGGCAGCAGCATCGTCTAAGTTTTGTTGCTGTTGCGCCTGAAAGTCTACCTGGCTGCTGCCGCCTGTGATGCGTTGAATCAGATCAAACACGCCACTGGTTGCCCCCGACCCGTCATTGCGGTTGTTGAACAAGTTAGTTAGCGCATCGCCAGATTGTGTATCTTGAAACGGGTCAACGGTTGTATTTGGGTTGGCAGTTTGGGCAAAACTGGGTTGAGCCAGGGCGACGATCCCCAAACCCATGAATAGGTTGAGCGTTACCCAGGCAAGGGGCTTCACCGACACGATCGCAAGTCTGGTTTTCATAGAAAGTTTTCAACAAATGAATGTCTACTGCTAATTCTACTCAAGACGCAATTATCTAGATATTTCTCCCGAAAGTTTGAAATTGCGAAAAATTCATCAACAAAGGCCGCAGCCAGATCTCCAGCTTCTGCCCAACACCAACCAAAACTTGAAGGACTCAGCCCAGAAGTTAGAGATCTTAGGCGATTTCTAAAAAAGATAGACCTTTCGACCTTTGCCCTGAGCGCAGCCGAAGACAGCGGGTCACTCGTTTGCTAGAAATCTCCCTACAAGCTTAAGTTTAGGCTAAGCTCCGGCGCAGCAAGGGCTGAATCAACAGAAATGCAACCAGGTTAAAACCCAGGAGAATCAGCAAAGAAACTCCGAGGGTGACGGCTCCCCAGGGGGCTTGCATGATCACACTTCCCAAGTTCCAATCGCTGTGAAGATAGAGATAGCGGATGGGTTCGATCGCATAGCTGAGAGGGTTGAGCGTCGCCACAATCTGCAACCACTTAGGCATGAAAGACAGCGGCACAAGAGCCGTGCTGGCAAACAGCAAGGGCAGATTCGTCACAAAAATTACGGCAATTAGTTCGATATGCCCCGGCAGCGCAAAAGCCAGACCCAAACTGAGTGCCGTCACCGCCAGCACCAAAAGCAGCACGATTAACGCCACTAGCGCCAGCCCCAAGAGGTTGGGCAGACCCGCACCCAAAAAAGCACTCGTCACCACGATCGCCGCCGTCTGAATCAAACTCAGCGTTGTGATGAAGATAGCCGATGCTGCAACGATCGAAAATCGCGAAGCTAAGGGAGCCACTAGCAGACGATTGAGAAAGCCAAACTCACGATCAAACATGACTGGCAGCCCCGCATTCAGCGCACCCGCAAATGCGGTGAACACAATCACCCCCGCACCGAGAAACTGCCCATAGCTGGTGCTTTCTCCAAACAACCCTTGGGGCGCATTTTGAAACAGCGCCCCAAACAAAACCAGCCACATCAACGGCTGAATGATGCCAGCAGCCAGCGTAGAGGGGCGACGCTGAAGCTGAATAAACAGGCGACGGGTGAGGGCTGAGGTTTCCTGGATGAAGTCACCCAGAGCACTCTGACGTGGAGCGATCGTCCGCTGATTCTGGAGAAATTCTGACTGAGAGGGTGTGATGGTACGACTCATAGGGCAAAAAATGAGATGGGATTGATGGGCAGTTTTCTAGCGCATGTTCTGTTTTTTCTCAGCTTTGGGGTCGCGAGTGCTAGCGGCGGCGAGTTCGGCATCTAGTAGCGTGCGGCCCGTGGCGCTGAGGTAGACATCATCCAAACTGGGACGGGACTGAGCAATGCCAAACGTCGGCAGTCCGGCTTGCTGAAGGGCTTGCTGGATCGTCACCAATGCCTCGCTCTGAGGCTCGACCACAAGATTGAGAGAATTGCCCTGGGCAGTGTTAATGATCACCTGCTGCACGAGGGGCAGGGCTTCTAGCAGCGTTTTCGCGTGTTCTGCTTCGTCGATCGGTGAAAATTCACGAATTCGCAAAGTAACTCGATCGCCGCCCACGCGGTTTTTCAATTCAGACGGCGTGCCTGTGGCAATCACTCGGCCCCGATCGATGATCGCCACACGATCGGCTAAGGCATCGACTTCTTCTAAATAGTGGCTGGTCAGCAAATGGTTGTTCCTTCGGTTCGCAACTGGCGCAAGAAGTTCCACACGGCGACGCGACTTTCGATATCTAACCCGACGGTTGGTTCGTCAAGCACCAGCACATCGGGCTGATGGAGCAGCCCGGCCGCCAGATCGAGCCGTTTTTTGAGTCCACCGGAGTAGGTTCCTGACTTCTGGTCTGCCCATTCGTCTAACCCAAGCAGGGTGAGCATCTCAGAAATTCTTGGACCGATCGTGGGGCGAGGCAATGATAGAGTGCCGCTTGCAGTTGCAGCAGTTCGCGGCCAGTGAGCACTTTGTCGATCGCCACCTCTTGAGCAACATAGCCAAGGCGCTGTCTAGCCGAGCGCGGATCGCCCGTGACGGAAATGCCAGAGACTGAGATCGCCCCAGCGTCGGGTTCGGTTAGGGTACAAAGGCAGCGCAGGGTCGTGGTTTTTCCGGCTCCGTTGGGGCCAAGTAACCCAAAAATTTCGCCAGGCTCGACCTGTAGAGAGACATCTTTGACCGCTTCAGTGGAGCCATATCGCTTTTGAAGCTTTTCGATTGAAACCGCAGGAGCCATGAATACTCCTCCCAATTTGATACAAATCTTAAGAATATACCTATCTATTGTAAGGAATCTGGGAGGTCGTTCCCAGAAATACTCGACATCTTTTAAGTTTGAGAATTACTTCTTAATCATTTGCGGGCGAATAGGGGGGTAATGGCTCAAGGTGTAATGGCTCAAGAGAATTAGCCTTGACCATTACACCTTGGTTTGCAACGACGGCTTGCAACGACGGCTTGCAAAGAAAATTGATTGTCAAGCCAAATTGATTGTCAAGCCAACTAGTTGTGAAAACGATTGATTGCGAGGGCAATCGATCGTAACAACCATTCAAGACAGCGCCGCGATCGCCCCTTGCCATCCCTGTAGATTCTGGACGATCGCCTCCACAGCCTGATGAGTAATGGGCAAACTATCGACCCCCATTGCAGCGCAGAGCAACATCAGGTACAAAATCGAATACTTGAACACCGATCGGGCCACCATCAAATCAGAGGGTGCTTGCATCAGTTCCAAATCTTTCTTGATAAAGAAACCGCCCAGCAGCAGCGCGATCGCCCCATAGACGGCTCCCATCACATGCAACGGGTAGACCAGCAGCAAACTCACAGGGATCAGCGCCAGCGTGTAATAGAGAATTTGCCGACTGGTGGTTTCGTTGCCGTTGACAACTGGCAACATCGGCACACCCACCTTGGCATAGTCTTCACGGATCAAAATTGCCAGTGCCCAGAAGTGGGGAGGAGTCCAGAGGAAGACGATCGCAAACAGCACCCAGGCTGCCCAACTCAGATCGCCCGTCACCGCCGCCCAACCCACCAGAGGCGGAATTGCCCCCGCCGCGCCACCAATCACAATATTTGGGTACTGTGACGCTTGAGCCAATGGGTATAGACCGCAACGTAAACGAAAATACCCGACATCGCCAAACACGCACTGAGCAGATTTGCAAACACGGTCAGCAATGTAAACGCCGACACCGCCAACACGATCGCAAAAATCAACGCATCTCTAGGATTGATCCGCCCTGAAGGCAGAGGACGATGGCGAGTCCGCTCCATGATGTAGTCGATGTCACGATCGTACAGACAGTTAATGGTGTTGGCAGAAGCCGACGCAAATGTACCGCTCAGCAGCGTAACCAGCAAGAGCACTGGATCAACCTGCCCTTCTGCTGCAATCCACATGCCGCCCGCCGTCGTAATTAGCAACAGCAGAATAATCCGAGGTTTGGTCAGTTGAGTATAACTTTGGATGACTTGAAGAAAGTCTTGATGACGACGAGAAATGCCATCGATCGTGGTATTTTGCATTCTCTTGAGTCCGATAGAGAGTAGTGATGAAACCAAATCAGGGTGCAATTCGTTAGAGGTTGCCCTTGGCTAGATCAGGTGCTTTCGACTGAGGAACGGGGGTATCTCGTAGAGATAGAACGGTAAACACAATTAAAGTTCCGAGGAGAGAGGCCCCGATCGCCTGGTGGGCGATGGTCAAAGGCTCAACCTGTAAGTGCAACCGGAAAGTCGCCACACCCAGAGCGATTTGCAGTACGAGCAAGAAACCAGCAAAATTCGCCAGACGGCGCAAGGCAGGGTGAAGGGCAGGAGTGCGCCAAACGAGAATGACGAGCGTAAGGGTGGCGATCGTCGCCGGAACGACCCCCACCAGGTGACTATTCATCACTGCACAGAGTTGATTGCCCCCAAAGCATTGGTGTAGCGCCCATCGCGAGGAAACTAACCCACCCAAAATACTTTGGAAGTACACAAGAATTGCTGCACTTACGCCGACCCATTTAAGTTTGCCGACGGTTCCAGTTCCCTGATAAGAAACGAGGGCAGTGCCGATCGTCAGCAACGTGCTAAAGAACAGTAGCCCTGTGCCTAAGTGGGCGGTGACAATATCAAAGCGCAGCAGTTCGGTGACGGTCAGACCGCCGAGAATGCCTTGAAACACCACGAGCAATAGGGCGAAGGATGCCGCCCAGGGTGTCCAGGTGGGCAGAGAGCGCCGAAACCACCAAGTGGTAGCAGCCAGCGCCAGGGCCGCAAACCCGATCGCACTGGCGACCAAGCGATGAAACCACTCCAAAAACACCTGGAGATTCATCTGCTCACGGGGGACAAATTCACCGTAGCAAAGGGGCCAATCGGGGCACGATAGACCCGCATTCATCACGCGAGTCGCGCTGCCCAGGGCCATCAATAATAGAGTCGCGATCGCCAAGCCAAAAACCAGACGAGTCACCCACGCTCTAACAGTGGTGGGAGCAGTGGTTGGCAGAGAAGACGGATGCAGAACAAAATTGGACATAGTTTGCTTTTGTATTCCTGTTCTACAGAAGAAAATAAAACTTCATCAAAAGCGGAGCAGTTGCTCTAGGTTCTACTTTAGTGAGGTAATCTTGAATCCTGGCGAGCTTTTGGCTTTTCTTCCGATTGCAGTGGCTTTACGAAGGCTGTTGTGTCTGGCTTTCAGCAAGATCCCAAAGAAATAGTTAAAGATAGGCAGTTTCGATACCTAGTAAACAAAATGCTGCTTTACCTTGTAGGTAGACTGTGCAATCGAGATTCTGGTCGAGATGTTGAGCTTCAGAGTTTTAGCCCCTCACCCCATTTCCACAGTTGATCTAAGGTTGATCTCAGATAGCTGGCTCAACCCAGTTGACCGGAAAACAGCCTTAGTGAAAAAAGTTCAGCTTTTAGATAAGTGTATTTTTCATCACCTCTCTTCTCAAAGCTGAACCTTAGATCTTTTTGGGCATCTATTTCTCTCCTGGTTAACTGACAAATCTTTCCCCTCATCCCCCAACTCTTCTCCTACTAAGGGTTAGAAGGGTTGGGTTAGAAGGTAAGGGCTAGAAGATAAGGGTTAAAAGGCGAGCCGCAGCAAAACTACTAGATTTCAGAGCGACTCTCCTAGAACGGGCGAAGAGTTGGGCTGAGGGCGGTTCGAGTTTTGTCAGTCAATCAGATGTTCTCTCTGAAACCTCTCTGCAAGCTACCCCTCAAGCTAAAGTCTGAAGCTCAAAATCTACACAGTCATTACTGTTTTCGTTTCTAGATCACTTGCTACGATCGCACCAAGTCACCTTATTAGTTGTTTCGCTTGAGATTTGACAAACTGTGAATATTCCTAGTCAGATTGTGACCCTGCTGGCTGGCATCATTCTGACCCTAGTCAGCCTGTGGTACGGTCAAAATCATCATCTCCTTCCGATCGCAGCTTCAGAGGTCGCCCCTCTGGTTGATAGCCTGTTCGACACCATGATGGTGATTGGAACGGGCATCTTTCTGTTAGTGAATGGCATTTTGATCTACTCCGTGATCAAGTTTCGCCGCGATCCCAATGACGACACAGACGGCCCACCTGTGCATGGCAACATTCCCTTAGAAATCGTCTGGACGGCAATCCCCGCGGTGATTGTGCTCGGTCTGTCAATCTACAGTTTTGATGTCTATCAGGCGGAAGGCGGCCAAGACCCGATGGATCACTCCGTGGCTCATCATGGCAAAAACCACACCCAAATGGCCAAAATGTCGGGTGCTGCTGTGGCTGCCCCTCTGATTGCAGACTCGCAAGGAGTGGATGCGACCCCCTTGATGTCAGAAGATCTGCCGCCCAAGCAAGAGGCTCCCGCCTTGGGAACCGTTTCTCCAAAAGTTGGCGACTCCACAAAGCCGACTGAGTTTGTGGTCAATGCGGCTGGAATGCAGTATGCATGGCTGTTTACCTACCCAGACACCGAAGTGGTCGCGGGCGAATTGCACGTTCCCATCAACCGCAATGTCTTGATCAACATTTCTGCAAACGACGTGATTCACGCCTTTTGGGTTCCAGAGTTTCGCTTGAAGCAAGACGCAGTTCCAGGACGGCAAACTGAGGTTCGCTTTGTGGCCAACCGCCTGGGCGAATATCCTCTGATCTGCGCGGAGCTTTGTGGGGCGTACCACGGGGCAATGAAAACTAAAATTGTCGTGGAGTCGCAGGCTGATTTTGACACCTGGCTACAGACTCAAATTGCTAGCGCTGAAGTCGGGCTTGATCGGGCGATCGCCACCACTCCTGCCACCCTGACCGAAGTAGAGTATCTCGCTCCCTACGCCAAAGAGATCGGCGTTACGGCAGGCGTTCTGCAACAACTCCAGCCTGCTGCCGCCAAATCGGTTCACGCTCCTTCAATCAGCTAGTTAAGCTGGATGATTTTGACGCAAATCATACCGCTTTGGGGTGAATGGATGAGCGTCTCGATCGCCCCTGACCAGTGACCACAGCCCACAGACATTTCCTATGACCCAAGCCGCGCAATATCAAGAGAAAGCCAATCTCCTGGCTCACGGTTCAGAGCCGGAGAACAATTGGCGACAATATTTCGGGTTTAGTACCGATCACAAAGTGATTGGGATTCAATACCTGGTGACGACGTTTATTTTCTATTTGGTGGGCGGCGTTCTGGCGACCCTAGTGCGGACAGAACTAGCCACCCCAGAATCTGATTTTGTCAGCCGCGAAGTTTACAACAGCTTGTTTACAGTTCACGCGACGGTGATGATCTTTTTGTGGATTGTCCCGGCGGCGACTGGCGGTTTTGGCAACTATCTGGTTCCGTTGATGATTGGGGCGCGAGACATGGCGTTTCCCAGATTGAACGCGATCGCTTTTTGGATCATTCCCCCTGCCGGAATTTTGCTGATGTCTAGCTTTCTGGTAGGTGCACCCGGCTCAGGTTGGACTTCTTACCCGCCGCTCAGTCTCATTAGCGGCAAAGCCGGAGAAATGATTTGGATTCTCAGCGTCTTAATGTTGGGAACTTCCTCAATTTTGGCGGCAGTCAACTTTATTGTGACGATCGTCAAAATGCGGATTCCTGGCATGGGCTTCAACCAGATGCCGCTCTTTTGCTGGGCAATGTTGGCCACCTCTTTTTTGGCGCTAGTTGCCACTCCAGTTTTGGCAGGTGCGCTGATTTTGCTGTCTTTTGATCTCATAGTCGGCACAAATTTCTTTAACCCCACCGGGGGCGGCGACCCCGTCGTCTACCAGCATATGTTCTGGTTCTACTCCCATCCGGCGGTCTACATCATGATTCTGCCCGTGTTTGGGATGATTTCAGAAATTGTGTCGGTGCATTCTCGCAAGCCGATCTTTGGCTATAAGGCGATCGCCTATTCCAGTATTGCCATTTGCGGGCTGGGGCTGATTGTCTGGGCCCACCACATGTTTACTAGTGGTACGCCCCCTTGGTTGAGGATGTTCTTTATGATCACCTCTATGATCATTGCCGTGCCCACTGGCATTAAGGTGTTTAGTTGGTTAGCAACGATCTGGGGCGGAAAACTGAGACTAGAAAGTCCGTTGCTGTTTGCAATGGGGTTTATTTCTCTGTTTGTGATCGGTGGCATTAGCGGCGTGATGGTGGCCTCCGTTCCGTGGGACATTCACGTTCATGACACCTACTTTATTGTGGCTCACCTGCACTATGTGTTGTTTGGTGGCAGTGTGTTTGGGTTATACGCAGCGTTTTACCACTGGTTTCCCAAAATAACCGGGAAAATGCTCAACGACACCTGGGGCAAGCTGCACTTTGCACTCAGCTACGTAGGCTTTAATCTGGCATTCATGCCCATGCACAAACTAGGCATCGAAGGCATGAACCGCCGCATCGCCGAATATGATCCCAAATTTGCCGCCCTCAACTTGCTGTGTACGATCGGCGCTTATCTGTTGGCGGTCTCCACTCTGCCCTTTTTGGTCAATGTCTGTTGGAGTTGGGCCTACGGCAAGCCTGCAAGCGACAACCCCTGGGGCGCTTTGACCCTAGAATGGATGACCACCTCACCCCCCCCCGTAGAAAACTTTGAGGCAGATCCCGTGCTGGCAACGGGCCCCTACGACTACGGCATGGGCAGCCGGGCCACTCAGGTCAACGTCCCCTTCTCTGATCCCCACTCTCCCGGATTGTCTGCGGGCCCTAGCTCGACCCTCCGAGCTAAAGCCGATCCTGTAGTCGCCGCGATGCCCAGCGATCGCCAAGGTGAAAGTAACAACCGATAGCAATGAGGGAGGAGGGAGGAGGGATGATGCAAAAGAGCGGAGCAATGTTGCAAACCGTAAGCGCAAATCGTGGACATAAGCAGAGTTCTTAGCTTCTGAGTTTAGTCTTCAGAGCCGTAACTGGCATTGTTCCAGAAGCCGAAGATCTTGCTTGTTAGCCCGATCGCAACTCCCTCCTTTCATCCCCTCCTGCCTCCTCCCATCCACCCTACCTCCACCCAGAATTTATGACAGGTTCAACCCTCGATTCTGCAAAAACTTCTCTCAACTACCATCACTCTGACGAGGTGCAAGCGACTGCCCATGCAGAGCATCACGACTTTCGAGTGCTAGGTATTATTGTCTTCCTGGTTGCTGAAGGGATGATCTTCCTGGGTCTGTTTATGGCATATCTTACGTTTCGATCGGTCTCGCCGACCTGGCCCCCCGAAGGCACGCCCAAGCTAGAATTGCTGCTGCCTGGGATCAACACTGTGATTCTGATTTCCAGCAGTTTTGTGATTCACAATGCAGACACCGCCATCAAAAAAAACGACACCAAAGGGTTACGGCTCTGGTTTGGCGTGACGGCGGCGATGGGCGCAATCTTTTTGGCAGGTCAGCTTTATGAATACTTCCATTTAGAATTTGGGCTGACAACAAATCTATTTGCCAGTACGTTTTATGTGTTGACTGGCTTTCATGGATTACACGTTTTGTTTGGTCTGATGCTGATTTTGGGAGTGCTGTGGCGATCGCTGAAGCCCAATCATTACAGCAGCACCGCCCATTTTGGGGTAGAAGCCGCAGAAGTCTATTGGCACTTTGTTGATGTGGTGTGGGTCATCTTGTTTTTGATGCTCTACATTCTCTAACATCGACATTTAATGTCGAACAAATTGCAACTTAGAGATTGGGCCTCCAAGAAATTGGGGGCTTAATTTTGTTTAAGAAAATAAGCCCAGACGAAAATCAACCTGTATATTACAAGGGCTGATCAATGCGATCGAAGCCTACAAATTCAGGATGTATGGGGTGATTAGACATGAACTTACCATTGTTTTAGACGTTGCGATCGGCTTAGTTTTTACTTACTTAATTCTCAGTTTAATAGCATCTGAATTTCAGGAATTATTAGCAACAGTTTTACAGTGGCGAGCCAAGCATCTTAAAGACTCGATCGAGATTTTGTTGGCGGGAGGCGTAGGCACAAAAGAAGAACAACGCGTCAAAGATTTAGTCGGTCGGCTTTATGATGATCCACTCCTTAAAAATGTGAATCAAGAGGCGAAGGGGGTTGTTGCCAGAGGGTTTCGTCGCATTTCTAAGGCGCTATTTGTTGGAAATCGTGAAGGTGCTTTTGGCCCAGGTTTGGCAACGGGGCCTTCTTATATTTCTCCGGAGACCTTTGCAACTTCTCTGATTGAAAGATTGGGCATTTCTCAGTTGGTTGACAAGTTAACCGAAGTGAGAGTCGAAAAATTTGCCCGGCGAATTATAGGCTCTTACAACATCAATGAGCAGGGGCAAATCGAAATTCCATCCGATGAGACTTTTAAAGCCGATTGGGAAAAGGGCAACATTCGAGTTGTGGCGGAGAAAGCCTTTAAACAAAACTTGAACCTGGATCAAAACTTTCTTCTATTGGTTGAAGATTACGACCAAATTGTCAAAACATTCAAAGCGGGTCAGCTTTCGATCGAGGCCAGTATTGCCCGACTGGGGGAAGAGCTAGATAACTATATTGTCGCCTGCGAAAATCCTCAGTTTCAAGACACCGATCTGTCGCTGTTTGTGCGTCGATTGCGATCGTTCAAAACTAGTATCTTTGGCGAAAACAACGAGCGGGCGATTCTCTCAGGCGGGCTAAAACCAAGTCTGACTGAAATTGCTGAACTGGTCAATCAAGGCAGCACCACCTACAAAGAAGTGATTGATGCCTACCAAAAAGTAAGCCAGGATGCAGAGCCGATCGATGCCAGAGTCAAAGCTACGATCGCCTCTCAGGTAGACAGTTACAACGCTGAATACAACGCAAAATTAGTCGAATACAATCAGTCTGCTCAAGCTTTGACTACGTTTGACGATCTGCCCCGCGAACAGCAACAAATCATTCTCAGCAACGCATTAGGAGAACTCACACTAGACGAACGACAACTCTACGAAGATTATCAAGCTTATAGGCAGATCAAAGGTGGACTCGACAAAGTGCCCGAATCGGTAAAAGAAAGTATCGGCATTTTAGCCAGACGCGCTCAGACTAGAGTTCGCAAAGCTGAGAATGAATTAAACCAACTTCAAGAAGAGGTGGCAGTTTGGTTCGATCGCTCAATGGCACGCACTTCTGGCGTTTATAAACGGAATGCTAAAGGCGTTGCAATTTTGATTGGACTGTCGATCGCAGCGGCGACTAATTCTGATACCTTTCACATTTTTAATCGATTGTCGAGCGACGATAGCTTACGACGACTGGTGACAGAACGCGCCGCCGCCCTGCCCCTCACCGCTCCCGACAATCCCCGGTTGGATGCCCAACTCGAAACCCTAAAAAATCAGACCGATGCGGTGCTCAAAGACATTGCCTTCCCGATTAGCTGGAGTCCAAACAATCTAAATCGCCAGCTAGGATGTCAGGCAGTTTCGGTCGTCGAGCAAAATCCTCAACAAGATGATGTGTCCCAACTGCAACGGCAATGGGTCAACCTCTACAAGTCTTGTTTGAACGAGCAAGCCGTCACCGATGCGCCGATTCCCTTCCAGGTCGCGCAGATTATTCTCAGCCGTCCCCTGGGCTTTTTACGCATGATTAGCGGCTGGGCCCTGAGCGGCATTGCGATCGCTATGGGTGCGCCCTTCTGGTTCGACTTGCTGGGCAAACTCGTGAATGTACGAAACTCTGGCAACAAACCCAAACCAACCCCTGAGCAATCTCCACCCACCTGATCAGCAATAGTAGGGGTCTGTCAAGAATTTTTGATCCGTCAATTAAAGTTTGACAGACACGGCGATTACAAATCAGCGCAGGATTTCATCAAATTCGCATCAAACTAAAGGCAAAAGTCTCTCTAGGTCTAAGTCGGCAGCAACCTGGGACAATTTCGCTAAATCCGTCGGATCGTCAAGATGGGGAATCATTCCTAACACAGAAACTCCTGTCAGCGATTCGATCAGATCCACCTCTGCCCAATCGGTAGCTTCTTGCTCAGAACAAGGACACACACAATTAAGCACAATGCCCTTGAGGGGCAGTTTAGACTGTCGCGCTAGCGCCACATTGGCCACCGCCTGACCGATCGCCCCCAACCTCACAGGCACAACCAGCACCGTCGGAATCTGCCAATCCCACGCTAGGTCTGCCACTGTGGTTTCGCGAGTCATCGGTGAACCCAAGCCGCCCAACGCTTCAACCAACACAAAGTCTCGTTTCTGCCTCAGCGCTTCAAAGGCTTGCCAGATTTTCTCTAACTTGATGCGCTTGCCCACCTTCTCGGCAGACAAAGGCGGGGCGATCGCAGCCTCAAAATGCACAGGGTTCAATTCTTCTGGCGTTTGATCGAGGCGAAAGAGACGATCGTAGAGTTCACGATCGCCCGTCCCCGTCTGAAGTGGCTTCATAATTCCCAACCGTTGCGGCAGGCAGCAGGTCTGCCAATAGGCTGCCAACGCAGTCGTCAAGACGGTTTTTCCAGCGTCGGTATCAGTTCCAGTGATCAGGAGGGCGTTCAAGTTTGCGGTTGGGTTAAATAGAATTCAGATCAAGGCTAACTCATATCTTGCACCAGTCTCAACGATGCCTCAATCTTCCGCCCTCAATTAAATTCTCCAGCTAAGGGACACGCGCAAAAATCATTGAACGTTGATATCTAACCGAAAATTAGTATTTTCGTTCGCCACCACATCAATCTGGTAGTCTCCCGTTCTGGGTAATTGAGCATTCCACTGAATCACCCCTGACGCATCTTCTACGGGTTCACCCGATGGATACCGAATCACCAGCGTTGCATTTCCATCCCCTAGCCGGGCGCTGAGCACTTGACCCTGTTGGGCATTCACCAGATAGCGCTTGATCACTTTCGGGCTGGTGCTATCGCTAACTTGGGTTCCCGTTTGCCCCGGAGGAATGACCACCGTTTGAGATTGCACAGTTGGGTTATTAGCTGGGTTGGTGGGGCTTTCGATCGGAGACGGTTTGACGGCGGGAGACGGCGGCGTAGGGTCTGGTGGCGATTTTAGATTCACATCTAACTTAAAGTCGCTTTTGGTAATGCCCTTGACGGTCTTCAGTTGCACAAAATAATCGCCGCTAAAAGGCAACTCACCCTGCCAATTAGAAACGCGCGTCGATCGATCATCCACTGCATCTTTATTAGGAGCCAACACGCTCATCAGCACCCCTTCTCCCGTCAGCGATGCCGTCAACTCTTGCCCTTGCTGCGCCGGAACAATAAAGTTGAGCGTCTCGTTCGATCGCAGCGTGCCATCCCGCGAGACCAGCTTGCCGTCTGTCAGATTCAAGCGCTGACTAAATGTAACCGGATCAGCCACCGGACTCGGACTCGGACTCGGACTCGGACTCACCCTCGGCGACACCGTTGGACTTGGGCTGGCCACGATCGCCTGGGTGGGCGCAGGAGTGGGCGCAGGGTTCATCAAAGCTCGCACCAGTGTCCAAGAACCCAAGCCCGTCAGCAAGACCAGCCCCGTCCCGATCGCCCCCACCGCCCAGGGATCATCCCAGAGAGAACTGCGCGTCGGAATGGTCGGCTCTGCCCGATTGAGGGCAGTATTGGCAGTTGCCGGGTCAGGAGCAGAGCGTCTGCCCACGGCCACGGTCTCCATGCGCGAGTCGGGCGGAGATTGAGGAGGCTGAATGCCAGAAGGAGGGGGCGTTTGGGGAATTGGCGCAACACTGGGAGGCATCTGAAGCGCTTGCAGCACTTCGTTGGCAGACTGAAAGCGATCGGTCGTGCGGTAGCTCATCATTTTGTTGAGCACCTGAGCAAAACCAGGGTTTAGGTTAAGCAATCGCTGCCAGCGCCAGGTCATCGTCGTTTCGTCAAATAGTTCCTGTGGCTCACGCCCAGTCAGCAACACGACGGCGGTGACGGCCAGGGCATAGAGATCGCTGTTGGGGTAAGCGCGCCCGGTTTGCATCTGCTCGGTGGGGGCGTATCCCAGCTTGCCCACGGTCGTATGCGGGCGCACGGTATCTGGCGATTGAATGCGAGTTGCTAATTCTTTGACCACGCCAAAATCGATCAAGACCGGGAGGCGATCGTTTTCGCGCAAGATAATATTGTCGGGCGCGATGTCACGGTGAACAATATTCTTGCCGTGCAGATAAGCCAACACTGGCAACACCTGCCGCACTAGCTGCAAAACTTCATTCTCTGGAAAGACAAACCCTTGAGCCTTGCGTTCGTCTAAGATAGCGCGATAGGTTTTGCCTTCTACGTAATCTTGTACCAAAAAGAATCGCTGGTCTTGGGCAAAGGTCGCCCGAAATTGAGGAATCTGCGGATGCTGAATCTGATAAAGAATCTGAGCTTCTCGCTGAAACAATTCCTTCGACTTTTCCAGCGCGTAGGCGTTGTCTTGAGGCGGCATCAGTTCTTTGAGCGCACAGAGTTCATTAAACCGCCCTTGGTCTTCTGCCAATAGGTACGACCAAACCCGCCCTGCCCTAGAATGCTGAGGACACGATAGCGGTTCTGCAAGATAGTTCCAGTCGGAATGGCGGTTTGCATAGGTAGATTTAATCGCTCACACTGGGTACAGAAAGCACAATGATAGTGACGAACAGAAGAGGAACAGAATTGAGGGACGCTGAGTTCGTAATATTGCTCTCAGACGTTTCCCTAAATTCAGTCTAAAGTCTACAGCCCAAAGCAGATCATGAAGCGTTTGATCCGTAATTTGTTTTGATTGAAAGATTGTTTTAACGAAAGATTGCCTGAACAGAAGTGAATCTCAGGCTAAAAATCATCCCTCAGCGAAGCACGATCGCCCATCAGTCGGGGGTTGTCTGGGCAGTCGATTCACACACCATCTTTCTCGACCCACCCCTCTCCCTACCCTCCCAATCTCGCTTTCACCCATTCCTGCACCTTTTTGCCATCGGCTTTACCCTTCAACTGTTGCATTGCTGGAGTCATCACCTTACCCATCTCTTTAATCGACGTTGCCCCAACCAGAGCGATGATATCGTCAATCACCTGGGCGATTTCGGCATCCGAAAGCTGCTGGGGCAAAAATTCTTCGACGATCGCCAACTCCGAGGCCTCCTGCTGGGCCAGATCGTCACGTCCAACTTTTTGGTATTGCTCGATCGAGTCTCGTCGCTGTTTGGCAACCTGAGACAGCGCTTCGAGTTCTTGCTCTGCGGTCAGTTCAGTCTGTCCCAACGGGCGAACACTCACTTCCTTTTCTAGCAACACTTTTTTAATGCTTCGCAGCGTTTCTAAACGAACCTTATCCTTAGACTTCATCGCTGTCTTGATCCCTTCACCGATTTCGGCAATCAGGCTCATTGCAAACCTCCCTTATCGTAGGTTGTGTCGTAGGTTGGATTCTCAGGATAGCGTAGTGAGCGATCTACGGAAGGGAAATCAACTTTCGTGATATTGCAATTTTTTGATTGCGATCGAGAACTAAATTTGGCAAGATGAAATGACGTTAAACGCAGGCTAACAGACCTCCCTGCTGGCACACAAACTGTCCACCAAAAGGTCTCTGTTCAACCCCACTAATGCACCAGCCAACGGGCGATCGATACTCGCTGAAACCTATGTACTGTCCACATTTCAGTCCCAACCCTAATCTATTGAGAGATTATTTGGGTATTAATAAATGCTTCAGATCGGCGAAATCTGGGGCAATGTTTCTATGCCTCGGTGATAAGATTGCGGTGAAAGCGTTTGAGGGCTTGATGTGATCCGTTCTGCGACTCTAACTGCTCCGTCTGCTTTGCCATCCATTCCTGACAACAATCGTTTACGCCTCCTTTCTGGCTCGGCTAACGTGGCACTCTCACAAGAAGTTGCACGCTACCTGGGCATGGATCTCAGTCCGATGGTGCGAAAGCGCTTTGCCGATGGTGAGCTTTATATTCAGATTCAAGAATCAATTCGCGGTTGCGATGTTTACCTGATTCAACCTACCTGCCGCCCAGTGAATGATCATCTGATGGAGTTGATGATCATGGTAGATGCCTGTCGGCGTGCTTCGGCGCGGCAGATTACGGCGGTCATTCCCTACTATGGTTATGCACGAGCCGATCGCAAAACTGCCGGGCGAGAATCAATCACCGCCAAGCTATCTGCCAACCTGATCACCCAGGCAGGTGCAAGTCGAGTTTTGGCAATGGACCTCCATTCCTCGCAAATTCAGGGCTATTTTGATGTGCCACTCGATCATGTTTATGGGTCGCCGGTGCTGCTCGACTACATCACCAACAAGAAGCTGCCCGACATTGTGGTTGTCTCGCCAGACGTGGGTGGAGTTGCCCGTGCTAGAGCTTTTGCCAAAAAGCTAGATGATGCTCCCTTGGCAATCATTGACAAACGCCGTCACGCCCACAACGTCGCCGAAGTCATGAATGTGATTGGCGATGTGAAAGGAAAGACCGCCATTTTAGTCGATGATATGATCGATACGGCAGGCACAATTACCGAAGGTGCAAAGCTGCTCAGAGAGCAGGGTGCATACCAGGTTTATGCCTGTGCAACCCATGCCGTTTTTTCGCCACCCGCGATCGAGCGTCTGTCGAGCGGCGTTCTAGAAGAGATCATCGTCACTAACACCATTCCGGTGTCTGCCGAAAATCACTTTCCGCAATTGACCGTGCTATCGGTGGCTAATCTCTTGGGTGAAACTATCTGGCGAATTCACGAAGACACGTCAGTCAGCAGTATGTTTCGCTAGTGTTCTAACGGGCAGATACCGCCCTTCAAATCCCCACTTCATTGATCAAAACTCAACAAGGTTTTGGCAACTCAACTTAGAAGTCGGGGATTTTCACATTTTTCTTCGCAACCAGTTTCTAGCTGCCTGGGCTGCCAGTCTCTATAGGTTGTGGGTAAGATAGAAGGCTGTGGGTTAAATAGAAGGTTGTGGGCTAAGTAGAGCGTGGATTAAATCACTTGAGAACTGGATGAATCAGTCATTTTGCCTGACTTCAACACGCATCTTTGCTGTTTCACTTGATTTAATTCATCATCTTATAAGGTTAGTTAACTCTACTAAAAATAAGATTTGTTCCCAAAAAAGCTCAAAACTGATCTCCTGCGCTTTAATGAATACTCTAATTCATTATAAAGTTCCTAAAAATTTGTGTTCACAGCCAAAGTCAAAGTCATTGAGCATTTTAAGACAGCGGTGATAGCCCTGCTGATACTGTTTGGAGCCTTCACGGTCTACATTGAGGGCAGCTTACAGCGCAAGGAATGTGTGAGACTGAATATGTTGGGCTTGCAGATTACGATCGGCAAAACCTGCCAAAAATGGTAGTGCCCTTACGTAAAGGACAGAGAAAAATAGCTGATTGCTCTATCTCAACAGCAGCAAAGCATCCTGAAGACGTTCATTATTCTCCATCCTTTATGAAATAGGACTACCCAAAAAAAGGCGTTGGTAAATAGAAATTGATGA
>JAAUOZ010000312.1 GCA_012034655.1 Leptolyngbyaceae cyanobacterium CSU_1_3 | reverse complement strand
GGCGGCGTTATAATCAGGCCAGTTGCGGATGCGGTATTGCTGTTTCATGAGTGTTGGGTGGTGTTTGACGATTCAAACCTAACATGGGACTAACCCATCCGTAACTCCTCTTTATGCAACAACGCCAGTAACGATCACAACTATCCTCGCAGGCTTCACATTTCTGATGAACTAATTATACTGATAAAAACTCAGAATCAATTATTTATTCTGGTGAATCAGGAACTTGCACATCAAGAAATGAAAATAGGTGTGTCAAGAAAATCTACTGTTTCATGGTGTATGAGCAGGGTGGTCAAGCATTCACAACGGATACTGAATTTGAAGATGCTGGTTCTGGTGGATGCTGGATTCATGTTGGTGTAGAACTCGCGCCGCAAGCAAAAAATATCTGAAAATGTTACAGATTCAACGGAAAGGAGCTTGCGTTTAGTTCTCAGACCAGCAGGAACTGTAATTGGAAATGCCTAACTGCTATCTTATTTATCTAGGCTAACCAGCGCTTTCACAGGACGGTCGATGTACGCTGATGTGAGCGATGATCTATCTGCCATCCGCTCAACTCAAGGCCGTTAGACCTCGCAAAAACCAGTTGAGCATCTTCGTTGACACGCATGCTTTATTGTAGCTACAATAAAGCATGCAAATCGAATTTGATCCCGTCAAAGATGCCAGTAATCAGGCAAAACATGGAGTGTCTCTTGCCTTGGCCAAGGAACTCGAATGGGATGCTGCCTTGGTATGGGTGGATACTCGGTACGAGTACGGTGAATTGCGTATGATTGCTCTAGCACCGGAAATCAATGTCTTGTACTATGTGGCATTTGTAGATCGCGGA
This sequence comes from Leptolyngbyaceae cyanobacterium CSU_1_3, assembly GCA_012034655.1. GTDB lineage: Bacteria > Cyanobacteriota > Cyanobacteriia > Leptolyngbyales > Leptolyngbyaceae > JAAUOZ01. The sequence continues at coordinate 4,793 of JAAUOZ010000312.1, read as the reverse complement.
GAAGTTCGAAGAATCATCGGTTTACGCCGCGCTAATCGTCGTGAGGTAAAGCACTATGTCGAAAATCTCTAGGGAAATTTCAATTGTTATGCCATCGGTGGCAGAAGACAAGGTCATCACTGCCGCAGCTAAGAGCGATCCTGACGCACAGCCGCTTACACCCGCTCAACTCAAGGCTATGGTTCCTCTAAAGGCGCTTCGCGGTCGTCCAAAGTCAGAGAAAACAAAACAATTGGTCTCCGTGCGCTACAGCCGCGAAGTCGTTGAGTATTTCAAATCAACTGGTGATGGTTGGCAATCTCGAATGGATGATGTGCTATTGAAGTATGTTGCTCAGCATACTCGTCGCGCCTAATTGTTGTCTAACCAGGGTTTGCAGCGGATGGCCGAAACACTCTAACTGTAACTCGAAGACCCTTGCTACCGCTGAAACCCAAGCCGTTATGCGGCTTTAACTTTTTGGGGGTGACGGTATTTAAAGGCTACTTGCTAAGAAATGAGAAAGACAACCCCATGCTCGATTGCACGCGATTGTCTAAATCAACGACATTTAATTGCTATGGGTCAGCATCACGGCTTCGTAAGAGAATCGTTTTCATGAACGTCGCTAATTCGTGATTAAACCGTTCTGAGTTTTCCCAATGGGGTGAATGTCCTCCCATCTCATACAGCGAATAGGTGACATCCGATCGCACTGCCTGGAGTTGTTCTGGTGCGGCAGGTAGCACAATCTGATCATCTTTGGCGTGTACCAACAGGATCGGCGCGTTCAGATGTTGGTAGAGGGACAAGTAATTTTCGTCTCGCAGGGCGATCGTGCGGCGGGCCACCATGGGCATCAATATGCTGGTTGCCAAAATGATGTCCTGAGCATCCTTATTCATGGGATTGGTCGTGAGATGGCGGTTGAGAAAATTCCATCCCCCAATCTGTTCGTAGAGACTTTCTGAAAAAATCGCTTGCGCTTGGGGGGCGACGAAGGCTTGCCCAATTTGCGTTTGGAACATCTCCGTCCCCAGTTTGTTGTTGGCTCCGATCAAGACAACACCCATCACATTGCGATCGCCATACTTCATCAAATAATCCCCCACCAGCACCCCGCTCATGGAATGTCCAACCAACACCAGATCTTTCAGATTGAGTTGGGCAATTATTGCCTGAATATCATCAGCAAATAAATCTCGCTGGTTGTAGCTGTCTGCTGTCAGAGGTTTGTCTGATTCGCCATGACCGCGATGGTCGAAAGTTACTAACCGAAATTCTTGAGCTAGATCGCTGGTGACTTGCGCTAGCCATGCGAGATGGCTCATGCCATAGGCGTGGGCAAACAGAATAGGTTGACCGTTGGGATTGCCCCATTCCTGGACAGATAACGTGATGCCTTGAGCGCCTGTGACTTGGATGCGATCGCGAGGAACAACAGGCTCAGACAAATTAACTGAATACATGATTTTCTCCTAATTTTTGGCTTCAATCTTGAAAAAGGCAATGGCACGTTAAACGGTGACGATAATCTTGCCGAGTTGCTCGTTGGATTCCATGTATCGATAAGCATCGACAATGCGATCAAGGGTAAATTGTTGCTCAGCGATCAAGGGACGAAAGCGACCCGCCTGCAACCGTTGGTTGATATAAGCAATCCCTGCCTTCAGTCTTTCTGGATGAGCGACAATATGAAAGCTCAGGTGGAAACCCCTAACACTGAAGCCCTTGACGATCGCCGGAACTACCGGAAAAACAGGCGGAGCACTGGTATCGAGCCAGCCATATTCAACAATCAGTCCCTCAGTCGCAACAATGTCTGCCAGTTGCTCCAGGTAAGCACCACTCACGGGGTCAAAGACAATATCTGCGCCCTTGCCGTGGGTAATGTCATTGACTCGTGCCGCCATGTTTTCTGCTTCTGTGACGATGACATGCTGTGCGCCTGCCTCAATCAAGCGATCGCGCTTATCCGCCTTGCGGGTGATGGCAACGCTGGTGCCACCGGCATCATTGACCATCTGAATGGCGGCGATGCCCACGCTGCTGCTGGCGGCGGTAATGGCTACCACATTGCCCCGTTTCAATTTGCCAAACTCGATTAAACACCCGTAGGCCGTCAGGTATTGCATCCAAATCGCAGCCCCTTCTGCGGACGAAAGTTGGTCTGGATACTTGGCAACATGCAGGGCTGGAACAATAGCCATTTCAGCCGCTACGCCGTATTGATTTAAGCTGAAACCAGGAATCGTGCTGACGCGATCGCCCACTTGCAACCCGCTCACGCCTGCACCCAAAGCATTAATCACACCTGCGGCTTCGTAGCCAATCCGCGAGGGAAACTGGGCTTGCTCGGTGTAAACATTCGTGCGGTACATTACTTCAGCGCGGTTGAGTCCCAATGTTTCAACTTTTATCTGCACTTCACCTGTTTGAGGAGCGCGTAGCGGTTCTGTTTCAACTTTGAGCACCTCAGGACTACCGAATTCATAGAATTTCACAACTTTAGACATGATTAAATCTCCATTTGGTTGAGTGTTTGTAGATTGTTACGAGTATTCTGACTAAGGCGTAACCAGAATTTTGCCAATTTGATTGCCTGCTTCCATATAGCGGAGTGCTGTTGCAATTTCATCCAGTTTGAAGACGCGATCGACAATTGGTTTGATAATGCCTTTTTGCAATGCCTCCTGTATCCAATGACTTCCCTTTTCCAATCGCGCAGGATTGGCAAGCAAATCAAGTAGGTTCAAGAATTGCAACCGTTTAGAGAGCATATAAACTAATGGCACTGTAAGTGTAGTTGCCAACGATCCCGCTTCCAGTACGCCGTAATCATAAATGTCGCCACCGCTTGCTCTTGCTGCTGCCAGTTTTGCCAGCATTTCCCCACCAATGGGATCGAAAATTACTTTGGCTCCCTTGCCCTGTGTGATTTCTAAAATCCGAGCTGTAACATCTTCCTCTTCTGTCGTAATGACATAATCTGTCCCTAGATCGAGTAATGCTTCTTTTTTTCTGGATGTGCGAGTCGTGGCGATCTCGATTCCACCCACATCTTTGACGATTTGAATCGCCGCGACACCCGAACTCGAACTGGCAGCCGCGATCACAACTGGTTGTCCTGGTTGTAAATTTGCTCCTTCGATAATGGCAGCATAGGCAGTCAGGTAAGCGATCCACAAAGCAGCGGCGGACAGATTGTCCAAGGTTTCGGGTGTGGGGATAACGGCATCAACCGAAACAACGGTATGTTCTGCATGAGTCCCATTGGCAATCATATTGGTACTTGACAAAATCGAAACACGATCGCCCACCGCAAACCGATCAACCCCTGCACCGAGCTTCTCGATCACACCTACAGCCTCATCTCCAAGCATTGAGGGAAATTGAGGTGGATAGGCGTAAGCACCTTGCAGGTATAAAAGTTGAGCGCGATTGAGTGCGCTAGCATGAATTTTGACTAATACTTCTCCGATTGAAGGTTCGGGAATTGGACGTTCTTCCACTTTGAGAACCTCTGTCCCACCTGTTTGATAGAATTTCACAACTTTAGACATGGTGTTTGAACCTCGATTAAATTTTAGTGATGTGTTTTTGAGTCGAGATACAGCCAGTTGCCAAACAGAGCGGTCAGACGTGGCATGATGATGTAGGTCATTCTTGGCGTTGTAGATATTAGCAATTTGAGTCAGGGCGAACCCAAGTAAGGCGATGGATGGCTGATTTACCTTGTGTATCTTGAGTAACGGGTGTTGTTAGTATGAGTGCGCCATCTTGAAGAGATGCTTGACTTTCAGTGTCTGACCAATCCAAGATCGAATGTTCGTGTGTTGAATGTGGTGTTCAATGAAGTCAGGAACAACTGTATAGAGTCCGCCGTAAACAATCACCCCTTCGCGAAAGCCTTGTTCGGGTGCGATACCCGTGGATTCCCAGCCTGGATGGATGAGAATAACAGACATTTGCCCATCAATTGTGTAGATAAGTTGACCATGAACACCCGACCAAAATGCTTGAAATTGCTCGTGCTCTTGCGCTGTGGCCATCCAGCTTCTGAGCATCCATGTTCCGTAAAGATCCTTTTTTGCGATCGTCATGATTAGTGGTGAATTCTGTTGTAGATTATTGATTTGCTGTGGCTTTGCGCGAATTCAGGGCACGTCGAACCAAATGGATACCCAATGCGATTTCCGTAACCACCAGAGCTGGTACGTAGATGGTCAAAATTAACCAGCCCATAGCACCGACTAAGTTTTGATCAGTGATATGCAAGGCAAAGTTAGGGCCAGCATTCAACGTGTCGGCAGTACCTTCGAGGAAGAATGCCCATGTTAAGAGAGCAGCAATTTTCCAGTCTTGGCGAAGCGCGATAATGGTCAGAATTGCCAGCACCGCAGCAATGGTGTCACCATAAGCAACCTGTTGTAGATAGGCATGGCTGAAACCAAAAGCCTTAGCATCAAAGTGGATGGGAACCAGTGCAACTAGACCTACGTAGCGAAAGATATGAATGCTGGCGAGAAAGGAAACGATACGTTTGTGTCCGCCTTCTTGTAGTCGATCCCCAATTCATCCATACCAGCACTGCCCCATGCAGCCGTTCCAATGACGATGCTTAGTTGTAAGAGTACTGCATTCATGATTGATTCTCCTGAAAAAAGTACAGTTAAACGTGATTGGTCGGCATATTACCAAGCTGTAGCAGGTCGTCCACCACGCGATCCGGCGAGGCCCGCAGGAGGCCGTCGGGATCGAAGCCGTAGGTGAGGATAGTGTCGGGGTCGACTCCGCCGAGTACCTTGCCGCCG
>JAAUOZ010000050.1 GCA_012034655.1 Leptolyngbyaceae cyanobacterium CSU_1_3 | reverse complement strand
TTGCCGCATCTAACAAGAAGGTATGAATGCTTTTGTAGGGATGCTCTTTGAGATAGCGGATCAAGTACGCATACTGTGAGGTTGCAGGAATCGCAATCGGCACGATAGCTCGACCTGATCGATCGTGTTGCTCATGATGAATACCAGGGCAAACAACACTCTGACCTTAAAGGAAGAACGTGGCATTTCGCCTCTGAAAAATGGGAGGAAAAGAAACTGCTCAAATTTTGTCCGAACCATTGTCAAAAACTGGGTAACATTGCCAAAAATCTCAATCAACTGAGCGCTACCCATTCAAGCAAGTCAGGCTCGACACCATTCGATGAAGTGGTGGAATTGATTAACGAAGCAAGAAAACTGATTGTTCAATCCATTCAATAATCTGATGATTGGTAAGCACTTCAAAGGCAAAGCGTTCTATCCGATTCTCAATTATGCACTGAGTAAACCCGGCGCACAACTGCTCGAAACGAATCTGGCGACTTTTACGCCCGCTAATTTAGCACAGGAATTGAACTGTCTCAGACGTTTGAATCCCAGAGTTGAGCGGTGTATGTATCATGCTTCGCTTAGTCTACCTCTGGGTGAACGACTGGAAGATCAATCCTGGCCTGGAGCGGCGCAAGCATTTTTGTGGCAAATGGGCTTTGATGATAATCCTTATGTGGTTCTGCGGCATTGCGATCGCCCTCAGAACCACATTCACATCATCACGAGCCGGATTCACTTCGATGGATCTTGCGTTTCTGATCGATGGGATCATTATCGATTGCAAGCCGTGACCCGACAACTAGAGCAACTGTTCGAGCTAACCCCAGTGCCAGCCCGTTGGGAAAAACAACCAGACTCAGTGCTTCAGAACCAAGAGGAGAGCATTCACCGACTGCCAAAGAAGCAAATCCAGCTATAGCAGCAACTTTCTAAAGTTTAGGGTGCAGCAGATTGAGCAAAGTTGGACGGTTTCATCATCGTTTGCACCCTAAACCGCGAACCCGACATCAAACCCAAGTATTAGCGTCTTGAGGAAAATTTAAGAAGCGAACCAGACCTGCGGTGTCAGGTTAAAATGAGGGCAATTCTGATTCAGTCGTCATTCACGCTTCGCGCACCTTCGAGGAAAATTCGATGATGTCTCCCATTCATATTCGCCAGCGTGCCCAGCAACTTCTTGAGCAACTTCCAACTCAGTCGTTGCCCAAAGCGATCGAATTTCTGGAAGTTCTTGCTCAAGAAAGTTCTCAACCCTCAGAAATGAATCCTCAGACTCGTGAAACTGACCTTCTAGCCGTGATTCAGCGACGACTTCCTCCGAACGAGCAAGCGCGATTAAATGATTTGCGTCAGCGGAACGAAACTGGAACCCTTTCAGAGTTGGAACATCAAGAACTGCTGAAGTATATAGAACGCATCGAATTACAGGATGCTGAACGTGCTGCTGCCTTAATTGAGTTAGCACAACTCCGCCAAGTGCCGTTAGAAGAAGTGTTGGACGCATTCCTTCCGGTAAATCGCGTCGCCTGATGTCTAGCGCCAGAATTCCAGCTTCAATCCGTCGAGTGGTAGCAGCCCGCGCCCGTAATTATTGCGAATATTGCCGCTGCTCAGATCGGTTCGCGACCGAAAGTTTCTCCGTTGAACATATCCAGCCTCAAAGTGCAGAGGGTGCTTCTGTGCTAGAAAACCTCGCTTGGAGTTGCATGGGCTGTAATGGGCACAAACACGCTAAAACTCAAGCAACTGATCCTGAAACAGGTGAAACCGTTGCATTGTTTCATCCACGTCAGCAAATTTGGGACGAGCATTTTGGCTGGAACGAAACTTTTACACGAGTCATCGGCAAAACGCCTTGTGGTCGAGCAACCGTTGAGGCGTTGCATCTCAATCGAGCGGGCGTGATGAATCTCCGACTCGTGTTAGCAAATGCTGGTTTGCATCCACCTCAGTGATCCAGCCCATTGAAATCATCTTTGGATGTCGTGATTTTTTCAGTAACTTGCCGAGCGATCGCGAAGCCGATCTGCAAGTTTTAGGGTGCAGCGAATTCGCCCTTACCACAAAGTTTCAGCGATTTTTGCACCCTAAACTGCTACCGCCGCATTCGAAGCGAAACCCTAGCTTCTATGCGTATGACTGCTGCAATTTCTACACCTTCCACTTTAGACCAATCGCTTCTGACCAAACTCCGTAGATTAGGAATTCAGACTCCACTCGACCTGCTGCATTACTATCCACGCGAACACACCATTTATCGCCGATGTGCGATCGCATCCCTCAAATCCGAAGCTCACGTTATTGTAGCGGGTAGAATTCAGCAGCACCGAATCTTTGGCGGTAGACAAAGAGGACTCACCCTACAAACTTGGACGATCGTAGATAAATTAGAGAATGCGATTTCGATCAAGCAATTCCACTACGGCTCTCGCTTTCAATCGATTCGCTGGCGGTATGAACAACAGCAAACTTATCGAGTTGGAACCGCGATCGCAGTCATCGGACAAGTTAAATTCGACGAGTTTAGCCAAGCCTAAGGAACGAGGATTAAATAAGGTTTAATTCTATCTTCTGCCTTTGTAAGCTAGAGAAGTAGACAATGAACCGGAAAATCAATGCCACCCTACCCCGCTCCCATTGAAGCTCAAATGCAACGGTACTATCAATCGTTATCGGAGAAGGATCGCCGTCGCTATGCCGCCAGTGAAGCCATCAAACTTGGATACGGGGGGCAAGTCTATATCCGACAGTTGTTCGGATGCCATCATGAAACCTTAGCGTTAGGGATGGCAGAACTGAACGATGAAACTATTCTTGAACAGGAACGGATTCGTCGAGTGGGAGGTGGACGCAAGTCAGCCTTTGAAACCATTGATGGGCTAGATGAGGCATTTTGCGGGTGTTGGAGCAACACACGGCAGGTTCACCGATGGATGAAACGCTTAGATGGACGAACCTCAAACGGCATGAAATTGTGACTTTGCTGAAGGACGAGGGGATTGAGGTGAGTGTGACGGTGGTTGATCAGCTGTTGGAGAAGCACAACTTTCGCAAACGCAAAGCAGTGAAAACGTTGGCGACCGGAGAGAATGAACATCGCAATGAACAATTTGAGCGGATTGAGCAGTTGAAAGGCATCTATCACGCTGCTGGCAATCCCGTCATGAGTATGGATACAAAAAAGAGAACTGATTGGCAAGTTGTATCGAGCGGGGCAACTGTACACCCAAGACCAGGGGGTCGAAGTATTTGACCATGATTGGGCATCCCTTGCAGAAGGGGTAGTCATTCCCCACGGACTGTACGACATCAGCAATAATATCGGCTACATCCAGATTGGTACGAGCCACGATACCAGCGAGTTTGCCTGTGAGTCGATTCGCTACTGGTGGAACACTTATGGTAGAGAACGCTATTCCCTAGCAGGCTCGATTTTGCTGCTTTGCGATGGTGGCGGCAGTAACAGTTCTCATTACTACATCTTCAAGCAAGACTTGCAAGCGCTGGTCAACGAGTTAGGTATTGAAATTCGCATGGCTCACTATCCCCCCTACACCTCCAAGTACAATCCGATTGAACATCGCTTGTTTCCTCATGTCTCAAGAATGTGTGAGGGAGTCATTTTTGAGAGTGTCCAGATGGTCAAAGAATTGATGGAAAAGACGACTACTCGAAACGGTCTTAAAGTGTTTACGACGATTCTCGATAAAACGTATCAAAAAGGTCGAAAAGTTGCTGAAGGTTTCAAAGCCAATATGAAGATTGTCTTCGACGAGCTTCTACCGCAATGGAATTACACAGCTAAACCAGAATTGCAGGTTATTTAATTCACGATCCTTAGCGCAAAGCGCAACTCCGAAGGAACCGCGGCAAGAGTGGTTTGAAACCAACGATGCTTGGAGCTTACTTGACCTCAAGAACGCCGAGGATTTAAGACGCAAACGGCGCAATGGCTTTTTCAAACTGGGCTATCACTACCGCAAAGGCAATGAAGATCCTGGAGCTACGATGCCCCGCTGGGAATTCCACGTTCCGCGCTGTCAGGAGCGACTGGCAGAAGATCCCGCTAAGTGGATGAAGCCGCGACGATCGGAGGCTTAGGACGATTCTCGTAGCGAATTGCAGAGAGATAAGACTGCTGATGTTGTTCCTTAGAAATCCAGCGTTGATAGGTTTTCAAATGCACCTAATGGCACACAGACTATGCACCTATCGGAGCCTAAAAGCTTTGAGATGCTTGATTTTCCTGAAAGCTGGTAACAAGACTCGAACTTACGACCGGCTGATTACAAATCAGCGTGTCTAGCTTCTCAAAACCTAATCACATCAAATGTTTCAGCTTCTGAAATTTGAGTTTTTTAATCTTGGATCACAATCTGGATCACAATCGTTAAAAATCAGGTTTTTTTAGAAATAGTTGGGTAATTTTGGCAAAGTTTAGTAGTCTCATTCCTGTTTCATCGACATGAGAGGCTTATTAAGTTTTGTATTACTGTGGCTTTGAAGCGACGAAAAGGCGACTGTTACAATCCATCCGTTGAATGAATTTAGAGGCTGAATCATGGATGACGAAATGCTGCGGCAGCAATATGAGCAGACGGGAAACTTGCTGGATATCTTCGATAACCCTGCGCTTTTGGAGGAAATGATTCGCATCGAATCAGAATGTAGTGAGATTGGAGCAGGGTTTCCTGCTTATTCCAAGAATCCGAAGCCGATTACACCTGCCCAAGCGAAGGCGATGATGCGAAAGGTGCGATTGCAGTCAATGGTGTTGAGCGATTTTTCAGAACTGATTCGATCTGTCAATTTGGGTGTGGGGACTGAAGCGGCAATCACAGAAGGGAGACGGCGCATCCGCCAGCATCTGACTGATCTCACGGACGAACAGCAAGCATATTTCGATGCCTTGATTGACGAGGATCAGCTTCAGTCCCCAGATAAACCGCTTCGTTCTCAATTGAAGGCAGTCGTCTATTCGTTATTCTCGCCTTCAGGTTGGAATGCGATCGGACAAGCTGCAACGCAAGCGATTCAAAACCATTGGGACGAGTTCATTCAAAGCTCCAAAACTGCCTGAGTCGAGGTTATCGCACAACCGCTCTTTACAATTCGGTTGGAATAGCGCGATCGCAAGATTTACTACGGGATTGCCATTGCGTTTGACACAACGAAATGGGGTGCGTGGCTGGAGAATGAGGCGTAAGGTTCAAGTGATGTCTCGACTATAATGAGAGAGGTTGTTCAAAGTAACCCTATGAATCAACACTCGTCGAATACACTCAGAGTCACGCTTCGGTTAGAAGCTCAGGCTTCCGGCAGAGTTGCAGCTTCAGTCATTGAATTTCCTGATTGTCGAGTAGAGGCATCAACGCGGGAAGCAGCGATCGCGGAAGTTCAAGCTGCTTTCTTAGAGCAACTTGCCCGTAGTGAGACAATTTCGTGGGATGTGCCTTTGCCAAGTCAAGATTTGAATGGTTCTGAACGGAGAACAGAAAGCCCGTGGATTAAGTACGCCGGGATGTTCAAAGATGATCCAGACTTTGCAGAAATTGCGGCGGCGATTCGAGCAGAACGGGAAGTTGAGGATGATACAGAGGTCGATCCTGCCGTTTATTCGTTAGAAGGTTGAGGACAGAACTTGTACATTCTCGATACCGATCATGTCTCGCTTTGGCTAGAGGATCATCCAGCAGTTAGGAGCAAAGCAGCCGAATTTGAGGCAGATCTTGCAATTACGATCGTGACTGTTCAAGAACTGTTTAATGGTTGGGTTGGTCGCCTTAATGACCCTGCCCAGGCAAATTATCAAGTTCGACTTTATGCAAAATTGTCGAGAATCGTGGCGTATTTGCAAGAGTTTAAGGTTTTGGAGCTAGATGATGTCGCCGATCGCTGTTTTCGCCAAATGCTAACCGACTACCCCAGCTTGCGGAAAAATCGGATTCAGAAGGATATGAGGATTGCTGCAATTGCTCTTTCTCGCAATGCTAAGGTGTCACTCGTAATCGTCGAGACTTTGAACAAGTGCCAGGGCTGAAGATTGAGGATTGGAGTCTCTAAGAAACTGAGGTATTGAAGTCAAATGGCATCGCCTCAAAACTCAGCCGATTCAACCCAAGAATTGCTTGCTGCACCTCTTCAGGTTGCAAATCGTCTTGATCGACCAGACTTTGAAGCAGTGTGTAAGCTCCTAAGTACTGCTCCCCATCGTAAGTCGCCCAGCGACTCGAATGTCATTGCATTGTGTAACGCCATGACGATTTGTGTAAACGGCTCTTCAGGCAAACGATCACGCATCCCCCGCATTGTCCGAATCAGGCTATCCGCATAAACCGGAGAAGGCGGTTCATCGCGATCGCGGTGAATTCTTTGCAAATCTGGCAGAATTTTTTCGGCAAAGCCAAGTCGTAGATTTTTTTGAGCCACTAGGTTAGAGGTCTGCAAGGACTGCACGAAGCGCAGTACCTCCTCCTGCTTTGTAGGGGGCAGAATTCTCAGCGTTTCGATAACATCTTGCTCAATACTCATGATTGACCCGCTTTTCTCCTGATACGATTCTACCTCTGTTGACTCAGTGCGATCGCGCTCATCAGCAAAGTGCAATTGATCCTGCAATCCTATTGCCTAAATTCGGAGTACTCCTACCATGTCTGAGCGTCCCTATGATGTTGTTCTCTACGGTGCAAGTGGGTTTGTTGGCAAACAAACGGTGCAATACTTTGCTGACCATACCTCTTAATAAGCAAGTGCGCTGGGCGACCCTTGCGGTATCTGCGTAGCAGCACGCTGGACGAAGCCGCCAGAAATTAGAGGCTGTTCGAGACGAAGTGGGTGTAACGGTGGATGTCCTGGTTGCTGATAGCCGAGATCAATCAGCGATCGATGCGATCGTGTCTCAAACGCGAGTTATCCTCACCACTGCTGGACCGTTTGCGCTCTACGGCAATGCTCTCGTCGATGCCTGTGTTCGATTCAAAACGCATTACGTCGATATCACCGGAGAAACGCCTTGGGTCAGAACATTGATCGATTCCTATCATGACCAAGCCGCAACCGATGGCATACGAATTATTCCTTGCTGTGGCTTTGATTCTGTTCCGTCTGACCTCGGCACTTACTTGATTGTTCGTCGCTTACAAGAATTAGGGATACCCTGCAACCAAGTCAAGGCTTATTTCCAAGCAGCAGGGGGCTTTAATGGTGGAACGCTGGCATCCGCTTTCAATCTCTACGATTCGCAAGGGTTAGCACAGATGAATGAACCCTTCCTGCTGAATCCAGGCAGAAACCATACTCAAGCTGAACTCGATCGCAACCCTGATCCACAACTGCCAGCGTTCGATTCAGATCTCAACACATGGATTGCACCCTTCTTCATGGGAGTGGTCAATACTCGCATTGTGCGGCGGAGTGCTGCCTTGTTTGAAGACTGGCAGGAACCTTATGGAGCCGATTTTACCTACCAGGAATATCTCAAGTTTGAGAAGCCACTGGCAGGGCTGAAAGCAACAGGCATGACCGCAGGACTTGCTCTGTTTGTGGGAGCGATGCAACAGCCACAAGTGAGATCGTTGCTGCAACCGCTCCTACCTCAACCGGGAAGCGGACCCTCTGAGCAAACGATGAATGAGGGTTGGTTCTCCTGTGAACTGATCGGGACTGCGGGCGATGGTCATAAGGTACGAGGACTGATTCGAGATCAAGGCGACCCTGGCAACCGAGCAGCGGTCAAGTTCCTATGTGAAGCAGCGTTGAGTTTGGTGCTTCACATAGCTGAACTACCTGGAGGGCAGACACGGGGAGGCATCTTGACTCCAGCAACTGGATTGGGCGAGGTTTTGGCACAGCGGTTGCAGCTTGCCGGAATGACGATAGAAATAGACGAAGATGCTTTCGTCCCCTAGTCGCAGCGAAATTGATGTAATGAGTTCAACTAATGGGTTTCGCTTGCATTGCGAGACTGCAAGCCCGAATATACTGATCGAGTTCTGCGGAGTAGGGGAACAACCGTTGCGCTTGCAGAAATTTTGAGAGGGCTTGACCGTATAGCTTTTGGTGATAAAGCGCGATCGCATCTCGATAGATGCTATTGAACCTGCTTTCGTCGTTGCTAATTCCGTTCTTTTGCATTAATTGCTGTAGGGCATTTGAGGGTAGTGCAAAGGCATATCCTGATGTGTCATAGCCCAGCGTTGCAATTCCTACAACTTCGCCTTCCGCGTTTAATACAGGACCGCCAGAGTTGCCATGATTGATCACGGCGCTGATTTGAAAAATAGGGGTGCGATCTTCGAGTTGTTTTTTGGCGGAAATGCGCCCATCGGTAAGCGTTGCGATTAGGTTTGAGCTTTCATGGATGGGATTGTCTTTTTCCCAAGGGTGGCGATCGACAATGCCGGGATAGCCGATGACGCTAACATACTGGGCAACCCGAACTTGTCTAGAATCAGCAAGTTTCAGGACGGGTGCATTTTGAGCATCTACTTTGACGATCGCAATATCCTGGTGTTCGTCCACTGCGGCAATCTTGAAGTCGAGCTTTTTACCATTGGACATTACGAGTGTTTGATCCAGCTTCAAGTCACTCAGTTCTGCTTGTTTTGCTAAGTCCTTGACAAAATCGGGATTGAATATCACGTCAAAGAAAGAGATTTTGCCTTTCTCTACAAGTTGATACGCCAAATCTTGCGCTAAGAATTCTTTGCTGTCCTGGGGATTGTTAGCAGGTTCAACCACATGACGGTTTGTAGCAACATAGCCATTTTGACTGATAAGGAAACCAGTTCCCGAAACGCCACTTCTAACGGTATAAGTTTTGCCTTTCCAAGTCATTTTGCCGTTGAGCATAGTTACTAGACGACCGATCGCAGGCTCGACCGATTCTGCTATATCGGAAGAATCGGTTAAAGAAGTAGAGTTCTTGCTAGACGCAATTTTGGAAGTCTCATTTGGTTGGGTTTGATTGTTTAACGAAAGTGCATAGGTAGTAGGTGCAAAGAACAGGGACGACGAAAGTAGAACTGAAGAAGAGATCATCAAAGAAATGGTTTGAACAATGTTCTGTAGCATGAGGCGTTGTTTGAACTCGATAGTTTTATCATCGGATATGTATATCGGAGTTCAGATGGGAGATGATTGAATTAGCATCAATTTCGTATTGAGTTTAGATGTTTTGCTGAGAAGCAGAGATAATGAGATTGTAGACTTGCAAGTATGCTGTTTCCTAGTCAATCAAATCACCATCTGTCCAAATGATTACCAGAAGTTGTACTAATGCTTAAAGTATCTAATGTTTGCTTATCAGCAGTGCTAGTTTGAGGTAGCTTTCTATCACGCTGAAACTTCGGCATCGCATTATGAGTTAGTGAACGAAGAAACCAGTAGGTTGGGAATTGAAGTAGCCTAGCGTTTGCAAGCTTACTTGCAAAGTTATAATGAAACTACTGCTATCTTCAAGTTCTCAGTCGCCAGGAACTTCTATAGCCGGAATTGGCGGTGGCGGTGGTAATACGCGCGGAGATGAGTCAGGAATAGACTCACTGCTTGGTGGTTCAAATAGTGGAGTGCGAGATGATGCTGAAATCTTGCATCGTTTCCGATCGTCGTCAGAAGCATCAGGACTGTAGCGCAGGTAGTCTTGTAACCAGATGCAGCCTCGATTTAGAAGTTGATCAAGAGTCTCGATCGACTGAACATGGATCTTCCCATCATTGCCAGCCGTAGCAATAAATTTGCCGTCCGGACTAAAGCTCATGCTATAAACTGCTCCCTGGTGACGTTCCATCTCTGCGACCTGCTGACCGGACAAAGCCCAGAGCCGCACTGTGCCATCCCATGAACCCGTTACAATCCGTGTGCCATCAGGACTAAAGATTAAGCTTCCAACAGTTGGCTGATTAGTTTTAATTTCTGCAACCTGCTGACCAGACAAATTCCATAGGCGAACAATACTCAGTAGATCGAAAATTCTTTAAGAAAGGGGTAGAGTCAGGCTAACCAAATAATGACCAAAACAGCCATGACCTCCTACCCAACCTCATTATGCGATACGCCCGCCTTGAGTGATCAAAGCACCTTGGACAGCGCGATTGATTGTTTAATGGAACACCTGTCCCTCGATATGAACGGTAGCTATACCGTGCGAGAGGTGTTTGAGATTCTGGTGCGTACCGCGAGTCGAGTCGATAGCATTGAGCATACCGTCCAGAGCTTAGCAGGTGCGCCGAGCAGCAATAGCGTCCGCTACCATTTGGAGAAACTGGATGACATGCAGGCGTTGGAGGCACAAGTGAACGCTGCCTTGCACAGTCGCATCCCGCCGAAGATCCGCAAAGGGCGACATCGCATGGCGATTGATTTGCACCTAATCCCATACTATGGTGTGCCGACCGAAGCGGAAGCCCCTTACGTCTACCGCTCTGAGGCAAAAGCGGGAACCACTCGGTTTTTTGCCTATGCCACGATCTACGTCATCTGCCGCAATAAACGGGTGACCTTGGGGATTCATGCTGTGCCTTGCCATGAAACACTCGTGGCAACCGTCACCTACTTGTTAGCGAGGCTGTCGCCGTTGCGAGTGCGCGTCAAACGACTGTGACTCGACCGAGGGTTTTATGCGGTTCCGGTCATTCGTTGGCTCAAAGCCTTGAACATCCCGTTTCTCATGCCTGCGGTGATTCGGGGCAAAACCGGAGGCACTCGCGCCTTACTGGTGGGACGCAAAAGCTACTTCACGTCCTATACGCTCCTCAGTCCCAACTATGGCAGCGTCACTTGTCGCATGGCAGTGGTGTGTGGTTACTACAAAGGGTTCAAAAACCAGCATGGCATTCGCTATGCGGTTTATGTGCTGCATCGGATCAAGGTGTCACTGCCTCAACTGCATGATTACTACCGTGAACGCTTTGGCATTGAAACCAGTTATAGGCAGAAGAATCAGTGTCGCATTCGCACCACCACCAAAAATCCGATTCTGAGACTGCTCTTTGTCGCCTTAGCTTTTATCTTGCTGAATTTGTGGGTGTATTTGCTCTGGTATTTCGTGTCCCGCCCAAGACCGGGTGGACAGGTCGTTTACCAGAATTTGTTTCCCCTCAAAACCATGCTGGAGTTTCTTGCTCATGCTGTCGAACGGCGGTTTCCAGCGATTACAGCCATTTATCTGCCTGCGCCATAGTGACTTTGCGATCTACTGATCTTGGGAAAAATCACTCTGCTGTAGTGTTTTATTGAGAGTAATGCCTAACAGCTTTTTGACGACGGCTTGCAGTGACGATTTGAGAGGAATGCCTGCTGTCCAAACTTTGAATGCGAGTTGCGTGTCGAAAAAAGGCGACTGAGGTTGCAATCCAGCTTGGGTGAGGAACTGCCAATCGAATTTGAGATGATGTCCAATCTTGAGAACGGAGCTTTGCAGCAGGGATTTGAGTCGGCTCAGTTGCTGAAGCTTAAACAAATCGACGACGAGGACAGGCTGATTGGGGATAGCGAGTTGAATGATGCTGAAGACAGTAAGAATCTGCGCCCGTATCAAACGCAGCTAGCACCATTTCAGGTTCTCGGTTTGCAATCAGCACCATAATTTTGATTTTGGGATACTGCTGCTTGAGCGACTGAATTACGTCGAGTCCGTGCATTTGAGGGAGGTCAAGACCTAAAACGACGATCGCGGGCAACTTAGCTTTAACAAGTGCTAATCCTTTTTCGCCAGTTGCCCCATGACCGACGACTTCTGCTTTTGGAATCTGTTTTGGCAGCGCTGTTGCGAGTCCAACTCTGACTAAATCCTGTGGCTCAATTAAGACAATCCGAATCGTCTGGTTGACCATCCTGATCCCCCTTCTGATGTCATGTTTATAAGTCTCTGCCCAGTATTAATGACATCGAAGGGGGTGGTCAGGCATCATCCAGGTGACTAAACGATCGCAGTCAAGTGGATAAAATCTCACATCTAAATTTTCGGCTGATCAATGTTGCTACTGTATTCACCAAGAATCTAGCAGCGATAAGTTCATCACCTCCCGTACAACCTTGAGAAATTGACGTAAAACAACCGATGAATCTTCCTGTCGCCAAGCGATCGCGATGCGACGGTTGAGCATTGTATTCTGGAGCGCTCGGTAAACTACCCCTTCTCGCTGTAAGGTCTGCACATGGTTCGGCAGAATAGAGACACCCACCCCTGCCGCAACTAAGCTCAGCAGTGTTACGACTCCTGTTACGGTTACCGTTGGATTGATTTTGGGTTCAAACCCCGCTTCTCGGCAAAGCGTGATAATTTTTTCGTAGAAGGGCAACACATCTAGGGAGGGTAGGAGAATTGCTTCGTTTGCGATCGCACTCAGCGGAATTTTAGCCTTTTGCGCCAGCGGATGATGGTTCGGCAACGCAACCACAAAATATTCCTCCAGAATCGGTTGCACACTCAATGCGGGGTCAACCTCTTCAAAACTAGAAGAGCGTTGGAAGATAACATCCAACTGATGATTTTTGAGCATCGCAACTTCCTGCTGAATCGTGACTTCATGCAGCTCTAGTTCTACCTTTGGAAATCGTTGCACAAACGCTTGGACAATCTCAGGCAGAGTTGTGTTGGCAATAGAATTGTTCATCCCAATGCTTAAACGCCCGATTTCGCCCTGACTTGCTTGACGAGCAATGGAAATCGCTCGTTCTAGCTGAATCAATGCTTGCTGTATTTCGTCTCGAAATGCCTGCCCTGCTTCAGTTAATGCCACCGGACGCTTACTGCGATCGAACAGCTTTACACCATTCGATTGATTGTGACTGAGAAACTGTTCTAATGCCTGAATCCGTTTGCTCAGAGGCGGTTGCTTAATCCCGATCCGATGCGCTGCCTCGGTAAAGTTGTTGTGACTTTGCACGACTTCCATGAAGTAGCAAATCTGTCGAAGCTCAAGCTCGCTAAGTTCTTGAAACTGCATTGCAACTATATCCTGCAAGATATTTTGTTATTCATATCTTATCGTATAAGATATGGTCATCCTGAAAGACAAGCAACACCTAAACTCAATGCTTTAGTCGAGGCAATTATGCTAAAAGTATTTGCAGATCGAGGGGGGACGTTCACCGATTTAGTCGCAGTGACCGATGATCAAGGAATTGTCGATCGCCTCTCAATGATTACGGATCGCTTCCAAGTCACGCCACTTGCGGATCGCTCTTGGATCATTATTTATAAGCTGCTTTCGGAGCAGCCCGAACAGTATCAAGATGCCGTGATTCAAGGCATTCGAGATATACTAGGACTCTTGAGCGACCAAGCGATTCCGCCAGGAACCGTTGAAGTTGTGAAAATGGGAACGACTGTTGCGACGAATGCCCTACTAGAGCGCAAAGGAGAGCGAACTCTACTGCTGACGACTCAAGGCTTTCGGGATGCGCTTGCGATCGGGTATCAAAATCGACCCAATATCTTTGCGCGTCAGATCGTGCTCCCTGAGCGAGTTTATGAACGAGTGATTGAGGTTCAGGAACGCTACACGGCACAAGGAGAAGAACTTGTCTCAATTACCTCTAAGGAAGAACTGCGATTGGCAACTCTTCTGCAACAGGCTTACCAGGATGGAATTCGGGCAGTTGCGATCGCGCTGCTGCATAGTTACCGCTACCCGAAACACGAACAACAGATTGCAGATCTTGCCCGCAAAGTCGGCTTCCAGCAGGTTTCTGTCTCCCATAAAGTGAGTCCATTGATGAAGCTGATTCGGCGAGGCGATACAACGGTTGTTGATGCGTACCTTTCTCCAATTCTACGGCGCTATGTCGAGCAAGTGAATGCTGCATTGCCTCGCTCTACCACCAAGCTAGAGTTTATGAAATCAGACGGTGGACTGACTGAAGCAGGACAATTTCAAGGTAAAGATAGTATTCTCTCAGGCCCCGCAGGGGGCATTGTCGGTGCTGTGAAAGCCAGTACCTCAGCAGGATTTGACAAAATCATTGGCTTTGATATGGGCGGTACTTCAACCGATGTATCTCACTACAACGGCGAGTATGAGCGCACCTTAGAAACTGAAGTTGCAGGAGTCAGACTATGTGCGCCGATGATGTCGATTCACACTGTCGCAGCCGGAGGTGGATCAATCCTGCGATTTGATGGTGCGCGCTATCGAGTTGGGCCCGAGTCGGCTGGTGCAAATCCGGGTCCGGCGTGCTATCGCAAAGGTGGATCGCTCACCGTGACGGATTGCAATGTTCGCCTGGGAAAAATTCAGCCTGAGTTCTTTCCGCAAGTGTTTGGGGTGCAAGGAAATTTACCGCTCGATCGCACGATCGTTGCACAAAAGTTTGCGGCGCTCAGTGCAGAAATTCGGACAGCTACAGGGGACGACCCTTGCGGTATCTGCGGAGCAGCGCGCACCGATGAACAGGTCGCGGCTGGCTTTTTGGCAATCGCGATCGACAAAATGGCAAATGCGATTAAAAAGATCTCCGTTCAACGCGGCTATGACGTGACACAGTACACGCTCTGTTGCTTCGGGGGAGCAGGTGGACAACATGCCTGCTTGATAGCAGAAGCATTGGGCATGACAAAGATTTTTATCCATCCGTTTGCAGGCGTTTTATCCGCTTATGGGATTGGTTTAGCCGATGTGCGAACGTTGAAAGATCGAGCGAGCGAAGCAAATCTGGACGAAACGAAGATGCCTGAACTAGAGCAAGCTTTAGCCGCCCTCGATTTAGAAAGTCGAGCGGAAATCATCGCTCAGGGTGTGAGTGCCGATCAAATTCAAACGGTTTTCAAAGCAAGGCTCCGCTATCAAGGCACGGATTCTGCATTGAGCGTTGATTTTGATCAAGTCGAAGCGATGCGATCGCAATTTGAGGCAATTTACGAGCAACGCTATGGCTTTTCAATGCCCGAAAAAAGCTTGATTGTAGAGGCGGTTTCCGTCGAAGCGTTTAGCGCAGAGCGCAACTCCGAAGGAACCGCTCACGCAAACCCAATCACAGAACCGTTGCTCTGCGATCAGAGAACCACTCCACTTACTGCAATTGCAACCGTTCCAATCTACACCAAAGAGGCTTGGCATCAAGCTCCGGTTTATCGTCGCCAAGATCTCAGACCTGGCGATCGCATTCCAGGAGCCGCATTGATCCTCGAACCAACGGGAACGAACGTCGTTGAACCCGGATGGTGTGCAGAACTGACGCAACAGAACTATCTCATTTTGAGCAAAGTAGCAGAGACTCAAGTTGCTGCTATCTCATTACCTGCTGCGATGCCTGATCCCGTGATGCTGGAGATTTTTAACAATCTGGTGCGTGCGATCGCAGAAGAAATGGGCATCACCCTGCAAAATACAAGCTACTCGGTCAACATCAAAGAGCGGCTCGATTTCTCCTGTGCCATCTTTGATCACTCTGGGCAACTGGTCGCCAATGCACCGCATATTCCTGTGCATTTAGGATCGATGAGCGAAAGTGTGAGTAGTTTAATTCAGGCAAGAGGCACAACTCTAAAGCCTGGAGATGCCTATGCTTCCAATAATCCCTACAATGGCGGGACTCATTTACCTGATATCACAGTCATCACTCCGGTATTTGTGGCAGATAGTTCTACTCCAATGTTTTATGTGGCTTCACGCGGACATCATGCGGATATTGGCGGCATTACACCTGGTTCGATGCCACCGCATAGTGAATCGATCGAACAGGAAGGCATCCTCCTCGATAATTTGCAAATCGTAGATCAGGGACGTTTCCTAGAAGCAGAACTGCTAGAAGTGTTCACGAACAATCCCTATCCGGTTCGCAATTCGGTTCAGAACTTAGCCGATCTGCAAGCTCAAATTGCAGCGAATGAGCGAGGTGTAAAAGAACTTCATCACATTGTTAGCTCCTATGGACTTGAAACTGTACAGAACTATATGCAGTACATTCAGGACAATGCAGAAGAATCGGTCAGGCGGGTGATTGAGAATCTCAAGCCAGGTCGCTTTGAGTATCTCATGGATGATGGCAGTCGGATCTGTGTGGATTTAACGATCAATCCCGCGACTCGCTCGGCTCGGATTGATTTCACAGGCACATCCCCGCAGCGATCGACAAATCTGAATGCTCCACTAGCAATTTGCAAGGCGGTGGTTCTCTATGTCTTCCGCACTTTAGTCGAGGATGATATCCCGCTGAATGCAGGCTGCCTCAAACCACTAGAAATGATTGTTCCTGAAGGGTGTTTCCTAAACCCACGTCCGCCCGCTGCTGTGGTGGCTGGAAATGTCGAAACTTCACAAGCGATCGCGAATGCCCTCTATGGTGCGCTTGGGATTCTTGCAGCGTCTCAAGGCACGATGAACAATTTCACCTTTGGCAATCATCAGCATCAGTACTATGAAACTATCTGTGGCGGTTCTGGCGCGGGGGCAACGTTTGATGGTACTGATGCGGTGCAAACCCATATGACCAACTCCCGCCTGACTGATCCAGAAGTTCTAGAGTGGCGATTTCCGGTACTGGTTGAGGAATTTTCGATTCGATCGAACAGTGGCGGCAGCGGGCAACATCGCGGCGGCAATGGGGTGGTTCGGCGTATTCAGTTTCGAGAACCCATGACGGCTGCAATTCTATCAGGGCATCGAATTGTTCCCCCGTTTGGACTGATGGGGGGGCAACCTGGCAAGACGGGCTGCAATTCAGTGGTGCGACAAGATGGCACGATCGAGACACTCTCTTGCAAAGCAGAAGTTGAAGTTAACCCTGGCGATGTATTTGTGATTGAAACACCCGGTGGTGGCGGATTTGGAGATCCAGAACGGCGCTCACTTTGACATTTGCCCAGTTTCGATCTGAGGCAGCACATAAGTTCTCTGTGCCGTGAAATATAAGGTTATTACTGCTAAGAAGTGAGGAGTGATGTGTGAGGAAAACGATAGTTCATTACCCACCTAGATATCATGATCATCTTCGCTATCATTAGTCACCTCGTAATGTTTTGTATATTTGGGAGTGCTGGTATTCTCTTCATCTGGTGCTCGTTGCAGATGCTCTGGCGGGGCGCTCGAAGCAAAAAATGGCCTGCAATTCAGGCAGAAGCAACAGATTTTCTTGTGTGCTCCCTTAACGACGGGACTTGGGACTATTATTGCTACACTATTTTCTACAGATATACTGCCGGTGGTGGTGTATATCTAGCTAGAGGCGATGACTCTTGTCACTTTAGCAGCTATGCCGATGCTGAAGCAGCAGCGATGAAGGAGTCTTCGCTCAGAAAGCCTCTCACAGTATTCTATTATCCAAAGAAGCCAAAGATCTATGTTCTGCAACGCGGGATAGATACATCTGTGTTTTGCTCCAGTATGTACGGTGTGCTCTGCTTACTGCTCGCTTCATCTGTGTTGCCATGGTTAATCGGTTTATTTGTGATTGGAATGCCGCCAGAGATAAGTTGCCCGACACCGGATTTCTCAGAGCATCGATGGATTCCCAGTGAATGTGCGAATATTTAGCGCTTTTGAATGGTCTTGATCCTAAATATCTAGCTCAGGAGTTTTTTGATGCTCAATCCTACGATTCCAACTGAATTTCGCCACCTTTGCCGGGTGGGTCAACTGGATCGCCCAACACCCGGACTTGTGCCTGGTTATGTGCAAGCGAATCTCGTTGTGTTGCCGTTTGACTTGGCGTTTGAATTTCTCTTATTTTGCTTGAGAAATCCCAAACCTTGTCCGATTCTAGATGTGACTGAAGTGGGTGATCCAGAGCCGAAACTGATTGCGCCTGGTGCAGATATTAGAACTGATTTACCGCGTTATTGCATCTTTCGCCACGGTCAGTTAATTGAGGAAACCACAGACATTTGTGCGTTTTGGAGAGATGACCTAGTGGCGTTTTTGATTGGGTGTTCCTTCTCATTCGAGACTGCAATGCTGAATGCAGGATTATCTGTTCGGCACATTGAGGAAAGTAAGAATGTGCCCATGTACAAAACCTCGATCGATTGTTTAGCAAATCGTACTTTCTCCAGTCCTCTCGTTGTGTCCATGCGTCCTCTAACGCCACAGGATGCGATTCGAGCGGTCGCAGTCACGAGTCGCTTTGCCAAGGCTCATGGCTCACCAATTCACATTGGCAATCCAGAGCAACTGGGGATCACCGATTTATCTCGTCCCGACTATGGAGATGCAGTGACCATCCGCGAAGGGGAAGTTCCCGTATTCTGGGCGTGTGGAGTTACAACTCAGACTGCCATTGCGCGAGCCAAGCCCGAATTTGCCATCACTCACGCACCGGGACATATGTTTATCAGCGATTGGAGAGATGAAGTACTGGCAAGTTAGGCGATCGGACTATACTTCAACGATATCGCGCACGATATTTTGTCATTCATTTCTTGCCCTGTAGAATATGAGCGGTTCTCAAAACAAAGGCATAAGCTCTGTAGCTTCAGAAAACCATTCAGGAAATTTTTAGATAGGGTTGCAGATGATGAGACAACTGAATCAGAACCTTCGATCGCATCTCAGCGGTCAAGTTTTAGGCAGCATAAGTTTAGCGATCGCGATCAGCTTGGGTGCGTGTACTCAGGATCAAACTCAAACATCGAATTCACCGACAATACCGCTCACTACTTCATCTACCCCTATAGTCCAGGCGCAGGCATCAAAGCCCCCAACGACACGACCTACAGATTCATCTTTCCCGGCAATGAGTGCCCAGGAGCTTTTGATAGGGGACAGGAAAAAGCTAGGAGGCGAGACTATCAAGGCGCGATCGAGGATTGGACGGAAGCAATTAAGCTCAAACCGAATTTTCCCGAAGCTTACTACAATCGAGGACTCGCCCATTCTATGGTAGGGGATAAACAGGGTGAAATCCAGGACTATAACCAAGCGATTAAACTCAAGCCAGATTATGCCAAGGCTTACTACAATCGAGGACTTGTCCGCTACGAGTCGGGGGACAAACAGGGTGCGATCCAGGACTATAGTCAAGCGATTCGCGTCAAGCCAGATTATGCTCTTGCCTACAACAATCGAGGCTTTGTTCGCTCTGAGTTAGGAGATAAACAAGGCGCAATCCAAGACTATGACCAAGCAATTAGACTTCAGCCGAATTTTGCAAATCCCTACAACAATCGAGGCTTTGTCCGCTATGAGTTAGGGGATAAACAAGGAGCACTCCAAGACTATGACCAAGCCTCTCGGATCTTGCCAGATCATGCTGATGTTTACTCTGATCGAGGCAGTACACGCGTTAGGTTGGGCGACAAACAAGGCGCGATCGCAGATCTCCAAAAAGCCGCAGATTTATTCCAACAGCAAGGGGATACGGAAAATTACCAAAAAGTAATCAAATTACTTGAGAAACTGAAGTGATCAACGAGACGATATTGATGAAAACTCCTTATCAAACAGTTTGGACTCCGCCAGCACAGATGAGGGATCATAACGGCGTGCTGCTCCATCCTGATACATTTTTCTTTGCATCGCCGCCACCAGAGATTGGAGCAGTGATTAGCGCATCAGGGGCAGGCATTACGGAGGAACTCAATCGATCGAGTAGAACGCCAATTTTGCAAACTTTACTGGAGTTTGTACTGACTATGTTCTCTTCTTGGTTGGTATTCTTTATGACCCTTTTCTACCTCTTCCTCTTCGCTATCCTCAGCCTAGTTGTTATCGCGTCTGGATTTTTAGGTGGGATAATACTGAACTCTTTCGGTGCAGGTTTAATTTGGTCTTGGCTTGGAGGAGGGTTGACAGCAGTACTGTTTGCATGGATGTATATCACTATGTTTCGCGCTCCCAAATCTGAATGCTCTTTTGTCGGTGAACTGGGAATCGCTCATTACTGGCAAACCCGGAAAGGGATCAAGGGCGAGGTTTTGCGCTTTTCAGAAACAACAGGACTGCGTAAGCGGATTACGCGCATCTATAGAAATGGAGTCTATCACAGGACTTCATTTGAATATTCCTGGAACAATCACCCCTTCTTGTCGAATCAGCCCACAATGAGACAGCGT
Organism: Leptolyngbyaceae cyanobacterium CSU_1_3; assembly: GCA_012034655.1. Classification (GTDB taxonomy): domain Bacteria; phylum Cyanobacteriota; class Cyanobacteriia; order Leptolyngbyales; family Leptolyngbyaceae; genus JAAUOZ01. Next base: position 12,724 of record JAAUOZ010000050.1, on the reverse strand, counting down.
TTCTCTATTGGGGGAGCGGCTCCTAATATATTAGTCAATGATGCCTACCGGTTTGCTCAAGATGCGGAACGAGTTTGGACAGCAATTCGGCTACAACGGGCACAAACTGAGTTTGCTCAATCGGGTGTTGCTCGGTTTTCAACTGCAAAGGGCATTGATTTAGAAGTGGGTTCGGGATTCATCAATGTTGTTTTTCCGAATCAGGAGCCAAGGCGGATTGAAGTACAGGAGCTTGAATTAACAACTGGAAACGGGGATCTTGCAATTCGACGCAAGACGGATGGAAAGATATCGGGAAGATTTAACCCGCTTGCTTTTGTAAACGTTGTTTTTAGAGCAGATGAAATCGATGATTTGGACGTATTTCTTCGGTTAGTCAATACGTTCGTTCTCCAAAAACCTTAATCAGGGGGAGATTGAATGGCACGAGGCATCGTTCAAGAAGGACTCGCAATCCGGAGTCAAATTTTAGGCAAACCGATTCACTATACGATCTACCTTCCTAACGGGATTGTAAAATAAATTGTGTCAAAGGTCAGAAGTTGAGATCTAATGAACTCCTGAATCTGAGACATCAAACCTATGACTTTTCAACCTGAATTACTTGATGAACTGCTCAAAGGCTACCAAACTCCTGAAGATTTAATCGGAGAAGGTGGGATTTTGAAACAACTCACGACTGCCTTGGTAGAACGCTGCTTAAACGCAGAACTGAAAACGCATCTAGAAGAGCAAGATTCCGAACCTTTGCCATCTGGTAAAGCCAGCCGCAATCGGCGCAATGGACACAGTAAAAAGACGATCAAAGGCGAGTTTGGAGCGGCTCAAATCAGTATTTCGAGAGACCGGAAGGGGGAACTTGGGCGTTGCTGAATAAGAAGATGAATCAGCTAGGAACAGGAACATCCCAAAATTTGAGGTAGTGAAGTAGTAATCGTACAGAGTGCTGGAGCATTTCTACGGACTTGGAATAGCACAGCGTCTTGCGATGCAGGCGTGCGAGATAGTGTCTTAAGCGCGTGTTCTCACCTTCCACTCTTGTCATGTAGGTTTTGCTCACAATGTGGTCTTCATCCGCAATGAACATCGGATAGACCCGATTGCCATCGCTGACATAGAAGTAGCAGTTCCAGAGCGTGACTAAGTCCCAGAGTGGAGTAAACGTCTCCGCACGATGATCGCCAATCACCCAGCCCAAAATTCCTGGCTGGAAGTGGTTTACCGCTGTCCAGCTCCAGATTTTGTTTTTTTTGATCCGACAAAGGTTTCAAGTTCATCCAATTCTCCAACTTGGGGCGGCATCTCTGGCTCGTAGGCATCTGGCAACAATAATCCCGCTTGTCTGACCCAGTAAATCACAGTGGTATGATGTACACCTTTGACTCGCTCGATCGCTCGAAAGCCCATGCCATTCACATCCATTTTCAAGCATTCGCGTTTCACTGCGTCCGAGTAGCCCTGAGGCGGATCGTAGCAATCGATGAACTGCCGCCCGCAATCGACGCAGACGTGATTTTGCTTACCTTTTCTCTTCCCATTTTTACGGATGTGGGGGACTGACATTCAGGACATTGCATGGAAGATGACCTCAATTCATCCTTCCATTATGCAACGCCGAAAATTGTGGTTGATCGTACCCACTTTCCAGTTTGTCCGGTCAATTGCTAACGTCCAAGGCTGCGGAATCGCCATTAAATTCATCATCCCCTTCGCCCAATCGCCATAGTCCAACTCAAAGCCGCAGAAGAACCGCTGCAAGCGTTTGTAACGAGAACTGGCTTGAGCATCGCTTGGCATGGCGATGGATAAGTCGCTCAAGTTCACCGTCCTGCCTCGAAACAGCGCAATTAAGAACAACGTCAAAAATCGAAGTCGCGCACCATGCCATCCAAAATGTTGGTGTAAGGTCTGGTGAATTAGGGTAATCTCAGTCATGAGGGATTTTTCGGTCGTGTAGTTACTCCTAGGAATCCCTCTCCTAGTGACTTTTAACCTTTTTGTCCTGTACTAAGGGACAAGATTTACTCATGTAGCTCTTGCGGTGCTGTGCTCTTTACGTCTTTACGGTTTATAATCGGAGAGCTTTTTTACATCTTGATTGTCTTTTCAAACATCCTCAACACCCTCTACTCTTTGTACTCTTGGTTCACAACGTCTCTTTGAGAAAGCCGACTTGAGGAACTGTTCGCCAAGTCTTGATCATTCCATCAGCACTTCCACTAGCAAAGGTTTTTCCAAACGGATTGAATGTAGCTGACCAAATGGGCTTATCATGCCCTGCGATCGTACTCTTTACCGTTCTAGTCTCAGTATCCCACACTTTAAGAATGCCGTCATAGCTACCGCTTGCTAGCGATCGTCCATCAGGACTAAAGGCAATAGATAGAACTGCTTTGCTATGTTCCACAAATGCACCCGACAATTGTCCTGTCTGCATACTCCAAAACTTAACGCTGCGATCTAAGCTACCACTAGCCAGCGATCGTCCATCAGGACTAAAGGCAATAGATGAAACCGCTTTGTTATGAGCAACGAGAGGCAGCTTCAAGATTCGACTACTAAGCTGCCAAATCATAATCTTTCCGCCTTGAGTACTGCTTGCGACAAACTGACCATCAGGACTAATTGCAAGGGTAGTCACAGGTTCTTGCAGGTGAAATGTATGAGTGAGTTCCCCCGTCTTTAAATTCCATACCTTGATCATCTGATCCCATCCGCCGCTGATTAACTGGGTTCCATCCGGGCTAATTGCGATCGACTTCACATCATCGCTGTGTCCAGAAAAGGTGCGAATGAGTTTACCCGTTTGTAAATCCCACAACTTGACTCGATTATCCCAGCTTCCACTGGCAACTGTGCGTCCATCCGGACTGATGGCTAAGGAAACGACTGCATCTCCGTGCCCCTCAGTTGTATCTCCTGGGATTGTATGCAACAACTGCCCCGTATTCAGGTTCCAAATTTTAATAGTGTCATGATAGTTGCCACTGACTAACGTGTTGCCATCCGGACTGATGGCGATTGCATACACCCAGGTTGTATCTTTGAACGTGCGATCGAGTTGCGAGGTTGTTGATTGAAACTCGGCTGTAGCTGATACAGATGGCTGCAAAATTGCTCTCAAATAACGAGTTCCGACAGCAGCTAGGAGCGCAGCAATCCCCAGCTTGATCCATACTTTATTAGAACTTGACTTGAACATTAGACACTCCTTTGATAAGTGGCAAGTGCCGATGATTGATCTATCACTTTTCAGAAATAGTTAAGCTTGTAGCCTTTTCCAAGTCTTTTTGCCGCTGAGTTTCATATTCAGTGTAAGCACGAATCAGAAACAAAATTGTGGCACCTGTCATTACTCCTAGTCCTACAGGTGTGAGATAAGTCCAGTGACCAGACATCTTATCCCAGATATGCCAGATCAAAAGAAACATCAGAGCATAGGTGAGCTTGTGAAGTTGCTTCCAGTTCTTCTTCAATTTCTTCATGCTCCAGTTGTTAGAAGTTGCAGCGAGAAGAATCAGAATGACAAACGCCAAAACGCCCTGAATATAGATCAAGTAAGTCATCATATCACCAGCATCAAGGCTTCTCTTGTGCAAGTAGGGGTAGCCATGCAGCGCGGAAAGAAAGAGGCTTAACACCCCAATATGGCGACGATACTGCAACAGCCATTTGTGAAGTGTAGTGCCTTTTGATTGAGGAAAGACAATTCTCAAAATGCTGGGAAGTAGCGTGAGTGAATAGCCAATCAGTGCTGCAAATCCTAAACTATTGGCTAAAGGCGGGATATCCAATGCAATCGTCATGATGAGATTCCTTTTACCTAAGTAGAGGAGTAAACAGTCGTATCGCGCCAGTAGTGGTTGGCAGCGGCGATCGTGGCAAATTCTGTAGCAACAACGTGACTAACCGCAATCAGCATCATGGCATCATTTCCGTAGGATTCACGAAGTTGTTTGCGCTTCTCTTCATCAGGCTGAGTCATCTTGACAATCAAACGCGCCATCTTGACCGCTAACTGTCGCCCTTCTTCAGGGGTTGCAGTCAAGAGAGAGTTACCAGGAATAAGAATTATTTCAGGCGGTGTTGCCACAGGTGAACTACTAGAAACAGTGGTTGAAGGGTTCATACTTTTCTCCTTTTTGTTAATTAGGTTGAGTCTACTGAATGCATTACGGTTTTACGCAATCCATGAGTTCAAAGTCTTATGGATGATGCCCCCTAAGCCCACACCCAAGACAATCGAAAGAACAATCAATGAGAGCAAGCCCACTGGCGTATCTTTAAGCTGTGATACAAAAAATAGCCAGGTAGCCGTTCCGAGAACGACATTTAGCGACGCTTGCAGCATTGGGGCACTCACTCTTCTTCGCAAGATGAGCCACTGTGACAAAATCATGACAACACCAAAACTCATGATGATGGCGATAGAAGCGATCGCGCCATGTTTGCCGTTTTGCAACACATCCAATCGAAACAGAGCTATCGATAGACATCCTGCGGTAACCGCTAGAGGGACTGCTACAAAGAATCCTACAAGACTGATTACGATCCAAGTGTAGGTAGGACGATTGTACCGATGATAGAATAGCCACGCTTGTGTACTTGCGATCGCCAAACAAAACAGCACGGCTGAAACCGGAATGAAGCTCCCAAGCATGGCTCAGACCTCTGTAGTAGCGAAGGTGGTCTTAATGGGTAAGTTGTACATCGTTCTCAGAATTTCCTGAGTAAGCTTTATAACCCAACCGTTGTATCTGCTGAAGGCGACCCCGGCTCATCAAGGCAGCAACAAATAATACGAGGTTGACCAGGATGCCCGATTCTCCTACCCAAAGCTTTGCGGTGTCCCCCACTGTTGCTGGATCAAATCCAAATTGAATAATAATGTTCCAGGCGGAGTGAAGAACAATTGCAGACCAAACGCTGCCCGTCCACAAACGCAAATATGCAAAGACATAGCCCACTGAAGTCACACCAAAAACGAAGATAACAACCGATAAAATCGGAGATAGCCCCGCCGCATAGCCACCCCCCAGAATCAAGGCAACATGCCAGAAACTCCAAACTAAGCCACTGAGCAAAATGGGGTGTGACACTCCAGCATCCATCAGCCGCGTCAGTAAATAGCCTCGCCAGCCAATCTCCTCACCAGCAGCAAAGAGAATTACGGTAGCCAGCGTTGTCCAAGCAACACTTTGAGTGGGCATGACAAATTCAGCGAGTCCAGTTGTCCAGGCAATGCCGTAAGCGATCGCACCAACTCCAACTGGAAAAATCAGTGCAATCAAAATTGCCCGTAGTCCGCGTCGTCCGCCAGACCAGAAGGAGACATCAGCAAAGCCTTCATGCAGCACTAGACGAGCCATGATTGAAGCGATCGCAGGTGTCCAGGCAAACAACGCCATCACTAAGAAAGACTGTCTACCTGTGATGAGAAGTGTTTCTAGAACAATCGACAATGGCACGAGAACTATCAAGAAAAGTCTTAAACTTCTCCGAGCCTGACGGACGTGAGCTTGTCTCTGATCTGGATCAATCCCCTGTTTGAGCGATGAATAAGTCACTATCGTACTCCTGTACCTGAATGTTAATGAGTCACAAAGTTACTGACGACAAAGCAATTAAACGCGCTCCCAGACCAACTCAAAAGCCTTCTCTACACCATCATTCAGAGCGGGTAGTGTTCTCAGTGTTACTTGGTTACTAGTCAAGAGAAAGGTACGAACCAATGTTGTGCTGACCCGATTGGGAATCGATGCGATTTCAATGTGATGAGTCACTGTGTTGCCGCTCAATGTGTAAGTTCCAGCGTAAGCATTGAATGTCGTGAAAGCTTGAGCAAGCTCTTCGGCAGGTAGGGACTGCATCTCTTGGCTCAATGGCGATCGTACCTCTTGGCTCAACGGGAAACGATCGCTCCTTGAAAACATCACCATCATATAACCGTCGGCCGTGTAGGTAATATAGCCAGTAGGACTCGCGCCATACACCTCAGAATCAACTGTGCCGTCAGAATGAATAGCCGTTGCAGAAATCAGTTTCCAGGTGCCAACCAAGGGGTTATTTTGAATAGGTGGCACAGGCATTTTCAGACAGTATGGCAGGGATGACTGTTGCCTCTTCTACGATCGTTCGCGTAACCCAGTAAGTAGTGCCGCGATAAGTTAGTTGACGAGTCACTGTTTGAACAGGTGCTTTGAGCATTGCTGATTGAGGAGTGACCTGATAGATAATGCCGCGATAGCGCAGGTTATAAGGCGTTTCTCGACGAACCCGATCGCTAGAAGCTTTGAGAGTATGGTAGTCGTAGGTCACGCCGCGATAACTGAGTTTCATCATTGACCTCTTGAGTAGTTTGTTAGATTTATGAATGGAGCGTGTGAAGTAGGGGCATTGCTTTGTCATTTTCCACGGAGGTAGCAGGTTTCAACACAAAGTTAAACTCGGTTGTGTAGAACGGTCTGCCTTGATTCCGCGCTTTGAGTTCATCGAGTGCCTCATGACTTTGCAAGGGAACGATCGCCGATCGAACTGCAAAGGTTGTATCAGAATCTAGATGAGGATCACCAGCAATGAAAATCTGTGTGGTTAGTGGAGCATACCCTGAAGCACTAACTTTGAAATGGATGTGAGCCGCCCGCCAAGTATGCCGTCCTAGCAGTCTTAGTACTTCACCACAAGGCCCACTAGCTGGAACGTTATATCCCATCGGAACAGTAGTTTCAAACGCGTACTTGCCCTCTGAATCTGTGTAGAAACGACCTCGGAAGTTCCCTTTAGGCTGAGAGGGATCTTGGATATCGTATAAACCCTTGGAATTGGGATGCCACACATCGATCAAAGCGTTCGCGATCTCGCTTCCATTCCCATCTAATACCTGTCCTGACAAGAAGAGCGTATCACCTGCGTCATCCACTCCCAGGCGTTCTCCCATAGCTCTTTCTGGCGCGTTTGGAACATAGAGTGGCCCTTCCAGATTAGCTTCTGTTGTGCCGCCATTCGAGTCATGCAATAGTTCCACCAGTTCAGAGAGTCCTATTAGGTCAGTGAGCATATGAATCTCACCATCGGGGATTTCTTGTGTGTAGCGACTGGCTCCATTGAGAAAGGTGCGTCCCTGCTGCAATTCTGCTCCGGTTAGATTTGTCTCCTTCACGAAAGCGTGGAGATGTTGAATGAGACTCGTGTAAATCTCATATAATCGCGGATGCATTTTACCACCGTCACCGTGGTCGATTACCGCTTGGGTAATGTTATTCAGTGTAATTATCTTCATGACCAAGCTCCTATTCTACAAAGTGTGTCGGATGTGATCAATCTAGATCTCCTGCTTAGAACATTCTTAATTTAGGAGACTGCGGCGATCGTTGCGCTAGAGCAGCGTTGGGTCTTTTTCCTACACAAAACGCGCAGCAATCACTAATTCTGAGACAGGAGAAATTCTAGACTAGCGATCGAGGGCTTCGATTACCGTTGAGTGACTCGATTTACATCATCTAAGCGATAAATGCTGAACTGAGTCGCTGGGTTATCAGTCCAAGTTCGATAGACAAAGAGATCGCCTCTATAAACCTTGACGGTCATGTTTCCAGTACCCTCATTTCTGACATGCCGTGAGCGCCTAAAATCTTCTTTGATTTGCTCTCCGTAAATCGTTTGGATCAGTTGCAAGCCTTCGGCATCTCTCCGAGTGAAAGCAAGCGGGCGGCGAAGTTGACTGTAGTCCCGATAGTCGATCGTTTGACTCGTCACGATTCGGTTTGGATCTGTAAATACCTCAAAGGCAATGTATGAAGCAGACTTGTTCGATCGCTGACCTAGAGTAATCACACTCTGGTAGTCGGGATAGCCCGCATCAAGTTTCTCAACGGGTCGCAAAGGAGGCAAGAAGCGATGACTATTTGCCCATTGCAGCACTTGCTCAATCGGTTGACCTGGAACCCCCAGTGCTTGATTACCAGGAGATTGCAGATTATTAGCTTCGCTAGTGTAAGCTTGACGAGTTCGGCGATCGAACAAGCAAAGAAATTGCCCAACCTGATTGTTCATGGTAGGTTGAGGATAGTTACCTCGAACGAGTAGCGCATCATATCCAGCATTATCACCAAAACTAACAATCTGACCAGCAGGTTGTGCATTGCGTAAGCCACTTACTTTAATGCAGCGATTGGTAACTTCTTGAGAATGCTGTCTCCAGGCATCTGGAGAAGAGGCTTCTGCGGTAATTCCTGTGACTAGTAGCCCTCCGACGATGAGTGCAAACAATCTTTTTGACGTAAACGAAAGCATATAACACCTCTAATGTGGTTGTAGAAATTGGACTAGAATGGTTCACATTGAATTGCTTGAACATTCCGCAAGTAGCCTAGCTTGGGAGCATAGCGACCGGGACAAGAAACAAACACAATGTCTTGAGGTCGGCTAATAGTCAACTGATACGAAGGAGGAACATTTTTCTGCTTTCCTGCGATCGTCTCGATGCGTGGAATAATTTGCGGATTATATTGAGCTACTACCGGAAGCTGAAACACGATCGCTAACACCAACACCAAAGCACCCACTAGCGAAAACATTTTGAAGTTAGAACGGATACTAGGTTTCATGATTGATTTACCTCAAGTTTGGAGTGTTACGGATGAAAGTAGCTCTAACGATTGACTAGCGAATGTTGAATCGGAGTCAGTTTATCGCTGATCTCAAGGATGAATTTTTGGAAGGAGAAGCCTGACTGTCTCAGAGTTTCAACTTTTTCTCTTGATGTAAGCCAGCGTGCTACTTCAGGCTCGACTGCGCGGTACGCTGCTAAAAACTCCAGGTAGTCTGGGTTGACGTAGGTGAATGCTGGATGGCTTAAAGCTTTGACTGAGATTTCGGTTTGAGTGTAACCAGCAGGAGGAGTGCTTAACAATCGCCCAATCTTCTGATGCTTGTCCAGGTTATAAAGTGGGTTGATAACACAATCCGTAAAAGACTGAAGAATGGCTTTTCCAGCAATAAATGCTTCTCCAGCCAAACTCACAATATCGCCGTCTACAATGTAGTGCGTAACGGTTTTGTGCATTCCTCCATTTTGAAGAAACTGAGCCGCGATCGCACGACTTGTTCCAGGAGAACTAAATGTCACCACTTCTCCAATTGAATCAATAAGCTTTGTCGCTGCAATTTGCGCGATCGCGCCTCCCAAACTATGTCCTACAAGGTCTGGCTTGCAGTGAGTTGCTTGTGCAGTGTTTGTGAGCCATGCCGCAATTACATTCCGATTTGCCGCAAACTGGCTAAACCCAATTCCTTTAAGGTCGTTGTTAGCGATGTCATCGATCGCTTCACTCGTTCCTCGAAATGCTAACACAGGTGGCTTGTTAGATGCGTTTGAAATTAACCCAAAGGCTTGAAACCCAGTGTTCGGATCATTGAAAGATTGATTGAGTGTATACCCTGTTGTCTTGAGAAATTCGTTTACAGGTTGATCAAACTCACGATTGCCAAAGATGTAAGCCATCTCTTTCGCTAAAATTTCGTAGGTTGGATGTTGAGTTGTCATGATTTAACTCCTTGTTGGTGCAGGGAAACCCCTTTCATGATTTTTAGATTCGGCTAAACGTGCAGCAAGGCTAGATTGTCGATCGCTTGCAGAGCGTGGGGTACGTTGGGTAGCATTCTGACAAAGACACCTGGCTCTAAGGCAATATCTTGCCCTTCTAAAGTCAAAGTTCCACACCCGTCTAATACAGTGAGACAAACGGTTCTAGGGGCGGAATGTTCGGGAATCAAGGTTCCAGCAGCGATGCAGACAAGTGCAGATGTTGTGTGTTCATCTTTTGCGATAACCTGACGAGAAACACCAGGTTTGTCATAGTTGATTCGTTGTAAAAGCTGAACGACAACGGTTGTTACTGATGAGTGTGTTGTTGACATGATTCTATTTCCTATGATTGGTGTAGAGAGATTCTTAAGCTAAAGCAGTAGAGTCGCTGCGTCGATCGACATTGAAATTATGAAAGGTCAGCTTTCAGATTGTTTAACACTGGCATTTCTGCCCAACAGTGTGAACAAAAGAAGTAAACGCGCTGATGGCGAATATGACGAAGCAACAGACAATTACAACATGGACATGAGTTCATAATTTAACCTTAAGGAAAGACGATTTTGGGTTCTGGGGAATGTCCTAAATAGAGATGTGTGGCTGCTCTGAGAACAATTTGGGAATAGAGAATCTTTTGAATCTCAAGACTAGGAGAACGATTTGCCAGCGTCCGGTAAGCTATAACTTCGCCTTCAAACGTCCAATCACTTTGGGAACAGTAATGATCGTAATCATGAACTGCTGCGAGGACTGCTCCATAAAATGGATTAGTGTAGATTGAAGTGTCGTAGGCTTCAGTGTTGACCCAGAGTTTGTCTTGCTCAATATCAGCAAACACTTCTTCTGGGGAGTTGTACCGTTGATTGTCTGAAAACAAAAGATTCAGCGGTAGTTGCCGAAATTCTTGCATTAGCCAATCACAGAGTTCGGTTTGGGTCTCAGCAGATATTTCAGCAGGATCACTTTCAAGATAGAGGTTGGCGAGTAGGTTCAAGTTCATGATGCCCTCTGTAATGCAGCACCTTAAGCTGTGTTTGAGCAACTTGCTAGAAGGGGTTCTGTCTTGCGTTACTATCAGACTAATTCAATTTTGAGCGCGCGTCTTTGAGGTAGCTCACGTTTGATAAAGTCGAACGTTTCAATTCCATCGTTTGAGGAAATGCGGGGATGATAGCCACGATCGAACACCTAAGAAAAGTCGCAATCTTTGAGCAGCTAATAGAAGCAGAATTGCAAGTACTACAACCTCAGTCTCAAGTTCGTCAGTATCTATGCGATGAGATTGTGCTGCATGAGGGCGATCGCTTACCTACTAAACTCCATGCTTTGTTGAGTGGTCGGCTTCAAGTCAAGAAAACGACTCCTAATGGGCGAGAAACCCTGCTGAGAATCTTGCTGTCTGGGGAAATTTTTGCAGCCCCCGCTTTGTTTGGAGATGGAGTTGCTCCAGCTACGATCGTGGCAGAAACCAATTGTGAGCTTTTGTTTGTTGACAGAGCCGCCTTGTTGTTAGTCTTTCAGCAAAATCCTGAAGTCGCGATCGGGATGTTAGCTACACTAACCCAACGGTTAAATCAACTGCATCAGACAATTCATGGATTGGTTTCAGAACGCGCCATTGTGCGGTTAGCTCAACTGATTTTATCGACTGCGGCTCAACATGGAACAGACGCTAACTCAACTGGAAACCATCTCAAAGTAACGCTGTCTCACTACCACATTGCCCGCACCATCGGCATTTCCTATGAAGAGTGCGTTCGGCTGATTCGGAGTTTGAAGTCTGCGATCGCCTATCAGCGAGGGGGACACATCACAATTTTGAATGCTGAGGAACTGAATGAGATTGCGATCGGGATGACAGAAAACTAACATCCTTTAGAAGCCTTGCCTAAGACTCTCGCCAGTAGTTGTTTGCGGCAGCGATGGTAGCAAACTCCATTGCAACGACTTGACTCACTGCAATTAGCATCATGGCATCGTTATCGTAGTTAGCACGTATTTGCTTGCGTCTCTCTTCGTCGGGCTGCGTGAGTTTGACGGTTAGACGTGCCATTTTTACTGCAAGCTGTCTGCCTTCTTCTGGTGTTGCTGTAAATAGTGAGTTGTTGGGTACAAGTGTGAGTTCAGGCTGTGTCATGGGCGACGGAGTAGAAATCATGGCTGCGTTATTCATGTTGAATGCTCCTTTTTACAGTAGTTTTAAGGGATACTTCAAGAGTTGGTTGTTTCATTGACCAAGAGAGGCACAGGCTCTGTCTCTGCTAAAGCGATCGCAGTATGTGGACTTTTGAATGTTTGCTGCGCTTCTAGTTGCTGACAGAAAATCATTGTTTTGACGTGTTCACCTTCGTCATCACGGATGTTCACAAATACATCGTAGAGGTTATCAACTTTCGGGCGGCGAAATTCAGCTTGAGTGATTTGCATTTCTTCAAACATGTAGAGATCGCCATCTCGGTAGTAGTTCACTGCAACTTGAGGCGCAGGCGTTTCTTTCAGTGTTTCCTCATGTGTTTTCAGATACTGGTCGTAAGTCTCATAAGCGTGTTGCTCGATTAGCTCCATCATATAGTAAGCAGACTTGGGCAGGAGCATATAAAGTGAGACGACTATCCAGTAATACGCTATTGCTAGATGTTGTGACAAGAAGCGATCGATCCAGTAGCGATTGCCTCCCAGTGATTCCATAATTAGCAGATGGTGCAGTTCATTCCAGGTTTCAGAAAAATGAACTTTGAGCCAGTCTGCTTTTCGCCAAAAACTAAGCGTCTCGTAGAGGTGAAGAACCGATAGATAGGCGAAGTAGGGCACACGGGCAATAGTTTCTAGAACATAGAACCGTTGATAGGGACGATTTTGGTACAAAACATCTGTGACAAAAACGAGGAGGCTGACCATCGATCGGATTAAAATCTTCATCACTCAATGCTCCAAGCTATGTAGGGTTGATGTTTGAGTCTATCGATTAAGATCAGAAAACCAGGTGGTTGTAACCGTTGATTGATAGAACAGCTATCTTGGATACGCTTTTGCAATAAAGGCTTATCTGTGGCTGAAAGCTGATAATTCCAGCCAACTTCGTAGCCATTGGTAGTGAGCGTTTTGGGAATTGCATAGAGCATGATCGACTTTGGATCA
>JAAUOZ010000311.1 GCA_012034655.1 Leptolyngbyaceae cyanobacterium CSU_1_3 | reverse complement strand
CTGCTCGTATGCTTCTATTATCTTTCTGCGAAAATCTACTGAGTAGCAAGTCATCAGTTGGTTTAGTTTGTTTTGTGAGGTCTTCCTCTCTATTTTACTGTGCTGACTATTCTAGGGAAAGGCTGTAGTCCTCGATCTATGCGGAAGCCGAGAGGTTAGAAGGTTTTTGCCTCAAAAGTGCTACGATCTGTTCGCCCACCCCTGCTGCGGATGCCGGATTTTGCCCTGTCACTAAGCGATCGCTCACCACAATTTTGGGCTGAAAGTTTGGTGCTTTCTCCACGGTTGCCCCTCGCTCAGTCAACATTTCTTCTAACAGAAACGGCACTACCTCGGTTAAACCAACCGCTACTTCTTCCTCGTTCGTAAAGCCAGCAACCCCCTTGCCAGTGATTAAATAGTCCTGGTTTGAGAGCCGAACATTGACTAATCCGGCAGGACCATGGCAGACCGCGCCCACAATGCCACCCTGCTCATAAATATGGGCAGCAATCCGAGCCAGATCAACATTTTCAGGAAAATCCCACATAGTGCCATGTCCACCCGCGTAGAAAATTGCAGCATACTCTGCCGGATTCACCTGAGTGGGATGCAAAGTATTTTCAACTTGTGTCATTTTTTCAGGATTATCGAGAAAGGCTGCATTAATGGGATCACTGCGATCGCTCCCTGTCATGGGCGCTTTGCCACCTTTGGGGCTGACGTATTCAACCGTTAAGCCCGCGCGATCGAAAATTTCAACCGGATGGCTAACTTCTGACAAATAAAACCCGGTTTCTTGACCCGTTTCGCCTAACGTATCGTGGCTGGTTAGAACAATTAGAACTTTCTGAGACATGATGTAAACTCCAATAAAATATGGGTTTCTGCAAGCTGCTTTACAGTTCTTTGCCCGACAACTTTATGCTAGAAGCAATTTATCTAAAACACAAATAATGAATACTGAGCTTTTGTATAAATATATTTATGGTTAATCTGGAGTGGTATCGCAGTTTTGTAGAGGTATACCGGATGGGAACTGTGTCGGGCGCGGCGGAAGTTTTGCATCTGACTCAACCCGCTGTTAGCCAGCACATTGCGGCCTTAGAATCAACCTTAGGAACGGCGCTATTTCAACGGATGCCTCGGCAAATGCTACCCACCGAAGCAGGCAAGCGACTGTATACTCGCGTGGTGGTGGCAATCGAAACGTTAGAAGCGATTCCCACCAAAGCGACTTTGGCTAATGCTCCCGTCATGATTCGTTTGGGTACGCCAACAGAATTTTTTAGTGAATATGTTCTGGAACGCTTGCCGAAAGAATCAGAAACTTTATTGGTAATAAAATTTGGATTGATGCAAGAATTAATTGAGCAACTTTTGGCGAATCAGATTGATTGCGCGATCGCCACTCAAAAAATTGCAAAACCAGAGTTAGAATATCAACTTATTTTTGAAGAGAGCTTTTGGTTAGTCGGATCACCGACTGCAACCAATTCTGGGGCTGAAGATCCAATGCAGGTAGATTTGACGGCTCTCGAACAGTGGCTCAGAGCCCAACCTTGGATTGCTTATAGCGAAGATTTACCGATTATTCGGCGGTTTTGGCGCGTTATTTTTGGACGGCGGTTGGATGTTAATCCTCAGTTGATCATGCCAGATCTACGCAGTATTCGAGAAGCGATCGCCCAGGGTCTTGGCTTCAGTGTTTTACCCGATTATCTTTGTGCAGAGTGGATTGCCGATCGCCGATTAACCTTGATTTTGAAGCCTGCTCAACCTGTCACAAATTCAATCTGGTTAGTTTATCGAAAGTCAGAACGGCAGTCGCAACAGATAACTCTATTACTAAATTGGCTGGGTGTTAAGCGGATGTTTTAAAGTATCAAAGGGCTTTACCCTTGCCCCCACCCCCCAGAATTGGGAGAATTTGAAGCAGCATTGGCTCCGAAGTCCGCCAATTCTGGGGGATTTGGGGGCGGTTCGGGTCACAATCTATACTTTTAAAGCATCCTCTAAGCACTGAGGCGGCGATCGCTAAGTAGCCCGGTCTAACGGTGCCCATCACCCGCCGCAAATAACCGCTGCATCATAACCGATTATATTGCAGCGGTCGGTGTGCATGGGCGTTGTTAGACAAATTTACGCCTTTAGCTGTTGGACTGTCTGATCTCCTGCATTTTCTGCTCCGAAGAGGGTAGTGCAGAAAATGCATGAGACTGTTTCTGGACAGCGACTTAAGCTGCTTGCTTGCGATTGTTAAAGCCATCTCCTCCAGCCGCAATACCACCATCCACCGGGAGGATCACCCCCGTTACCCAGCTTGCATTTGCCAAATATAGAACAGCATCAGCGATATCTTTGGGCGTGCCCACCCGACCCAGAGGATGCTGCCGGTCTAAATAATCTAGTGTTTCTTGGGTCAGTTCACCATGAAGGGGTGTTGGTACAATCCCAGGCGCGATCGTGTTGATCCGAATCCTATCCTCGGCTAAGTCAAAGGATAGGTTTTTCGCCATCGCTGTAATTGCGGCTTTCGCCATAATCGGTGCTGAAGCAGGAATTGACTGGCTAGCATGGAACGTGAGAATCGTCCCAATGTTGATAATTGCGCCACCATCTCCTTGCCCGCGCATTTGCTTGACGACTTCCTGGGTGAGCGCAAAGGTACCGCGCACATAGTTTAGGTATTGGTCTAACTCACCAATGCCATATTCAGTGAAGGGTTTGACCGCAAAAATGCCAGCATTATTAATCAGCACATTCACTCGACCGAACCTGGAGACAGCTTCGTCAACTAGTTTTGGCGCAAATGCCGGATCGGTAATGTCACCTGCCACAAGATAGATACGATCAGGTTGATCGAGTTTTCGAGCCGCCGTTTCAAGTTTTGAGAATGTTCTCCCGTTCAATATCACATTCGCCTGATTGTGCAAAAATACTTTAGCAATGGCATAACCCAAGCCAGTTGCACCGCCCGTGATAATTACAGTCTGAGTGGTCATACTATCTACCTCCAATTTAGTTCCAAGATTTGACTGTCTAGATAATTTTTTCAGTGTGATTGTGGCTGAATGCCTTGCCGAAATTCTTTCACAGGCACTCCAGCAACACCCCAATCTTCAGTCGCAACTTCATCAATGACGACAAATGTTGTGGCGGGTGTCTTATTGAGAACACGCACCAAGAGTTCTGTTACACCCTTGATGAGTTCAGCTTTTTGCTGTGATGTTGCACCTTCGCGAGTGATTTTGATGTTGATATAGGGCATGGTTTGACCTCCTGCTAGTTCTGGTTTGTTGGCAATATTGCTTTGTCTGTATGAACCGTGTAGTGAAAGACTTTGGTAATGATTTTCCATTCACCCTCAAGTTTGATGAGAGTCAGTAGATCAATAAAATCTTTGCCTAGCATGGAACACTGCATTCGGGCGATCGCCGTTACAGCCCCTGCCAACTCGATTGAATCAATCGAAAATGCATAGGGTTCACCAGAAGATTCAGGGGAAATTCGTTGCTCAACAATTGGGAAATAGGTCTTCATATCCAAATGCAATAGTCCTCCGCTAGATGCCGTGAAGTATTGAGCACTGGCATGAAACACAGTTGCCAAAAGATCTGTATCACAACGATATAAAGCGTCGTAATATCGCTTGAGCAGATCAACGATCGCGAAATATTCAATGCCATAAACCTGTTTATCCACCGCATAGACTTGTGCTTGATTCATAGTTCCTCCACACTTTGGGTAATCACAGCTTGAAACGCATACTCTGACCATAACTCTTCACCTAAAAAAGATAAAGATTGATTTAGCTGAATAACTTTTCACCTATAGTGAATAATACAGATGCGAGATGGATCATTTGGCAAGTGATTTTCTATGGACAAATTAATTGCTCTGAACATTTTTAGGCGGGTCGTTGAGTTAGAGAGTTTTAGCCGTGCCGCCGACGATCTGAACTTATCAAATGCAGCCGTCAGTAAGAATGTCCAGGAACTGGAAAAAGAACTGGGAACCCAGTTGCTCCATCGGACAACTAGACGGTTGAACTTGACTGAAGCCGGACGACTCTATTTTCAGCGGGTTTCCTCGATCCTGGATGAGCTAGAAAGTGTTGAAGAAACTGTTTCCGATCTCTCGGTTAAACCTCACGGACTGCTTCGTGTGACGGCACCCATGTCTCTGGGTTTAACCCATATCGCAACCGCGATTTATCAATTTCAATCCATTTATCCAGATATACGGATTGAACTCATCCTCAACGATCGCTATGTGGATCTGATTGAGGAGGGATTTGATGTGGGGATCAGAGGGGGCGGATTGGTCAACGATAATAGCCTGGTCTCACATCGAATTGGCGATATTCAACGCGTCGTTTGCGCGTCACCTGCATATCTGAAGCAGTATGGCGAACCCCAATCGCCGCAGGATCTAAAGCAGTATCGTTGTGTGATTTACACGCTAGCGCGATCGCCCTATGAGTGGAGTTTTTGGCGAGGTCATGAAACAGTGTCAGTGCATGTTGATGGATGTTTAAAAGTGAACAATAGCCTTGCTGCGAGTCAAGCGGCTGTTGCGGGACTCGGTTTGATTTTTTTGCCCGTGTTCACAGTCTTAGATGGATTGGAACGTGGGATGCTGAAAACTATCTTGACAGAATGGTCTACGGAACCTTTGACCCTGTATGCGATTTACCCAAAACATCGCCAGCATTCTGGAAAACTTAAAGTATTCATAGACTTCATGTCGGAGGCTCTTGCCTCAATTGCTGCCAGACTTTAACCTTTAGCAAGCCAACAGAAATGCCGAGATTTACGCGCAGCAATAGCTCAGCAACAGCAGAGTGTCAAGATTAATTGTTGACAACCTGTAGTATTACAAAATCAGAGGTCTAACGTTCCGGCTGAGCGGCTGCAAGAACCTTTGCATCCCCACCGAGATCTCCCTTCAGTCCGCTCCAGCCGGGTTGTTAGCCTGAGCTGCCTGCTACTTTAGCACGTAAACAAAATTTGCTATTTCTTCGCGCTCTTTCCATCCTTGCACTTCATAGAACTTGCGTTTGTATGAATCTCTACTACGACTATTAACTAACATCAATCGTGAACATCCACGTTCTTGTGCTTCTGCTTTTACAACTTCTAAGAGTTGTGTTCCAATGTCTCGCCCACGAACAGATTCGCAAACAAATAGTTCAGAAATGTAACCTTCTGGTGCAGGCAGAAAGAGATAAGGGAGCCAGTGCACTGCAACGTAACCTACAATCCTGCTGTCTTCCTCAGCTACATAAATGGAGTGGCTTTCATCTGCACTGCATAACGTGAGGTGGTGAGTAATGCGCTCACAGGTCATCTCGCTCGATTCTGATGCCATGTAAGCGAACCAACCCAAAGACCTGAGTAGCTCAGTTAAGGCAGCTACATCTTGTAATTGGGCTTTACGAATGTGTGTATTCATAACGTTTTGCTTCAATCCGCTCTTTGTGCGATCGTCTCACCAAAAAGCTTCAAGTCACCACCCCACTGCTAACCCAGCAGGCTAACGTTCCGGTTGAGCGGCGGCTAGTCATCTTTGCATCCACACCAAGATCTTACGGAAGTCCGCTCCAACCGGGTTGTTAGCTGGTTCTCGCTCTCGATCGCCTCTCTGTACTTCACTCATCCCTCACCCC
>JAAUOZ010000049.1 GCA_012034655.1 Leptolyngbyaceae cyanobacterium CSU_1_3 | reverse complement strand
TGCCAAAACCCCTTCGAGATCTTCGCGCAACAGGTTTTTGGACACCTGATCTTCAGGCGTTTTCGCCGTCCGATTCGATGAAGTCGCCGAGACGAGAATCTTCCTCTTTCCCGATCGGAGTCTCCAGCGAAATCGGCAACTGGGCAGATTTCGCGATAAAGCGTAGCTTTTCGATCGTCATCTCCATGCGGGTGGCAATCTCTTCTTCTGTTGGCTTCCTTCCCATTTCCTGGGACAGCAGTTTGGTGGTCTTTTTGATGCGAGAGATGGTTTCGTAGAGGTGCACCGGAAGGCGAATGGTTCTAGACTGATCTGCGATCGCTCGTGTGATAGCTTGACGAATCCACCAGGTTGCGTAGGTCGAGAACTTGTAGCCCTTCTCGTGATCGAACTTTTCTGCTGCTCTGATCAGACCCAGACTGCCTTCTTGAATCAAATCCTGAAAGGACAGACCCCGGTTCATGTATTTCTTGGCGATCGACACAACCAATCTCAGGTTCGACTGCACCATTTTATCTTTGGCGCGACGACCCAAATGGAGGCGATGACGGAACGCAGACAGAGGCATATTTACCTCACCTGCCCACTCTTTGTCTTGAGGATCACGGTTCAACTTTTCAGCCAACCGAACTCTGATTCTTTCCAGTTCCAGCAGGTCTGCAATCTTTCTGGCAAGCTCAATTTCTTCGTCGGCGCGGAGGAGGCGAATCCGACCGATCTCTTGCAAATACAACCGGATTGAGTCTTCGGTGTAGTGTTTTTTCTTGGCTTGTGCTCGTCGGCGAGCGGTTCGAGCCTTGCCTGACTTACTGTCATCATCAGCCGGTGCGTCAGAGTCGTCAGAGTCATCCTCTAAGTCATAAAGCTCGACCTCGGTGTCGAGGGCTTCATCGGAAGGACTAGTGATGCCGAGTGCTTCGAGTACGTCGTTGGCCTGGGTCATGCCGCGTTCCTCATGCTCCTTAGATAGTAAAGTGAAAAAATTTAAGCATTGGAGAACGATAGTCGTTCATTCTAGCTACAGAGGCAGCTAGCTCCTGCTTCGGGCGGTTGCAAAGCACGCGGGGACGTAGCTTGGGACAACCAGACTCTTGACCATGCAAAAATCGAGGTACACTGCTTTCCCAAAAATCTTTGGGCTGGTAGAGGCACCGATGCACAGGTCACTATTGTCAAATGTTTTGAATGTCTCCCCGATTGTAGCTTTTCTCACAAAAGTTGCACCCTTTTTCTGTCGCTTCATCGGCAAAGTTGAGAGAATAACTGACTAGCACTGCATTGCACGTTGTGCGATCGCAGTGGGGCAACAACAAGCCGTTTCGAGGGAAAGGCGAGAACAAGATGTTTGCCGTGAGGGCAAAGTTTAAACATCGTTGCTTCTGAGTCTTCAGCAGAAAGGGCTGCTCTCTGTTCAATCTTAAGTCTCGCTCAAGTACCACCCCCACATAACTCGACGATCGCGAAACTGTGAAATTACGGCTCTTAATGTAACGTTAGCCCAGTTTGATAGGTTTGATCCAGAGTATTCATTAAGTTAGATGATCTTTTTGGGGTTCTGTGGTGAAAAAATAAGCGGGGCGAGGCCCTGGCTGGGCTTGCCTTTGCGTTTCTATCTCACCCAAAAGCGTGATAGGGCCTATGTTTGCGAAGTATACAAGTTGAAGCTATTCGCTGGGGAAGGTTATTAGAATTTTTGATGAATATGGGTGAGATTCATCACGGCTTGTGGGGCTTGAGAATGGTTATCGAGGGGGTTTTTGGGCGTTTGACCAAAGATCGGCGATCGTCCCAAACTGGTAGCCACGAGCTTGTAGGGTAATAATCAGTCGATCAACGGTTTCTGCAACATCTCGCCCACCGTAATAGCCATCGTGCAGCACAATCACAGAGCCGTTTTGCACCTGATCGAGCACTCGCTGCACCACTGTTGAGATGCCAGGGTGCACCCAATCTTCAGGAACTACGCTCCACATGACTGGACGGTAGCCCCACTGACGCAAAAGTCGCAGAGTGTTGGGGGTAAACAGCCCATTCGGGGGACGGACATCTATTAGTTGTTCAGGAGAGACCGGACAGGCTTGGACGATCGCCCGTTTGGTTTTCTCTAATTCTTGTTTGAGTTGGTAGGGGTTGAGGGTCGCGAACGATCGGTGGTCATAGCCATGCAAGCCGAGCCAATGGCCTTGTTGATAGATGGCTTGTGTCAGATGGGGCAGGCGATCGACACAGATGCCTAGCTCAAAAAACTGGCCCGAACGCGATGTCGTTCTAGAACTTTGAGCAGAGCAGGGGTATGTTCGGGATAGGGACCATCGTCGAAGGTGAGGGCGATCGTGGGTGAATTTTGACAACCCGACCACAGGCAATCGGTAAATCTGGGTTTTAGAACGCGATAGACCAATGGATAGAGAGGCGCAAATTGCATAGATGTAGAAAGGGCTAACTCCGATTTTCTAAATGGCTTAGATTCAGATTGTCTTTCCTTTGCGCTTTCTCATGTCTTCCGTCAAACGACCGATCGACACAGTTGGCGAGCAGAAGCCGACTGGATGAGAGAAAACAACACATCGCAACTGAGAGGCTTGACTAAGAAGCCGTCAAAGCCTGGGTTCTCTTCTTGATGAAGCCAACTTGGAGCGTGGGAATCGCTGAGGGCGACAAGCATAATGTGATCGGCATCGGCAATCGTTCTCAGTTTGCGAACGAACTCCTGCGACCAGTGGCTATGGTTGCCCTGAACAATGACTAAACAAGGGGGACTTTGGCGGACGCGATCGACTGCCTGATCCGGCGAGCGAACAATTTCAACAGGGCATTTCAAGCGTTCCAATAGAGACTCTAGTCCGTGTAGATCTTCGGTCTGTTGAACTAAAGCAGAATATAACTCGACGCGAATTTCATGGCGTAAACTACCAAGTCACTCGTTAATATAGCGGCTGTTAAATTTCTCATTATGGAGGGTTAAAGTAACGAAAATCCCTCACTCATTGCGTTTCTAGGGTTTATCTAGGAATTCTTTGCTTCCACATTTCTTAGTGTTTGGATTTTGAGTGATTCTGCTTAAGAACTTTTCCCATCGATTGCCAGAGATCAAATCATAGATTAACTTCACAAAGAATTACTGTTTTGCAACGAAAGCGAAGTTTGGCAAGTCGTTTGACTATTTGTATTACTAAAAAATAGTTTAGAGTTTACAATTTTGTCACTTTTTGAAATAACCTCAGAGTCTGGTAAAAATCGATCGATCCTCAAGCAATCTATCCGTAGGTTGAGTTAACTATTTATTCAAGTTTCAGAGGTCCGATTTGATTTGCGATCGCCGGAGTAGGCTATCGATTTCCTTTAGATTTTCTCAACCTTTTCTTTGCCCAAGTGTGAGTAGCCGCATTTGTAAAGCTCATGAAGGAAATGTGAGAACAAACAAAGGGCGGCTTGTTAGATCTATATACAGATAGCTGAGTTAAGCATTTTTACTGAGCAAAGTTTCTGGCAGTTTTTGGGCAAGCTCCGGAGTTTTTCCGGTTAGCCCGGTCATCAAACGCAGGGCGATCGCTTTGACCGGGCTAACGCTTTGCAGAACTAGCAAACCCAAGCGACGCAACAGGACGAGCGGCAAGATGTGATTTGAGAAGGTGCGATCGAGAATATCCGTGAAGCCTAAAATCACTAAGTTTTCCCATTTGCGCCACCGCTCATAGCGCCTGAGAACCCTGAGGCTAGCCAGGTCTTCGCCTTGCTGGTGAGCCGCTTGCACAACCTGGGCAAGGGCCGCAGCGTCACGAATTCCCATGTTGATACCTTGCCCACCCACCGGGTGGCAACAGTGAGCCGCGTCTCCAATCAACGCCAACCCGGGCAAAACATAGCGGGTGCTATGCATCAACTGAACGGGGAAAACATAGCGCTCCCCTTCGACGGCGAGTTTGCCCATCTGGTCGCCAAAGCGCTGGCTGAGTTGCTGAAGAAAAGCGTGATCATCAAGCTGGGCGATCGCCTCTGCCTCCGCACGGGGAGCCGTCCATACAATGCGACACAAGTTATTGGGCAGGGGCAAAATGGCGAAGGGGCCGCTTGACCAAAACCGCTCGTAAGCGATGTTGTGGTGGGGCTTTTCTGGCTTAATTGTGGCTACTACGCAAGCTTGCCAATATTGCCAGCCGTGCGTGCGGATGCCTGCCTGCTGACGTAGGGGCGATCGGGCCCCATCTGCGCCCACGACCAGCCGAACCCGAATCTCTTGCACTGCGCCATCGGCCCACACTTCTAGACCCACGCCCTGGGCCTGAAAATCTGTCTTTAGCACCTTTGCTGGGCACAGCCAGGTGACAGAACTCTGCTGCAACGATCGCTGAAGCGCCGTCAATAGGACTCGGTGCTCCGCCACATAACCCAAAGTTCCAGTTTCCAAAGTTCCAGCCCCTAGATCTTCTGGCAAAAACTGCACAATATTGGGGTAGTCTGCATCCGAAAGGCGAATTTTGCTGTAGGTTTCGAGTTTTGGGCGAATTTCATTCCACACTCCGATGCCGTCTAAGATGCGACTAGAGAGGGGAGAAATGTTGTAAGCCTGACCTCTAGCAGTGGCTTGAGATCGCGCCTCAGCCTCCACCAAGACCACCTTCAACCCCGACCCTCGCAGGGCACAGGCCAGCGTTGCCCCGACGACACCTCCCCCGACGATCGCCACATCATAGTCGTAGCGATCGATCGAGCCTTGCTTGAATGTTTGCTTCAGCGTCATGGTTAAAAAACAGATCCGGTTAAAAGCAGATACGAAACTTTACATCTATTGTTACGCGAAGCATAGAGCCGATCAAGCAACTCCTGGCAAAATTTGGCTCGATCACAGCTTTGGTAGGGGTTGAGCGGATTGATATTTGGGACGTTTTTGGGACGATCGGGGCATATCAGCTTATGTTAATTCAAGAAAAGATTGCATTTTATCTCGAAGATATCGAAACTCCGATCGGGCGGATAATTAATCTAATTATCACAGGATTAGTTTTGCTTTCCTCGGCGATTTTCGTCGCCGAAACCTATAAAATTCCGGAGCTTCTTAAGGAAAGACTAGATATCCTTGAAAACGGAATTCTATTGATTTTTGTGGTGGAATATTTCCTGCGATTTTGGTGTGCTAAAGAAAAGAGAAAATATTTTTTTAGCTTGTATTCAATTATTGACTTAATTACGATTCTACCCTTCTTGATAGGGTCAGCAAATACTGGTTTTCTAAGGATTTTTCGTTGGTTTCGGATCTTGAGACTAATCAGGTTTATGGGCAGAAAGACCATCTTTGGATATGTCAGCAGTGAAGACAGTGCGATTTTTACGAGGATTTTGTTTACCCTATTTTCAATTATTTTTGTTTACTCAGGGTTGATCTATCAAGTCGAGCATTCTATCAATAGTCAAGCCTATGGCACTTTTTTAGATGCAGTATATTTCTCGGTTTCTACCATTACCACCGCTGGGCTAGGAGACATTACTCCGGTTTCGCAATTGGGGCGATTTTTAACCGTCCTCATGTTATTTACAGGCATTGTTTTGATTCCCTGGCAGCTA
The DNA here is from genome assembly GCA_012034655.1 of Leptolyngbyaceae cyanobacterium CSU_1_3. Taxonomy (GTDB): domain Bacteria; phylum Cyanobacteriota; class Cyanobacteriia; order Leptolyngbyales; family Leptolyngbyaceae; genus JAAUOZ01. Next base: position 27,156 of record JAAUOZ010000049.1, on the reverse strand, counting down.
GGCGATTTAGTCAAACGTCTGGTGAAAACAGCCGATCAATCTGCCCAGGCAGAAATTGTTTGCTTGGGTTGTGGCTTGGCCCGGCACGATTTAGACGCTCAGTTTTGCAAGGTTTGTGGCACGCTGCTACGATCGCCCCCTTCCCCTTCGCTACCAAGCAGTCAGCCAGCACAACAGTAGAGCCTCTGTCCATTCGACGATCGCCCCATAGGTGTCGCCCGTCTGTCCTCCCAATTTTCGATGGAACCAGGTTCCCGTAAGCACCGCGATCGTGCCTCCCCCAAGCGCTAACCCCAGTGAAAGCGACCCGCGAGCGGGATGCAAAAAAAACTCCACTCCACTCAGCCCAAGCAGCACCAGCAAACTGGGCACTGTTTCCCAAGTCGATCGAATTGAGGCTTTATGAAATGCACCTTTTCCGGTAGGTTTGAGATAGGGAAAGCGTGCGATCGCCAGCAGTTGCCCCCACCGCCCCCAGCCCGCTGCCCCCATCAGAACAAAGGCCCGATCGCTCGATATTTCACTCAATGCCACCGTTTTTAACCCCACCAGTACACAGGCCGCCATAGCCCCAAACGCACCTGTGGCACTGTCTGTCATCACCTGAAGCCGCCGCTCTGGGTCGGTTACGGCCAGCCCGTCGGCAGCATCCATTGCGCCATCTAGATGCAGTCCCCCTGTAATAGCGATCCAACTTGTCACTACGATCGCGCTTCGGGTCAGTTGCGGTAGACCCATCCAAGCCAGCCCCCCATCTAAAAGCCCCAACAGCCCACCAATCACGAGTCCGATCGCGGGTGCAATTCGGGCGATCCCATTGAATCTTAGGGTCCATGAAATAGGCACGGGTAAACAGGTGTAGAAAGCAAATCCGGCGGCGATTTGCCCAGGAAGCGCCCCCATCTCATGTCCTATCTTCTGCATCCATCGTTGAATAGGCTTTGCACAATTCATAATCTGTTTAAAGTTGGAGATCTGATTTTCCAGCCATAATGACTTTAGAGAGTTCTACACAGGGTCTGCGAAACCGAAGGCTTTTCTTGTTATGAGTCACGACCAACCCTCCGGAAACACTGATCTTCCTGCGCCTTGCATCGTAGACGTGGGAACGATCGTCGATAAGCGAGACATGCAGCGTCTCCTAGCTGACCTCAACCGGGTTCGCTATCTTCACCTTCAAGACGGTCAGCCGATCGGCGAAGGTGAAGGATGCATTTTAGAGGTTTTTGCCGATCCCTACCGGGCCACTTTAATTGCCAATCATGCGCTTTACCTCAACGTCCAGAGTTTTGACTATCTAGAGTTGAGCCAGTCTGGCGAGAAAGAAGCTTATTTCGATCTGATCCAAGAAACTCGTCAGTTGCGGTTGATTCCCCTTTCTAACCCACTTCAAGATCAGACGGGTAGAACCTTGAACGCAGCAGCCCTAGAGGCCATGGTTGCTGAAGTCCTATCCGCAAGCTGGGATGTGCATCTAGATGACGAAGAATCCTTCTAGAATATGATCTTGTCGATCGTCCTCCACAGATCTCCACAGAACTTTGAGCAATTTTTCTTTTCAGTGCCAGGCTCGTTGTTGTGACACCCACGCCCGCGCCGGAACTTTTTTCACCCCCCACGGTACGGTAGAAACCCCTCGCTTTATGCCCGTCGGCACGTTGGCAAATGTCAAAACTGTGACTCCAGCCCAGCTAAAAGAGACAGGGGCGCAGATGGTGTTGGCAAATACCTACCATCTCCACCTGCAACCAGGAGAAGAAATTGTAGAACGGGCAGGCGGCATCCATCGATTTATGAATTGGTCGCAGCCGATGCTGACCGATTCGGGTGGCTTTCAAGTTTTTAGCCTGAGCGAGATGCGATCGATTTCTGACGAGGGCGTGACCTTTCGCTCTCCCCGCGATGGGCAGATGATTCACCTCACCCCGGAGCGATCGATTCAGATTCAAAATGCCCTGGGTGCAGATGTGATTATGGCGTTTGACGAATGCCCACCGACGGGGGTAGGGCGCGAGGCAGTTGAGAAAGCCACAGACCGCACCTACGACTGGCTCAAGCGCTGCATTCAGGCGCACAAACGATCGGATCAGGCCTTGTTTGGGATTGTCCAGGGAGGCGAATATTTAGATCTGAGAGCCGAAGCAGTGCGGATGCTGTCCGATTTAGACCTACCAGGCTACGCGATCGGCGGGGTTAGCGTGGGGGAAGCTCCAGAAATTATCGATCGGGTTGTCCGGGCTACGACTCCCCTATTACCAGATAATAAGCCTCGCTACCTGATGGGGGTCGGAACCTATCGAGAAATGGTGCGGGCGATCGCCGCAGGTATGGATCTTTTTGACTGTGTAATTCCGACTCGCCTGGCGCGGCATGGGTCAGCGCTCGTCGAGGGCGATCGCTGGAATTTGAAAAACGCTCGATTTAGAGAAGACTTTATACCGTTGGATGCTTCCTGCCCTTGCTACACCTGTCAAAATTTCTCGCGCGCTTATCTAAGCCACTTACTGCGGGCCCAGGAGCTTTTGGCCTACACCTTGCTCTCGATTCACAACATCACGGAGCTAGTGCGCTTTACCCAACGGATTCGAGCCGCAATTTTTAAGGGAACCTTCAAGCAAGAATTTGCCCAGTGGTTGGGGCCAATCGAGTGAGACGATCGTGTTAAAATTGGTGTCAATTATGAACTCTGTGTTGGAGAGGCAATCGAGTCATGGAAGCAGCCCTGCTCTTAGCAAAACTACCTGAAGCGTATTCGATCTTTGATCCCCTAGTGGATGTTCTGCCCGTTATTCCAGTTTTCTTTCTGTTGCTGGCTTTTGTGTGGCAAGCAGCCGTCGGTTTTAGATAACTTTCTCTCAAGCAGACTTAAACAAAACCTAAGACTGTAAATTTTAAGGGGACAGCTTTTGCGGTTCCCTTTTTATGTTTTCTGCCCAAATTTTTTCTGCCCAAGGAGACGGAGGAGCCGCGAAAGTGTCAGGCTTTGCAGTCCCTCGCCCTGGGGAGAGAGGTTGGGGGTGAGGGCAAAAGTCCCGTCGCCGAACTGACGTTTTTTTATTGTCGGCTGCCGATCGTCTTTGCAAAGGCTGGACGTTCTGAAATACGCTTCATATAGCCCACCACTTGAGGATAGGCGCTCAGATCCAGCTTGAGCAAGAGCGCAATGTAGCAGAGCATCGAACCCACGGCCACATCTGCTACAGAGAAGCGATCGCCCAACACAAAGGGCTGACGTTCAAACATTTCATTTAAGGGCTGCATCAGACGGGGTGTTTCCTTTTCGCGACTGATTTCGACAAACACACCAGGCCCTAAGGTAGCGTTGGCAAATAGAATCCACTGCATGATCGTTCCCTGGGTTTCTGGCGAATCGAAAGCTTTGCCGTATTTTTCTGCTAAGTAGAGCAAAATTGCCCCTGACTCCCAGAGCGAAAAATTACCATCCACGATCGCCGGAACCTTACCAAACGGATTGATCGCCCGAAACTCTGGCTGCAAATGCTCCTGAACGGACATATCCAACAGCACAAACTCGTAGGGTATTTCTAACTCTTCTAGATACCACTGGACGATCGAGGCCCGACTCCGCGCCCCTTCGTAGAGCTTCAACATTCGTAACCTCCCATCACAAGGAAATTGATTGAAAATTTAGTATTTCTGTACTATTCTATAGCAATCGAAATTACTAAGGCTGCCCCCATGCCCCACTCAAAATTCGTCAGTCACAACTCGTCTACAGCGTTTTGTGCGTATATTCGTGCTGTTTCACGTTGTCTTCGGTGCTGACAATACGCTGAGAGTTGAGCATCGCTTGCGCTCGGTCGAATGGTTGAAATCGGTGCGAAGCGTGCCGATGGAGATGTGAGTTTGCGCCTGCGATCGTGCCTTGAAGGTTCGCGCTGCTGCCGTCGCCCGAAAGTTAAAATCGTCACAAAACTGAGACTCAGGCGGAAAGCCCGTCGGTAGTTGAGGGGTTTCACCTGGCAAAACCGCACCGATCGTCGTCGCCGCCGCCATTGAGTAAGAAGTCGGAATACCTTTGACGATCGCTTCCAAGGCCGCAGACGGGATTGGCTCAACTACCTTTACTTCATGAACTTCGCCATCTTCTTTGATATAGCAGGTTGCTAGACCCAGCACTAGATAATCTTCGGCGGTTAAATCAGTTGCATTGGGGTAGGAAGAGGTCGTCGTCATAGGTTGTTGTTCCGGCCCAGTTTGAGCCGGGTGCGTTACGTATATTACTGTTTCATTTTATCAACTGGGGCGATCGCTGCGAGGTAAGACGTTATGACTCGCAACACAGAAATCACCCAATCGTGAACTGTTAGTAAATTAATTGTGAGGGAATATTAAGATTACGCAAAGTTTGTGTGGATTTGCCATCTTTACTTGACCGCAGTTGTCTAACTCCTTAACAAGGCAAAGCATTAAGGGATGTTTTTGAATCTGCCCTTCTGCGGAAATTGCCCTACTGCGCTTGTAGAAACCAATATCTAATACGTCAGCTAATACTTCAACTCGCTCCGTAAATCCAATATCTATCCAGAGGCGTATTGGGTTATGACACGTAGGCAGAAAAACTTTGATATTTAAATCGATAAGGTTAATCCAGAAGCCTAGTGAGGACTGCATGAACGCTCGTATTTCTCTCAGCCAAGACAATCTCAGATCGCTGCGCCCGACTTTTCTCAAGGGTGGAAGAACCCAGGCTTCTCGCCGTGGCGCACAGCCTTTATCCCGCAGCCCTCGCAAACAATCAGCAAGCAGAAGTGGCGTAACCAGGCAGGCAGTTTGGCTAGAACCCAGCGAGCAGGATCGGTTGCTCAGACAACGATCGCTATCTCTAGCCCGCCAGGGAAACTTCATTGACGCGATCGATGGGCTAAACCTGCTGCTTGAGCGTAACCCACTGAGTGCTGTAGACTACAACAACCGTGGATTGGTCTACTTTCAATCGGGACAGTTTGCCTCAGCCCTGCACGACTACGATCACGCGATTCGTCTCAACCCCAGACTGGCAAGCGCCTACAACAATCGCGCCAACTACTACGCAGCCCAGGGTTGCCTCACCGAGGCTCTCGCCGACTATGAAATGGCGATCGACCTCGACCCAACCAACGTTCGCGCCTGGATCAATCAGGGCATCACATTTCGTGAATTAGAAGAATATTCACAGGCGATCGAGAATTTTGACCACGCCCTCCAGATCACCCTATTGCTCTCGAACGGTTCTACCAGCGTTTTGGAAGCACACATTTTTGGCGCGAGAGGGCGGACTCATCACCTGTCGGGCGATTGGAACTATGCGATCGCCGACTATCACCGCGCCCTCGATCGCTTTGCCGACGCAGACGCGATCGAGTCTTCCGCATCCCACCGTCTCCTCGCCCAAATCGATGGTTGGATCGATGATCTGATTACGCCTGCGATCGACGCATAGAAGAATGGCTCAGATCTTTGTCTGATTCTGCTTACTTCGGACTTACCTTCCCAACCACTGCCAGAGAGCCATCTTCTTTGACAGTCCACACGTCATAGTTGCCCACAACATCGCCACTTTCGTCAATATCTACGTTGCCGCTTGCACCCTGGTAGTTGATATCTTCGCCCTTGCTGAGTAATTCGAGTCCTTTACAGACATCGGTGACTTCTGTGCCAGGAGCGTTGGTGACTTCGCGAATTTTGCTCTTGATGCCGTCTCCGGTGTTAGTCTTTGAGGCTTGAGCCGCCAAGGTGAGAATTGCGGCAGCATCCCACGCATGGGCAGCATAGGGCGCGAGGGGTTGCTTTTTCTTCTCGGCCCAAAGTTTCGTAAAAGCGTCTAAGGCTTTACCGTTCGCCCCTGGAACCGTCCCGATCGCCCCTGCCAAAATCGACTTGCCATCTTGAGTTTTGCCCACTTTAGAAACAAACTCAGCCGAATAAACGCCATCGGTGAGCAACAACTGCGTGCCTTTGCTTACGCCCTGCTCAAACGCCGATTTGATCAGTAAACTGCCTGTGTCTGCGTAAAGCACCGCCGCGACCGCATTAGGATTACCTGCAAAAGCTGCCGTCGCCTCGGTCTGGAAGGTAGTTGCTTTGGGATCGTAGCGAGTTGGTCTAGCGGCATTGGTCACCCTGCCACCCAAGCTTTCAAAGGCTTTCACAAATTCTTTCTCAAACCCCACGCCATAGTCATTGTTGATCACCACTGTGCCAGCCGTCTTAAAACCTCGTTCTTGGGCTAGCTTGGCCAACGCTTGAGCCTGATACGTATCAGGGGGAGCCGTTCGCGCCCAGTAGCCCTGAAACCTGCCTTCCCTGGCTTGTTGGGTAAACACGGGGCTGGTACTGCCCGGAGAAATCAGAACAACCTTGTTGCGAACCGCGATCGGTAGAGCTGCGGTCGAAACGCTACTCGCAAAGGAGCCTACCACTCCGGCGACTCGCTCCGCCTCTGCGAGCCTGGTCATCCCTTCTGTGCCAGCCGAAGGGTCTGTCTGATCGTCAACTGAGACAAGCGTAACAGGTGCACCATTTACGCCGCCGCACTGGTTCACCGTTTCTACTAGCAAAGGAACGGTGGCACTCATCTGTTGCCCGATCGACCCCAAATCTCCGGTAGCTGGCAGCAGCGATCCGAGCTTCAGCCCTTTAGAATCAGTGGCTGGGGAAGCAGCCGGGGAGGTGGTTCCACCCGGAGAAGCTGCATTTGGAGGTGGAGTGTCTTCTTGGCAAGCTGCGGTGAGCAACCCCACAGACAGAGTAGCGGCAGCGATCGCGATTCCCCGTCTAAACCTGGGACTGTTTGCTGGAGACAAGTGACTCATCTAAATCTAACCCCTCAACGTTTCACGACGTTCGGTTGCCCTCGGTCTACACGGCGCAACCAACTAGAAATTGAGCCTCATCTTAAACCAATTACCCAACAAAAGCACAGAAAACTCGTGAAGTTGGCTCTATAACTTTAGCCAGAAAGCTGAAGACAGAGCCAATGGGTTAAATGTCGAATCCAGGTAGACTTTCTGCTGCCCCTATGCCGTACTTCATAGAACTAGGGCATAGAGGCAAAAAAGGTCGTAGACAGTTTAATAGTCTACGACCCAACCTTAAGCAGTTTTCTTGAACGGAGAGAGAGGGATTCGAACCCTCGGATAGTCCTAAAACCATCAACAGATTAGCAATCTGCCGCTTTCGACCACTCAGCCATCTCTCCAAGGTGTCGATTCACTATGATACTAGATTTTGCTCAACTGCGCGACCTAGTTTCAAAATTAGTGAATCGTTGGCTGCAAAATTTACTTAGCGAACCGTGAATGTGAGCACTGCAAGAATTGTGGCGATCGCGTAGAACCAACCAACAACCTGCGTTTCCGTCCACCCCGTCAGTTCTAAATGATTGTGAAAGGGCGACATTTTGAACAATCGCTTGCCCACACCATTGGAGTCTTTCGTTGCCTTGTAGTAGGCGACCTGAGCAATAACCGAGAGCGTTTCAATCACAAACAACCCGCTCAAAATCAGCAGTGCAAACAAAGAATTGCTGATCAGCGCCACGGCTGCTAATGCACCGCCCAGGGCGAGTGAGCCAGTGTCACCCATGAAGACACGAGCCGGGTTGCGGTTGTGTACCAAAAACCCAAGACAGCCGCCACTCAGGCAAGCACAGAAAATCATCAGATCCGGGGAGTTGCCGCCTACCACCGCACCCAAACCGAGCAAAGCGATCGCAACCGTTCCTCCAGCCAGCCCATCCATACCGTCGGTCAGATTCGTCGCGTTGCTTTCTGCCACCAAGACAAAGCCTGCCAACAGCCAGAACAAGCCACCCAGGGGCAACGCCAAGCCAAAGGGCAGTGCCAAATTGGTGATTGTGGCAGGCTGAGTGACTAACATCCAAACACAGAAGGCGATCGCCAAGGCAATTTGCAGCCCCATTTTGAGGCGAGGAGAAATACCTTTATTAGATTTGTAGCGAATAATCTGCCAGTCGTCAAAGAAGCCGATCGCTGCATAACCCATTGTCAGCGCAGAGACCGCCATGACATTGATCGAGAAACCGGAGAGCATGATTGCCAGCAAAATCGCTACGGGCACAAAAAATGCCCCGCCCATTGTGGGAGTCCCTGCTTTTTTAAGGTGCGATTGTGGGCCGTCTTCTCGAATCACCTGCCCAGCTTTGAGCGATCGCAGGAGAGGAACCGCCCAATAGCCGACTCCAGCCGTTGCCAGTGCCGAAACCCAAAACGGCACGGTTAGCGATGCACCCTGATTCAGCGATCGTCCAGCCAGCCAGTCTAAAATAAGAGCAGAAACCGAAAGCCCAAGGGTCAAGAACACAAAAAGGCGTGTTCCTGAAAGACTGAATGATCGATTTGAAAATAGCTTTGCGTCCACGAGATTCTCACTTCACTCCACACAGAACACCACACGAACCAGATTGATTTCTTCGGAAAGTCTCTGAATAATTTGGACTTTACTTTAAGCCAGTTAACTTATCGTCAAGATTGAGTTAATTTTGGCTCACGGCATCACATTTGGCTTACCCTAGTACAATTTTGGCTTACCACAGAGATTTGAGTCTAGGGGTTTACCAAACTAAGTCTGCCAGGTGAAGATCCATTGTTTAGATTTTAGATTTGGATTGAATCTGACCTCTAAAATCTAAAATTCTAGGCAACTCAGGAAACTTTGCTGAGCGGAGAGCTAGTCTTCGAGGTCGAGGTCATCGTCGTCATCATCTAGATCGAAGGAGTTGTCATCTTCTGCGATGAATTCGTTGATTTCTTCCTCATCGCCAGGGTAAACCGTCTCTGAGGGTTCTCGTGCTAGGAGGCGACCTGTGCTCTCTAGCCAATCTAGGATAGAAGACTCTTGCCGAACTGGAATCACGGCTGCCCGTTGACCCCGAGGTTCTTCACGTAATGAGGGATTGTAGGTCATGAAATGTTTTAACTCAAAACAAAAGTTAATGCCGCTTTACCTAAATCTTATCTCTAACTCTCGATTCGGCGAAACAACCAGAGTTTACCATTCACTAGGGAATTTGGCTCAAAAAAGTTTTCACATTTTTGCAAAGATGTCAAGATTGCTGTTTCCAGCTTACTAACTGTCCAGGGCTTCAATTGCTGCAAGCCCAAAAGCTCACGGGTTGAAAAAACTACTTGATTGAGAAAATTTGTAATCACACCTCTCTGATTGTTGGCGCAGAATTACGATGGGTAATAAGTCGGCTATCCTATCATCTGTTTACGGAGTTGCACACAAATGATCGGGAAGGCAACACTACTAGAAGCGATCGCGGGCAAAAATCGAGGCCTTTTGGCAACCGATTCTCAGAAGCAGTCTATTCTTTCTGCGATCGCGCAGCTTGAGGATCGCAACCCCACTCCTCGCCCGATCGAAGCGTTGGATTTATTAGATGGCGATTGGCGATTGATTTATACGACCAGTCGCGGCATTTTGAGCATCGATCAAATACCCTTTTTGAAATTGGGGCAGGTCTACCAGAGTATTCGCGCTCCGGAGGCCAAACTCTATAATATTGCCGAACTGATTGGCTTGCCCTTTGCGGAGGCGATCGTCAGCATTGCTGCCCGCTTTAAGCCTGTGTCTGAGAAGCGAGTTGATGTGAAGTTTGAGCGATCGGTGGTTGGGCTTCAGCGCTTGATTGGCTACCAGACCCCCGATCGGTTTATTCAGCAGCTTGAGTCGGGGCAGAAACTAGTGGCGATCGATATCAACGTCGAAAATCGTGATCAGCAGGGTTGGGTAGATATTACTTATTTAGATGAAGACCTGAGAATTGGTCGGGGCAACGAGGGGAGCGTTTTTGTGTTGACGAAGGGATGAGCAGGGCCCTCTCAAATCCCTTAGGAGCGTGGATTAAATCATTCCGTCATGCAAGGTTGTCTCGCCCTCACCCCAGCCCTCTCCCACGTTGGGAGAGAGAGAGTCCGGTTCCCCTGCTCCCCAGTTGAGAGCAGGGGTGAGGGGATGGGGGCGAAGATCTCGGCATTCATCAATCCATATTCTTTAAGAACCTAAAGTTTATTTAAGAACCTAAAATTTATTGATGTAGGCGATCGCTTCGGTTCTTTGTTTCATGCTTCCTATGCGTCTTTCTCAAGGACAGTTGAATCTTCTCGAAACCTGTCCGCGCAAGTTTCAGCATACCTATCTAGAGCAATTGGCATCTCCGTCTACCCCCGAACAACAGGAACGGATGATGGCGGGCAGTCGCTTTCACCTGTTGATGCAGCAGTGGGAAATGGGGTTGCCTGTGGAGCCGTTGGTGCAGGCCGATCGTCAATTAGACCAGTGGTTTACGTCTTTTGTGACGGCGGCTCCACAGATTTTGGCCCTGGGGGACGATCGAACCACGTTTCGCCAGAGCGAACATCAGCGCACTCTAGAGGTTGCTGGGCATTTGCTCGTGGTCGTTTACGATTTGCTTGTGCTCACGGAGCAGCACGCCCAGATTTTGGATTGGAAAACTATCCGAAACCGTTGCAATCGAAATGGTTAGCCAAAATTGGCAAACGCGCCTCTACCCCTATGTTCTGGCGGAGACGAGCCACTATGCACCAGAACAGATGACGATCGTTTATTGGTTTTTTCAATCTAAAACTGGAGAGCACACAGAACCGCAGAGCCTCAAGTTTGCCTACAACACGGCGACTCATCAGCAAACTCAACGGGATCTGACGCAGCTAGTTCAAAAATTAAGTCAATGGCTCGATCGCTACGAAACCACGGGCGAACCCTTTCCTCAAGTGTCTGAAGGCTCGAAGCAGTGTGCCGACTGTAGTTTTGCGACGCGCTGCCAAAGAGGGGACGATCGCAAAGAAACGATTTCTACCCCATTGCCCAACTTGGCGGAGATTCAAGAAATTGCCCTGTGATGCAGTCTTTACACCAAAATTTTATGGTCGCAATTTTATGACCGCAGTTATTTTATAACCACAATTTTTTATGACGGAAATTTCTACCAGCATCATCCCTGCCCCAGTCGAAATCCGCGATATGGAGATTGACGATCTGGCGGATGTCTATCACCTGGGGGAGACGCTCTTCACCAGCGATCTGTATCCCTATATCTACCGCACCTGGGATCAGTGGGAAGTGATCGGGCTGTACAACACCGATCCAGAATATTGTCTCGTGGCTGAGGTTGAAGAACAACTGGCTGGATTTATTCTCGGCACGATCATCAACAAAGCAACCCTGGTTTATGGCTACATCATCTGGCTGGGCGTGTCTCCTAGCTTTCAACGGCGAGGAGTCGCAGACAAGCTCGTCGATAAGCTAGTAGAGCGAATGATCGACGATGGGGCACGATTCATGATGGTGGATACTGACCCCGAAAACCTCCCGGCGGTGAAGTTTTTCGATCGCAAAGGCTTTGGGAATATGCGGCGGCACGTCTTTTTGTCAATGAATTTGAGCGAACACGAGTACTATGGAAGATTGATCGCCTACGAGCGAGAAAAAGCCGAACGCGCTCTGTGGAAGCGTCCGCGTCGGCCCAATCCGAAGACTTGAGGAATGAGAAATGGGGAAATGGGGAAATGGGGGCAGTGTTGATTGGGCAGAGCATGGGTCACGACACGATCGACGGCTAGGGGTCTGTCAAGAATTTTTTGAGGGGCTTTCAGCCCTTTAAAAATAAAACTCTCCCCCCTTTCCGCTTCGTCCATTAAAGTTTGACAGACTACTAGCGTTTGGGAGTTTGTGATGTCTGCGATCGCTTGGAGCGTTCAACTTGAGTTGCCCCGGAGGAATTTGTACGATCGTTGCTGCGGGTTGCCCTGGCATCAAAGGAACCTATGCGGCTCAATTGCTCTGGCAGAGGGGCATTCGTGAGCCTGAGAAATTGGCGGGCTATTTGCAGGTCGATCGCTATCAGCCGTCTAGCCCGTTTGAGTTTGGGGAGGAGATGCGATCGGCCATTCGGCGGCTTCAGTCTGCCCGTGAGTCTCAGGAGATTGTTTCCATCTGGGGCGATTTTGATGCCGATGGTGTCACCGCAACGGCTGTGCTGTGGGATGGACTCGGACAGTTTTTTGCCCAAAATCAGCAGCTTTTCTACCACATTCCCAATCGGCTTACCGAGTCTCACGGACTTTCGATTTCAGGCATTGATGCACTCCAGAAAAAAGGCTGTCGGCTAATCGTCACCTGCGATACGGGCAGCAGCAATCTAGAGGAGATTAACTATGCTCAAACTTTAGGCATTGACGTAATTGTCACTGATCACCATACCTTGCCTGAGAGCCGTCCTCCGGTCAGGGCGATCGTCAATCCCCGGTCGCTACCATCTGAGCATCCCCTAGCGAGTTTGTCTGGGGTTGCCGTTGCCTACAAACTGGTCGAGGCACTCTATGAAGTGCTGCCTGATGTGCCTACGCAGCCGCTAGAAGGGCTGCTCGATTTAGTGGCGATCGGGCTGATTGCCGATTTGGTAGAACTGAAGGGAGACTGTCGCTATCTGGCTCAAAAGGGCATCCAGCAACTACAAACCCATGCCCAGCGCCCGCCTGCTCAGCAAACACGACCTGGCATCACCCGACTCTTGGAACTGTGTAAAAAAAGCGGCGATCGGGCGACGGACATTTCCTTTGGCATCGGCCCTAGAATCAACGCTGTCAGTCGTATCCAGGGCGATGCCCATTTTTGTGTCGAGTTGCTCACGAGTCGCAACATCCAACGCGGTCGAGATCTGGCAGAGGCGACCGATCTGGCAAATTCTCGCCGTCGGGCACTCCAAAAAGACGTAGCCCAACAGGTAACAGACAAACTTGCCCAGATCGACCTTTCGACCACCAACGTGATTATTTTGTGGGATGAACAGTGGAGCGTAGGCGTGCTGGGGCTGGTTGCAGGTCAGATTGCCCAACAATATAACCGCCCCACCATCTTGCTGAGCACCCTGGCAGCCACCGACGACGATCGCGCGATCGCCCCGCTCCTAGAATCTGACTCTGCCCCAGAACCCCGATCCGCGCCTCAGCTTGCCCGTGGTTCTGCTCGCTCTGCCAATCGGATCGACCTCTACCAATTGGTCAAAGATCAGTCCCATTTGCTACATCGTTTTGGCGGCCACCCCTTCGCGGCAGGGTTGAGTTTGCCCGTTGAAAATTTGCCGCTCTTTGTGGAAGCGATCGAGCAACGATCGCGACAATACGCCGAGGCGATCGCCCCCACGATTCAGGCTGACCTGCAACTCACCGTCTCAGAATTAGGTCTAGACCTCTTTCAAGAACTCAAACTGCTCGAACCCTGTGGCATGGGAAATCCGATTCCTAAACTACTGATTCAAAACTGCTGGTTTGAAGTGGGCAAAAATCGCAACACTCGCGACTGGAAGGGGCAAGAAGTTCGTTATATTCAAACTGAGTTCAAAATTCTAGACGAAACAGTGACTCGTGGCTTTCCGGGGCTGTGGTGGGGGCACTACAGTTACGAAATTCCCCAGGGACGCTGTGATGCGATCGTCGAACTCGAAAACAATACCTATCGCAAACAATACGAAGTTCGTCTTGTGGCGGTTCGTCCCTGTGATCCATCCCTACAAACTTCACGATCGCAGGTAAATTGGCTACTCGACTGGCGCACCACCCAAGAGCCGAGCCACCCGCCCCAAAAGCTGCTCAAAGTGCAAACCTGCCCTGCTAGCTGGAATGAGCTACAAGCTTGGTTTCGGCGTGCCCTGCAAGAAGAAAGCTATCTGGCGATCGCCTACCCACCCCCGACCCTGCTCTCGCCCCAAGACCTCTGGCAGCAGTTGATAGGAATTGCCAAATATCTCGATCGCACGGGCAAAGCAGCCACCCGCAAACAGTTGTACGATCGATTAGGGATCGGCGATCGTCCCCTTAAAAGCGGCTTCAGAGCGTTAGAGCATCTGGGCTTTAGCATCACCCACTTAGAAAAAGGCTTTCAGGTTTCTTGGCAGATCGATCGCCCAGAAGCAAGTTCAGAAGCCCACGCCAGAAAGGAGGTTGAACAATTCTTGTCCGAAATTCGCGAAGAACAGTTTCATCGTCAATATTTCTACCAGGTTCCCTTAACGACTCTGCAAAACGTGGCCTTTCAAACGACCCGCAGCCAGTAAGGTTGCTAGAGAAAAAATCTTCCCTAGCACGTAACAAAGATTACCCCCGTGGCTACCACTTGACCTAGATCACTGAAACCATAATGAAACCGATAGAGAGCACACCTGATTGACAGTCAAATCTTCTACCCTCCTCCTCAACCGGCCTTCTAAATAGCAGAAGCGCCGTCGAAATAGCATCTTACAAATCATTCTGCCTTCCTACTGACCCAAAAGGGTAGACAGGGGTAGCAAGGGAGCCGTGTCGAACCTGAGTTCTAGAGCGACTCGCCTGCTCTGGAAAAGGGATTGGGGTGAGAGCGATTTGAGCTTTGTCAGTCGGTTAGCAGAGCACTCTGTAAGCCTTTAAAAATCTTCCAAAAAACATTCTCAGGAGCACTTGCTATGAGTGACGCAGCGAAAATGAATGGAGAACAAGAGCGCGGAGCAATGCCAGGGTTTGATATGAATGCATCTCACTCAGGGCAGATGCCTGTGGATGCAAGTTTAGCTAGTGCAGGGTCAATGTCTGACCAAAACCAGATGCCAGTGTTTGGGATGGGTTCTACCTCAACTCAAAGTGGAGGAATGCAACCCAGAGAAATGAATGGCGGTGAGCGACCTACCAGTGGCTTGCAGTCTGTGTTGGTGGAGATCCGGCTACCCAAAGACCAGAGCATGGCAGCGATGCAGTTGGTACAAGCCAGAACCCCTACGAGTTTCCATTTAGATGAGAGCTACGACGCAATCTCTATGACCCCACCACCAGAAGTGGCGGGGGCTGCTAGCAAATGATGAAGAAGTGGTGATTGTTCGCGGACAGATTGAGTCTAGCCAGATAGCCGAACTGGAAGCACAGCCCGACGTGGTGAAGGTCTATCTCGACACCCTGATTGCCCCCTTTCTAGCTTGCTAGTAGAAAAAGATAGTAATGCACTGGTGCTGCCCACCGCTCCCGCTGCCACCTGCCCGATCGGCTCCTGCGATTGCACACCCGGAACCGCCAAAGGAACGATCGCCGAAGTGGCAACTTACC
Source organism: Leptolyngbyaceae cyanobacterium CSU_1_3 (assembly GCA_012034655.1). Taxonomy (GTDB): domain Bacteria; phylum Cyanobacteriota; class Cyanobacteriia; order Leptolyngbyales; family Leptolyngbyaceae; genus JAAUOZ01. The sequence goes on along the minus strand of JAAUOZ010000049.1, from coordinate 12,040 downwards.
TGGGAGTCGATCGCATCTGGGCCGCTGGCTACCGGGGCGAAGGTATGGTGGTTGGCGTGGTCGATGGGGGCATCACGGCTGAAGGGCGATCGGTGATTGCTGGTGAAACTGCCCGACGAATTCCCCGCGTCATTGGGGGTTGGCCCACCGCCACCTGGGGAACAAGGGCCGCCGCCTGGAGTGAACACGGCAACATGTGTGCCACAGACATTTTGGGCATGGCTCCCCAAGCCCAACTCTACGACATCAGAATTTCGGGTGGTAGTGCAGTCTCCGAAGCTCTGGCAGGCTTCCAGTGGGCGATCAACCAGCACCGCATCAATGGCACGCCTCACATTCTCTCTAACAGTTGGGGGATCTTTCAAGAAACCTGGGATGCGGTCTATGCCCGTAACCCCGATCACCCGTTCACCCGCAAGGTTGTCGAAGCGATTAACGAAGGCATTCTCGTCTTGTTTGCGGCTGGCAACTGTGGAGGCACTTGCCCCGATGGTCGATGTGGCCCTGATTCTGGCCCTGGCAGAAGTATCTGGGGTGCAAACGGCCATCCCCTCGTGATGACTGTTGGAGCCGTCAACCGGACGGAGCAATTTGTGGGGTACAGCAGCCAGGGGCCAGCCGCGCTTGATCCTCAGAAGCCAGATTTTTGTTCGATCACTCACTTCCGAGGGTATTTTGGCAGTGATAGCGGAACCTCGGCAGCAACCCCGATCGCTGCGGGTGTGGTGGCGTTGCTCAGACAAGCCAATCCATCGCTCACTCAAGCTCAAGCTAAGAATGCCCTCCGCAGTACCGCCAAGAATATTGGCCCCGCAGGTTGGGATCAGCATTCTGGATCTGGCATTATTCAAGCAAAGGCTGCCTTTGACAGCATCGCGTCCCGTTGGAGTGATTGGGCAGCTTGGGCGGGTTCTGCACCTATGGGGTGGCGGCGGCCTCTTGGGCAGCCAATCGTCTCGATACGTTTGTGATTGGCGGCGACAGTGCGCTTTACCACAAATATTGGAACGGGTCTGCCTGGAGTAACTGGGGCAGCCTGGGCGGGTTCTGCATCCACGGGGTGGCGGCGGCCTCTTGGGCAGCCAATCGCCTGGATGTATTTGTGATTGGCAGCGACAGCGCCCTCTATCGCAAATATTGGAATGGGTCTGCCTGGAGTGACTGGGAAAAGCACGATGGTTTCTCTTTGTCTGCCCCGGCTGCAATTTCTAAAGAACCTGGTCGTCTGGATGCATTTGTGGTGGGTGGCGATCGGGCCCTGTGGCACAAGTGGTATAGCTAAGGGGTTGGCATGAAAATATAAAGACCCGTGAATCGAGTTTCGACTCCGCTCAACCTTCAGACCTCTTCCATCGGAGATTTTGAGCGTTGAGCGCAGTCGAAATGCGTTTTACAAATCATTCTGCCTTCCTACTGATGCGATCGTCCTTTGGGCTGTGAAGCAAGAATTTCTACGGAATCCTGCGATCGTCGCAGGTTAAGTTGCGTCATTGGCGCGGGGGTATTGCTCTAGCACTTGTTTGAGGTAGTGCCCGGTGTAAGAGTGCGGGTTTTGGGAGACGGCTTCAGGAGTGCCGACTGCCACAATTTCACCGCCGCGATCGCCTCCTTCCGGCCCTAGATCGATCACCCAGTCTGAGCAGCGAATCACATCCAAATTGTGCTCGATCACCAGAACAGAATTGCCTTTGTCGGCGAGACGCTGCACCACATCTAGAAGTTTGTGCACATCGTAAAAAGACAACCCTGTCGTCGGCTCGTCGATCAGGTAGAGGGTTTTGCCAGTGGCCCGGCGAGACAGTTCGGTGGCCAGTTTGACCCGTTGGGCTTCGCCGCCGGATAGGGTGGGGGCGGTCTGTCCGAGGCGCATGTACCCCAAGCCTACATCTGCCAGGGTTTGCAGGCGATTGGCTGCCTGGGGAATGTTTTTGAAGAATTCTGACGCTTCTTCAACGGTCATGCTGAGCACATCGGCGATCGATTTGCCTTTGAACTTCACTTGCAGTGTTTCTCGGTTATATCGTGCTCCTTTGCAGACTTCGCACTGCACATAGACATCGGGCAAGAAATTCATCTCAATCACGTTTACGCCCTGGCCGCTACAGGCCTCGCAGCGCCCACCTTTGACGTTAAACGAGAACTGCCCTGGTTTATAGCCTCTGGCTTTGGCTTCGATCGTTTCCGAAAACACATCGCGAATCACATCAAACACGCCCGTGTAGGTGGCAGGATTGGATCGAGGAGTACGACCGATCGGTGACTGGTCAATGACGATCGCTTTGTCTAAGGCATTCAAGCCAACGACGGGCTGCATCTCCTTGGGCTGGGGAATCTTTTGCCCAAAATTGTGCTGGATGGCCGGAAACAGCAGTTCGTTGACTAGCGTTGATTTGCCTGAGCCAGACACGCCCGTAATGCAGACCAATTTGCCTAGGGGAATGTCAATATCAATGTGCTTGAGATTGTTGCGTCGGGCATCGCGAATTTGCAGCGATCGCCCGTTACCTTCGCGGCGTTGGGCGGGGGTGTGGATGACCCGACGACCCGACAGATATGCCCCTGTGAGAGAATCTGGAGCCTCTAACATGGTTTGCAGGTCGCCCTGGGAGACAATATTGCCCCCATGCACCCCTGCCCCCGGCCCGATGTCTACCACATAGTCCGCCGCTCGAATCGTCTCTTCATCGTGCTCGACAACAATCAGGGTATTGCCAAGGTCTCGGAGTTTGGTCAGGGTGTTGAGCAGGCGAGAATTGTCGCGCTGGTGTAAGCCGATGCTGGGTTCATCCAAGACATAGAGCACTCCGGTCAAGCCTGCGCCAATCTGAGTGGCGAGACGAATCCGTTGGGCCTCGCCGCCTGAAAGCGTCATGGCGGTACGATCGAGGGTCAAATAATCTAAACCGACATCTAGCAAAAATTGCAGCCGCGCTCTGATTTCTCGCAGCACGAGATCGCCGATTTGCGCCTGACGATCGCTCAACTTTAAGCCATTTACCCGATCGAGACATTCCCGAATTGAGACTCCGGTGAGATCGCTGATCCGATATTGTCCGAGGCGCACCGCCAGAGATTCTGGTTTGAGGCGCTTACCCTTGCAGACTTCGCAGGGCTGATCGACCAAATATTGTTCGAGCTTTTGTTTGTAGAGATCTGAGGAAGATTCTTGATATTGGCGATCGAGAAGAGGAATCGCCCCTTCGTAGCGGCGATGGTAGCCTTTGCCTTCGCGATATCGCGAATCGGCATCGATCCAGATTGGGTCTTTGGAGCCATGCAGCAGAACGTGCTGCTGTTGGGAGGTCAGTTGTTCCCAGGGGGTTTGGATGTCGAACTTGAAGGCTTCGGCGACGCTACAAATCAGCGATAGATAGTAGGTGTTGTCTTTGTCTGACCAGGGTGCGATCGCCGCATACACGGGCAAACTCGGATTGGGCACAATCAATTCGGGCGAGAAGGTGCGATGGCTGCCCAACCCATGACAATTGGGGCAAGCGCCATAGGGCGAATTGAAGGAGAACAACCGAGGAGAGAGTTCTTCCATAACTGCGCCGTGTTCGGGACAGGCAAAATTTTCGGAGAAGACGAGTTCAGGCAGGGGTGGGGGCGAGTCTGCGTGATAAGCTCCACTCTTTTCGGCGGCTTTGGCGGTTTTTGGGGCGGGGTCTTTTTGCGGCAGAGCGACGACGTTGCCCGGTTCGGCTGGCATGATGTCAATCACCGCGATGCCACCAGAGTGCCGCAAACAGGTGGTGAGAGAGTCGGTCAGGCGTTCTTCGATGCCTGCTTTTTTGACGAGCCGATCGACGACAATTTCGATCGTGTGATATTGATTTTTGTCGAGTTCGATCGAGTCGCTCAGTTCGCGCACTTCGCCGTCAATTTTCACCCTCACAAATCCTTCAGAACTGAGGCTAGAAATCAGTTTGCGGTGGGTTCCTTTTTTGCCGCGCACCACGGGAGCCAGCACTTGAAAGCGGGTACGATCGTCGAGTTCCATGATCCGATCGACCATTTGATCGATGGTCTGAGGGGCAATGGAGCGATCGCAGTGGGGGCAGTGTGGCTCTCCGGCGCGTCCATAGAGCAGTCGCGTGTAGTCGTAGATTTCTGTCACCGTGCCGACGGTGGATCGGGGGTTATGGGAGGTTGATTTTTGGTCGATGGAAATGGCAGGGCTGAGACCTTCGATCGCATCGACATCGGGTTTATCAACCTGTCCCAAAAATTGCCGTGCGTAAGCGCTGAGTGATTCGACGTAGCGCCGTTGCCCTTCTGCAAAGATCGTGTCAAACGCCAGAGAAGACTTGCCTGACCCAGACACACCCGTGAACACAATCAGACGATCGCGAGGCAGTTCTAAGTCAATATTTTTGAGGTTGTGCTGTCGGGCCCCTCGAATCCGAATCGTGTTGGGAGAAGGGGGTTTCGAGGTTTGAGCTTTCGATTTTGAGTTTTGAGTCAAGGCATCTAAATCAGAACTTAAACTAAACTCAGGGCTTTTACGCTTTGGCATTGAAGGACGCGATTGAAACAGTCCTTTATGATTCTATCGTTACACTCCACAATCTAGTTATTTCGTACTAGAAAGCTAGTACTTAGGATGTCTACTCAGTGTAAGTATCAAGAAAAAGAAAATTTGGGGATGCTCTTTATTTTTGATCCTTACGATAACCCTCGAAACGATCGCAGCCAGCCCTGGTTCATTGCCCAATCTAATGCCAGACGGGCGATCGCAAATAGCAAAATACTCTCCAGCGCCAGCACCACAAATGGCAGCAATGCGCCCTGGGTGGCCAGCCCGACATCAATCTGCGCCAACCCTCGCACCAGCCCAAACGCCAACACCGCCCCCGATTTGAGGTGAGAATTTTGGTCTTGCCGCACTACATAACGATAGGTAATGCCAAACAGCAAGCCAGCGACGATCGCGATCGCCCCACTCAGCCAGCCGCCCGTTGTAGCCCTCTGCAACCCTAACAATGGCTGAAACTGACTGGCCAAAATCAAATCATTGATCAGCGCCAAAATCGAGAAAGCGATCGCTACCGACAACCCTGCGAACAGCCCCGCTTTCACCGATTCAACTCGCTCTACCAAGGTCATCTCAGGCGATCCATCCATGCTGTAATTCTGCAAGCTAGATAAAGGGGACAGATCTTTAAGTTAGATCTCAAACCCAAGGTTAAGCTACCACGTCTTTGTTTTATGATGAATCTAAGCATCCTTTCGTAATGTTTGTTTTGACATCGCCACTATGGATATCTTGACTTTGGGTTGGGTCGCGCTTCTTGCCGTGTTCACATTTTCTATTTCGATGGTGATCTGGGGACGCAACGGCTTCTAAATTTGCAGTAGAAAGAATTGAGATTTGAGGCTTGGTGACTGGTTCTATCTCAAAGCTCAGTTCTTTATCAAACACAAGTTTTTCACAAATTCTTCTAGGTGCAGAGCTTTTCAAGTCGTCTACTGAGGGCAATTTGGGGTCATTGTGGAATCTAGCGTTTTTAGCACCCTGGTTTTCGTCGCCTTTGGTCTGCTCCTGGTGGTTACAGGCGGCATTGCGTACTTGACCATCGGAGATTGGCGCGATCGTCGCGTCGAGAAAAAGAAAATCGCCGTTAGCTATTCGGCGGGAGGCCCCGCGCTCTACCCGATAGGGTGAGCGTCGGGATGAGAGCCAGGGCATTTCTGAATTGATACCTTAACCGATGCGAAACGCAGTTGAGCGCGGGGAACGCCTTCGGCCAGAGCTTCGCAATGGGGACGATGAAGAAATGCCAATTTCTTACAAACGTAGCGAAAAAAACTGGTATATTTATACCCTCTTGACCCTCACTGCCGTAAGCGAAAACCAAGCTTATAGGTACAAGGTTGCAAGAGACAGTGATGGGTCTTGGGAACCAGGACTCCTGCCCTTGGAGGCAATGTAAGACCAATAGAGCTACGCAGTTCTGGAGGCGGTTGCCGATGAATTGGGAAGCCCGCTTCTGTATGCGAAGCATCAGAGTCGGGTAGTTCACTCCATACCTTGGGGCGCTTCTTGCAGTGTCTAGCCATAAACAAAAGCTCCGGGTCTCAATGATCTGGAGCTTTTGTTTGAGCTATTTGAAGTTTTCAGACCGACGTGTTAAGTAGGAAGCAGGTTTTGAAGTCCCTCGTCCTGGGGAGAGGCTTGGGGAGAGGGGCTTGGGGTAAGGGCAAAAGGTTAGTCGTCGAACTGACGTTAACCAATACTGAATCTCATAAGCATTGAATGTAGACGACTAATCTGGGCTGACTGAAACTTACTCAAGCCTTTGGAACTAAAAAATCTTGAGGAACAGAGCCTCAAAAAAACAAAAATAATGAGCGATCGCCCGCCAATCAGAGGAAGGAGCGATCGCTCAAAAAGTTTTCAGTTCAGCAACAACTTTAGAAATTGCAGAACAATCTACTCAATTGACCCATTTCGTCGGGCAAGTTTACAAATAAGGTTTGGCGCTGCCTTGCACGTCTCCCATCGAAGCACTACTGCTGCCTCCCGAAAGCCCTGGCACTTCTTTCATAAACCCAGCATAAGCTTCCATGCCGTGCTCACTGATATCCAATCCTTCAAATTCTTCCTCAGCCTTCACTCTAATCCCCATAGTGGACTTGAGAATCAGCCAGAAAATGCTGGAAAGCAAAACGGTCATCCCACCCACTGTGATGGTTCCTAGAAACTGCGCCCAAAGCTGGTTAAACCCACCGCCAAACAGCAGCCCTGCCGCCGGAGCCGGAGCCGCTCCAAACTCTCCCCCCTGGCTAAACAAGCCCAGGGCCAACGTCCCCCAAACACCATTCACCAGGTGCACCGGAATGGCTCCCACCGGGTCATCAATATTCAGCTTGTCGAAGAAGCCAACTGCAAAGACAACCCCAACGCCAGCGATCGCACCGATGATCGCCGCAGAAGGCACGCTAATAAACGCACAGGAAGCAGTCACTGCAACTAACCCAGCCAACAATCCGTTGATGATCATCGACAAGTCAGGCTTGCCCAAGACGACCCAAGCCGTCACCGTCGCCGCCAAAGTGCCAAATGCCGCGCCCGTGTTGGTGGTCAGCGCAACATGAGCAATCAGGGAGCCATTGCCTACGCCCATCGTCGAACCAGGATTGAAGCCAAACCAGCCCAACCATAGAATCAGCGCTCCCAGAGTGGCGATGCCCATGTTGTGAGCCGGAAGCGCATTGGCGGAACCGTCAGCATTATATTTGCCGAGTCTTGGACCCAAGAAAGCGGCTCCCATCAGCGCTGCCCAACCGCCGACCGCGTGTACCACCGTCGAACCTGCGAAGTCATAGAACCCTGCATCTGCCAGAATGCCGCCACCCCAAACCCAGTGTCCGGTGATGGGGTAAGCCAGACCGACGAGGAGAATGCTAAAAATCAGAAAGTCTAGAAATTTGATGCGTTCGGCGACCGCCCCAGAGACGATCGTGGCCGCTGTTCCGGCAAACACCAGTTGAAAGAAGAATTTTGCCCCCAGGGGTACGCCCGTCCAGTTGAGCGCCGAGAAAATCCCCTGGTAGGACTCTCCCATGGCGGGGCTATTGTCTGCACCCGCAAGGAAAAAAACCGCCGCTCGTGCCGATGATGTTGTTGCCATTGCTAAACATCAACCCAAAGCCGATCGCCCAAAATGCGATCGTCGAGAGCGCAAACACAATCAGGTTCTTAGACAAAACATTGACTGCGTTCTTCTGGCGACACATCCCTGCTTCTAACATACAGAAGCCCGCATTCATAAAAAACACGAGCATCCCCGCAACCATCACCCACATGGTGTCGATGCCGACTTTCAACTCTGCGGTGGCTTGAGAGACAGATTCTAGCGTCGGGGGAGTCTGAGCAGTGCCCGCATAGCCCCATAGTGCGACAATCATCAGCGCCAGAGGGATACAAGCCTGCCAGCTTGGGGTTAGCTGCCGAGCATACCAGCTTGGGGAGAGCCACTTAGAATAGCGATCGAACTTGCGTTTTTCGGGAAGCTTTTTGACCATGGGTCGATACATCATATTGAGAGTCTGTTCGGTAAGTGAAAAAGACAGTAGTTGAGAAGACAGCGCCAAACTCAAGAGCAATAATGCAGATAGAAGTCAAAATTTATCATCTTGTCCGCTATTTAGTGTTCAACGAGCATCTAGTAGAGCACGTTTAAGGTAGAGCGACGAAAGTCAATGGTTCACAACTGCCAACATTTTCCTGAGTAGAGATAAATTGAGGCAGATTAGTAGAAATTTCGTGGATCTTAGAGTTAAACTTTGTATTCAGGGATACAAATTTCTTGATTTTTCCTGTTGATTTTTTCATTTGTTCGTATAAAGCCAAAAATAAAGACCAAAATCCCTGATCTTGTCCCAAAAACCAGGATTGGCACTCCGATTTTTAGTAGTATTTTCGTATTGCGGATGTGCGATTTATCACCTTCTTGCCTCCAGCATCTTCGAGGGCATTTTTTGCCTCTAGTCTTAACAGTGAGTTTTTGAGAGTCGATCGGTGTTTTGTGGCTATCTAGTTGTGGCTATCCAGCCAAAGAGATCTGCTGGGCGGTCAGTGGTGTCGGGGGCAACGATCGCGCTAAAGTAAAAAAATGAGTGAAAAGAGCGAAAGTTTCAAAATCGTCAGCGACAACCGCCAGGCCCGCTTTCAGTACGAGATTCTAGAGACCTATGAAGCTGGAATCGAGCTAGTTGGCACAGAGGTTAAGTCGATCCGCGAGGGCAAAGTTAACCTGAGAGATGGCTTTGCTCTGGTGCGAGATGGAGAAGTGCTCTTGCTCAATGTGCATGTGTCGCCCCACAAAACTGCTAGCCAGTTCTTTAACCACGACCCCCGCCGCACCCGGAAACTGCTGCTGCATCGGCAAGAAATTCGCAAACTGGTCGGCAGAGTCGAGCAACAGGGGCTGACCTTAGTGCCCCTAAAAATGTACTTCAAAGGCGGCTGGGTCAAGGTTGATTTGGGGCTTGCAAAGGGTAAGAAACTGCACGACAAACGAGAAGACGTGAAGCGAAGAGACGACCAGCGCGAGATGCAGCGAGCCATGAAAAATCGCTAATAGCCCTTGATAGAAGTACTCCTTGATAGAAGTACTGAGTTTAGGCCCCAGAACATACCCAAGAAGAACTAAGAGGATGAGGCCGTTTTAGCGGCCTCGAATTCCCGCCCCTTTAGGGTATGGGCACTATCTATCGACCTGTTTCTCGAATGCTTGACTTGGGAAAGATAATCCCAGGCGACTTGTGGCTGCAAATGCACAAATAGCTATTCATGATTGACCCAGACGATCGCACCTGCACCGTCTGCACGCTGCATTTATTTTTATGTTAAATCAGGTTCTCGGCGGGCGTTACACCATCATTCGTCACTTGGGAGGGAGAGGGTCTGGGCAGACGTTTCTGGCGACAGATCAGCATCTTCCTGAAACCCCTCTATGTGTTGTCAAACCACTCAAGCCCAAAGTCACTGAGTCTAACTCCTGGCAGACCGCCAGGCGGCTGTTTGATGCTGAAGCCGAGGTGTTGTATGGCTTGGGCAATCACGATCAGATTCCGCGACTGTTTGCTCACTTTGAGGAAAATCAGGAATTTTATTTAGTTCAAGAGTTTGTTGAGGGCCATACTCTGAGTGAAGAATTTAAGCAGGGTCGGCGGTTTCTAGAAGCTGAGGCGATCGATCTGCTGCAAGATATTCTCAATGTGTTGGAATTTGCCCATCAGCAGCAGGTGATTCATCAAAATATCAAACCATCGAACCTGATGCGCCGTCAGTCAGACGGCAAAGTGATTTTGATTAATTTTGGTGCGGTGAAGCAGCTTGAAGCAGAAATTGCAGAAGCGGATGGGCATAAAGCTTGCGACTCTGAAGCGGCCACGATCGGGGACAGGTCTTCTGGCTACAAGCCCAATGAGCAGTTAGCAGGGAAGCCCAATTTTAGCAGCGATATTTACGCGATCGGTTGGGTTGGTCTTCAAGCGCTGACCGGAGTTTCTCCCAAAAACGTGCGAGTCGATCCTAAGACAAGTGAAATTCTCTGGCGCGAAGGGGTCGAGGTTAGCCCAGAACTGGCTGACGTGCTAGATAAGATGATTTGCTACGACTTCCGACAGCGCTATCAGACTGCCGCAGACGCACTATCTGCCTTAAAAGCATTGAGCAGCAAATTTACGGCTCTCTTGCCCTCCCCACCCAAATCTCCGATCGCGGATGTGTATCTGGTCTGGCTAGAGCGAGGTGACGAGCTATTTCAAGTGCAGCGCTATCGAGAGGCGATCGTCGCTTACGAGAAGGTTATTCAGGCAAATCCTGAGGATTATTTGGCGTGGTTTAGGCGGGGCATCACCTTAGAAAATTTGCGCCAGTTTCAAGAAGCTCTGATTGCTTACGATCGGGTGGTCGAGATTCAGCCCAACGATTATTTGGCGTGGTTCAAGCGGGGCGGCGTATTAGAGAATTTGCAGCGATTTGAGGAAGCGCTAGATTGTTACAAAAAAGTTGTTTTGCTTCAGCCAGAAAACTATTGGGCCTGGCACGATCAGGGCAAAGTGTTAGAGACCCTGCAACAATTTGAAGCGGCGGTAGAGGCGTTCGATCGGGCAGTTCACATTAAGCCTAATTTTCAACTAGCAGTCGAAAGTCGCAAGCGGTTGCTCAGTCGGCTTAAGAATGTCGATGCGCTCTACGATTTGCAGCACTACGATGAAGCGATCGCTGCCTGCGATCGGGCGATTCAACTCAATCCCAATGATGCTTTGGCCTGGCTAATGCGCGGCATGGCCCTCGAAAATCAGCAAAATTATGAACAGGCGCTCGTCGCTTACGATCGCGTGGTGCAAATTCAACCAGACGATGCGCTGGCTTGGTTCAAGCGAGGCGCGGTGCTCCAAAATCTCCACTGTTACGAAGAGGCTCTTGCTTGCTGCGATCGGGTGGTGGAGTTTGAGGCAGATAACTACTGGGCGTGGCACGATCGAGGCAAAGCTTTAGAAGGCTTGCAGAGGTATGAAGAAGCCCTGCGCTCTTATGAGCGGGCTGTGCAAATCAAGAGCGACTTGCAGGGGGCGATCGAGGGTCGTCGGCGGGTGCTGGGGCTACTTCAGCAGTCGATCGCTGCCGACGCAAGAAGCGAGGTCAGAAGTGAGCCATCCCAAGATTTAGCAGGTCAGCCATTCGCCACAGAAGATTATGGAACCTGGTTTCAGAAGGGGCAAGTTTTAGAGAAGTTGCAGCGCCACACAGAGGCAGTGATTGCTTATAACAAGGCAATTCAACTGAACCCGAATAGCCCAGAAGTGCTGCGCTGGCGGGGCAATGTGCTGTTTTCGCTCAAGCGCTACGAAGAGGCGATCGGTTCTTACGACAGAGCCATTCAGCTTGAGCCAAGCAACTCTCACCTGTGGCGATGTTTGGCGAGTGCATTGATTAAGCTTAAACGCTATCAGGAGGCGGCTGCCTGTCTTGACAAGGCGATTCAACTTCAGCCAGATAGCCATAGCACCTGGTATTGGCGCGGTCGAGTCTTAGTAGAACTCAAACGCTACTCAGAAGCGCTGCGTTCCTACGATCGCGCCATTGCCCAAAACCCAGATTTTCAGCCTGCCCTGCGCGACCGAGAAACTTTGCAGGCCCATTTTTCTAACCAATTGCGCTCGATCGATACGATCGCAAAAGGCCGTTTCTAACTCCTCTCGCCTTTGCGGGAGAGGAGCTTCAAAGCCTGACGCTTGCGTTGCCCCTCGGTCTCCCTGGGGAGCAGGAGCCTGGGAGGATGAAGGCCGTTTTAGGGTATCGAATTCACGTCGAAATCAAAATAGGGATGCATTTTTATGGCTGCATCCCTACGACACACGATCGATCTCGCGGTTAATTATTTCTAGGCGACTGCCTGAGACTGATTAGGCAATTTCTAAGAAAGATTTTACCTTTTGACCTGCGCCCTTCGACTTTGCTCAGGGAACAACCTGGCTGAGCGAAGTCGAAGACGGTGGGTAATTTGTTTGCTAGAAACCTCCT
>JAAUOZ010000310.1 GCA_012034655.1 Leptolyngbyaceae cyanobacterium CSU_1_3 | reverse complement strand
AGCCTATAGATTTTGGTTTAGAAGGGGTGTGGGGGCTGCGCCCCCAGCCAGTTCACCCCTGCACCCCGTCCAAAATCTTTAATTTTATGCCCTGACAAAGTATAGGTTGAACCGATTTGCTTGATCCTACGCTTTCTGAGCAAAGCTGTAGTAAGATGTAAACGACAGTTTATGGTTCTTTTGTACTATTTATTGATTTGATTCTAGCAAGTCGATCAGATCAATACAATACCAAACAATACCAAATAGCAGAAATTGCAAACTGTGGTTGGCACTAAATTGATTGATGTTTTCGCTATGAATGAGTTTGGCCAGCAAGTCCGCGATCGCCGACTGCAAGAGAATCTTAGCCAGGAGGAACTTGCCCAAAAGATTGGCATTTCTCGCAACTATCTGTCTCAAATTGAGCGAGGTCAGGCGACAAATCTTTCGTGGCAGGTGCGAGAAAAATTGTCTGCTAATCTTGGGATCAAAGAAGAAGCGATCGATTCTTCTGTTCCAGAATCGCCAAACCTGCCCTCTAGTCTGGCGAAATTTGCCCGATCTGCCAAACTGCCCCCCGACGACGTAATGATGCTGGCCCGGCTAAAGTATCGTGGGCAACAACCTACCACACCAGAAAAATGGGAACTGCTCTATAACGTGATAAGGATGACCGTTGGAAAGTTATAGAGCCAAACGCGATCCCATTGAAGCAATTCAGCAACACCTGAATTGCGTGAAATCCTAAATTCGCCCTCACCCTAGCCCTCGCCTTTGACAGAGGGGACAAGAATTCTGGCTCCCCAGGGAGGCGAAAGGTTGGCGAGGACTTCGTGACGAGGGCAAATCATCCTTGCATTCAGCAATACCGAAATTTACCCCAAAATAGTTCATATAAAACTTGCACAGTTATGGTTCAGTCGCTGTTGCGCTATTGCCACCCCGGACAAGCTTTTTTGTCGCGCTATGGAGCCCTGAAGCGGGAGGAAGATATTTACCAGTATGTGGATTTTTTGCGGCGAGAAGCGGGTTTGAATGACGAACCTGCGATCGACCTTGCGCCCATTTATCGCCATTTTGGGATGCCCACCCCCCTTCGCGCCCCCTTGGATGAGCAACAGGGCATTCTTCTAGACAGCAAGAGCGGGACGATTTTGATCAGAGCCGACGACTCAACGGCTCGGCAGCGCTTTACGGAGGGGCACGAACTCATGGAATTGCTATTTGATGCTCAGGAACCGACAGGTTTTTGTCTCAGCACCGCGAACCTCAATGGAGCGAGCAACGTAAGGAACGCTTATGTGATCAAGGGGCGGCAGAGTTGTTGATGCCGCGATCGTCCTTCATTCCGCGCCTGAATGGGATGGGGATTTCGTTAGAGACTGCACGATCGCTGTCAGGGATTTATCAAACATCACTTTTAGCAACGCTGGTGAGAATGATGCAACAAGGGTCTGGCAATTCTGCACTGATTGTTTGGCATCATACCCTTAAACCTGCCGAGAAAAAAATGAATGACAGATATAGAAATGCTGAAAAGAAACTGCGAATCTGGTGGAGGGCACATACTCAAGCATGGGAAGGAGGTTATATTCCCAAACATAAATCAATCTCTGAAGATTCACAAATTTTTGCCGTTTTTGCAACCGGATATTCCTATCGAGGATGCGAAGAAATTGAACTGGGAGGAAACACGATCGCGGCCAGAGTGGAAGCGATGCCAATGACGATCGAGAATCAAACCTGTGTGCTTTCACTGCTACATCTGGATAATTAGAAGCTTGAACAGAGGGCACGATCGTCGGGTTTAACGGTTGCATTCGTTTGCAGATAATCTTGCAGCCAATCACAGCTTTGATTGAGAAGATCGTTCAAATCCTGATTCCAATGCCATAGAATTACTGTTTTATCACGACTCGCCGATGCGAGAATTTGCCCGTCGGGGCTAAAAATGACCCGCTCCACCACGCCTCCATGTCCTCTTAATATTCTGATCAGATTGCCCTGGCGATCCCATAGTTTGACAGTGCTATCTTGACCCCCTGACGCAATGATTTGCCCATCGGGGCTAAAGCTGACACTGTAAATCGGTTCGTCGCCCTGCATGGTTTTGAGGAGACGATCGGACTGCCACAGCTTAACGGCTCCATCGTTGCTGACTGACGCAATTGTTTGCCCATCGGGACTAAATACCGCATGATAAACCCTCCCCTGATGCCCTCGCAGCACCTTAATCAACTGTCCGTTACGATTCCACAGGCGCACGGTTTTGTCATCTCCCGCAGACACCAACTGCTGACTATCTGCCCTAAATTGAGCGCTGTAGACCCGACCAGAGTGCCCTTTTAGCGTTTGAATTAATTCTCCATTCTGATTCCAAAGCTTGATCGTTCCATCATAACTAGTCGATACGATCGTATTTCCATCGAGGCTAAAGTTAACGCTATAAACTCTTCCTTTGTGTCCTTCTAGCGTGTTTAGAAGTGTTCCATTCTGATTCCAAAGTTTTACAGTTCGGTCTCGACTGGCAGTAGCGATCGTGTGGCCATCGGGGCTAAAACTCACCGACTGAAACCAATTGGGATGCTGAGCTAAGGTTTTGAGGAACATCGAATCTGTCTTGACATCTGAGGTAAAGCGCCAAAGTTTAACGGCTCCATCTTGCCCAGCAGAGGCAATCAATGGCTCACTGGGGCTGAAACTGACACTGTTTACCTCGGCCGTATGAGCCTTGAGATCTTGCCGCAGCGGATTGGTGATGCGCCAGAGTCTCACTATATTGTCATAACTTCCCGATGCTAATGTGCGACCATCGGGGCTAAAACTCACCCCATAAACCGCGCCCTTGTGACCCTGAAATTCCTCCATTTCTCTGCCATCTTGCACGCGCCAAAGTTTGACGATTCCGTCTTGGTAAGCAACCGCCGCCGTCACCCCATCAGCACTCAAGGCAACACCATAAGCCTGACCATTTTTACTCACCAGAGTTTTGAGCAATGTGCCATCGTATTGCCAGAGTTTGACTGTGCCATCGCTACTAGCAGAAGCGAGGGTTTGGTGATCTTTGCTAAAGCTCAGGCTGTTGATTTGATTGGGATGGGCTGACCACTGTTTAAGAAGGTTGCCTGTGAGATCCCAGAGTTTGATATCTCCATGCTCTCCGGCGGACGCGATCGTCTGGCTATCTGGGCTAAAACTGACACTGTAGACTGCTCCCCGATGCCTCATAATATTCCTAGTTTTAATCGCTTTACCCTTCCTGTTCCAAAGTTTAATGGTGTTATCCCAACTTGCCGAAGCGATCGTAGCGCCATCTGGGCTAAAGGTAATGCTCTCGATCTCTTGAAGATGGGCATTAATTGTTTTAATCAAATCACCTTGACGGTTCCAGATTCTAATTTTTCCAATCTGATCAGCGGTGATAATTGTTTGATTATCTGGGCTAAAACTTACACTGTTAACTGCACTACAGCGTTGTGAATTTGAATGATTTACTTCGCAAGATAGCGTTTTAAAAAGTTTACCTTTTGGTGTCCAAAGTTTTACTGTAGCGTCATCACTTGCTGATGCTATAAGTTGCCCATCTGCACTAAAAGCCACACTATTAATTTTATCCTGATGTCCTTGCAGACGATTCAATTCATGAATTCTATAAGCGACAAATTGTAATGCTTCTACGGTCTGAGAAGCGACGTTATTTTGATCGATTTTTAGATCAAAATATGGTTCTCGATCGCTGCCATTTGCGATCGTCGATCTGGTTTATTTCGATTCTTAGAGGCAGGACTCAACAGTTGCCGACCTGCTTTCACGCTGGCAAGCAACGCCCCTAGCTGATCATGCTTGAGCAACTTCAATTGCGAAGAAGCGTTGAGGCTAGAAATCTCTGCCGCTCTACGTTTTGCTTCAGCATTTTGCATCAAATCACGCGCCTCTAAACTGACTGTGATCGCCGCGATCGCCAGCAGTGCCAGCATTGCAAATCCCATTCGAGCTACCCAACGAGCTTTCCACCGCGTTCTAGCAAGTCGCTGGTTCGCCTTGCGTTCTTCTTCAAGGGCAAATTCTGCTTTTTGGCGAGCAGTTGTCAAAATTTGATTAGACTGTTCCGCAAGTTCTTTGGCACGTTTTTCTGCCTCCCAGGCCTTCTCAACTTCCCGTTTTTCGAGTTCTCGGCTGGCATCCAAAAACCAATAGTCACGATCGCTCAGGCTCTTATCGGCTGCCCAACTTTGGGCCTCTTGCAAGGCGTGCCCCCTCAGCAACCAGGATTCGTCGCGATCGGAGGCAATCCAGGCGGTCAGCACTTCAGCATAGGGGCACAACCCTGTGAGGACGCGCTGCACCCAGTTGAGGTCAAAAATGGCGGCGTAAATGGGATTGTAAACCGTCAATTTGCCCTGACGCTCGACGACCAACCCAGAGAGGCGCAGTTCGATTTGCTCGGAACTGTCGTCGGTGGGAAGACCAGGGTGGCAAGATTGAAGTTCTTGGTTGGGGCTGAGAACTTGCTGGTAGAGGGCAAGCAGTTTCCCGGCACGGGGTTTGTTACTCAGGAGACGATCGCGAATGGTTTTTAGATGGGTGGGTTCGTCGTGAAATTCCCAATTTTCGAGCAGGTGAGATCGAACCAGTTGATCCACGTCACATTCAATTTTTGGGCGGACAAGCGGCAGAGTTTTTGGGTTAAAAATGGCTGTCCGCCTGTCCAGTGCAGAATTATTTTGAGGGTGGCGATCGGGTCAGGTACTTTTTCAATTAGCCCTTGGGCAAGCACTTCAGCTTCATGAAGTTGAAACCCAGTTAGCTCGATCGCGCAGCCAATATTAAAGGGCGTTCGCTGCTTATCTTGCATTAAATCAGATGGTGTAGCGACTCCTAGGAGAGAAAAAGTTAAACGCTGATAGGATAGATTTTCAGCCCGATAGTTATAGCAAGCACGAATAGATGCGAAAAAGTCTTCAGCCGAAAATGGAAGACTCAAAACACTATCAATTTCATCAATAAAAATCACAATCGGATCACTAACTTCAACCAGAAGAACGTCGGCTAAAAAATTGCTAAACCGCTGAACGGGTGAAAGCAAATGACGATCGCGCCACCAAGTGACCAAATTGATTTTGAGCTTAAAACTACTGATCAAGCTACCAATTAGACTTGCATACCATTGTTCTGGGGTGATGTGCTCAATACCGATCGTGGTCAGATCGATGACGGCACAGGCAACCCCTTCGGCTTGTAATTGGTGCATCGTTTGCACTCTCAAACTTGATTTTCCCATCTGACGGGAGTTGAGGATATAGCAAAATTCTCCTGCTTTTAAGCCCTCGTAGAGATCGCGATCGGCTTGGCGGCGGACGTAGGTGGGGGCATCGATCGGGAGATTGCCGCCGACTTGGTAGGAGTGTGGAATTTGCATCATAGGAGCGATCGCGAAGATATTGTCGGTAGAGTTCGCAGCGAGGAATCACATTGTTGCCTTTCAGATGTACTAATCCCATACTTTCGAGTTTGAAAGCTGGGATAGAATCAAGTTTTACAGCATTGTCTTCCACAATTACTTTTTTGAAGGCAGTTGCGAGAACTGGCTGTTGTTGTAAATGAATTAAATGACGACGGAGGTGATCACTATACACGCTAGACTCTGTTGCAGATGTTTCTAAAATTTGTTCTAAAGTCAGTCTATTTCGTATAACTTGAGTGAG
>JAAUOZ010000309.1 GCA_012034655.1 Leptolyngbyaceae cyanobacterium CSU_1_3 | reverse complement strand
TGTCTTGCCGCTGCCCAAAAAACCTGTGATCAGCGTAACGGGTGTTCCTCGCTTGGGAACGGTTACGGATTCTGGACGAGTCTGTACAACAGTATGGTTCATAAATTCCTCCGATTCAGAACCTGTGCATCAGCAACCTGCAATACTGCAACCTTGTGCTGCATGAATTGAAAGATGTTGTAAAACCCATTGCTTCGAGAGGGAGTAAGACTAATATTCAAACCTGTCTGTTGAATAAAATCTGGCGTGAGTTGGAGAACTTCATCAGGGATAGTCCATTCAGTCCTTCGATCAGCAATCCAACCAAACCTTTGGGAATTTGGGCATCAGACCTCCCCTGAAACGTGACTTTGCCATTGTGGGTCGCTGCTGTGATGTAAACCTGGGATACACACCCCGGCACTTTATTCTCTGCCACTGCCTCAGCTTCAGGCAATTCTGGCACCCGCTTGGTAAACCAGAGCAAATATTCGTAGCGCCGCTTGGGTTCAGAGATTTGCTGGAACCGCTGGATAATCTGTTCCAGGCTTGGGGGAAGAGGCTTGGCGGCAGAGGACATATCAACTCAGATTACATAAAATGATAATCATTCTCATAATACAGAATTTTTGGCGATTTGGACAGGTTTGTGATTCACGGCTTTCCTGTGCCAATAGGCTTGGATAAAATTTGTGAACCGGATACTTGGGAGAAAGAAGCAGCTTATGAGCAGAAAGATAGAGAACCTTCTCCACAAAGTGCTACTGGAAGAAGGCAAGATGGAATATTCTCTCTACAAGCATGAGTTAGAGGAGCATATTGATTACTGGTACGAGGGACTGAAGGCAGATCGCGATGACTTCGTGTTTGTGGTGACAGAAAACTCTGGGCATGTGGCAATGGTATTGATCATGCCTGACAAAACGGTATTCGTGAATGAAGCTGCTAGAGCAAAGCTGGCAGAATTTTGGCAGAGCAACTACAGCACTAATCTGCAACGACTGATTCTGATGATAGCAGAGGAGTTGGCGAATGATTCGCTCTTCGTCAATGGGGTGAAGACGGTTGACCACAAACCACCAAAGCGGATGTGGGGAAAGGCAAGATTGTGAATTTCTTAATAAAAGTTATTCTCATTTAATTCTAAAATATCTTGATTGGTTTTGTCACTTTGTCACAACCTGACAGAATTCAGTCGTTGAAAAGGGTCTACCATGAACGCTAAAACCATTCGTAATACCGCCTTTCACCTGCATCGCTGGCTGGGTTTGATCGGTGGTGCTTTACTATGCATTGCTGGTTTAACGGGTGCGGTGCTGGTGTTCTGGCACGAGATTGATCAAGTTGTTGTGGCACAACAGTTTGGTCAGGTGATTTCAGTGGATGAACCTGTCGAGATCGCGGCGATCGCCGACACCGTAAAAGCTGCTTTTGCCGCCAAGGGGTTGACCCTCAGCAGCATCAACCCCTCCGACCATGCCAATCAACCCTATCAGGTCTGGCTACACGCCCCCGCTGATCATCATTGGCAGGTGTTTGTGAACCAGTACACAGGGCAGGTGATGGGCGATCGCCAGTGGGAAACCAGTTGGGTAGGCACGCTCTACGATCTGCATTACAAACTGTGGGCAGGAGATGCAGGCACCTTGATTATGGGCATTGTGGCTCTCTTGACGCTGCTGCTGAGCCTCACGGGGATTGTCCTATGGCCGGGCTGGCGCAAACTTGTGGCTGGCTTTAAGATCAAGTGGAAAAACGCCCATATCAAACGCACGAATTTTGACATCCACAAAGTTGTCGGCATTTTTACCGCTATCTTTTTGGTGTTAATTGGCTTCACGGGGTTTGCCTGGAATGTGCCCCAAGCCAACGTTGAAGCGGCCATCTATGCCGCAACGCTAACGCCTAAACCTGCTGAACCCGTTTCTAAGCCGATTCCGGGTCAGCAAGCATTGGCGATCGCTGACTTAAATTCAGCGGGCTGATGCGGTATTTCCGCAGGCCACCACCACCTATTGTTTTCCTTTCCTGAGAAGCCGGAAGATCCGTTCAGCATGGGCAAACGGCAGGCGCAGGAAACCGATCGATGGGGCAGTACCAGCGTCTATCTCGATCAATTTACGGGGGAAGTGGTGACAGTAGAGGATGGCCTCAAACCCACGCGAGCGGCAGCCATTTTAAATCAGTTTGGGGCGGTGCATTTTGGCACGTTTTGGGGCATTCCCTCGCAGATTTTATATGTGTTTGTGGGCTTGGCACCAACAGTGCTGATGGGGACAGGGGTGGTGATGTGGCTCTATCGCCGTCGGGTGAAGAAAGGTAGCCGGCCAGAGGTCAAAGTGGCGGTGGGAGCGAAGCAGTAAATGACTCTCACCATTGCAGGGTCAGCCTACAAGGATACAGACAAACACCAAAGTTTCAAAGCTCTTAGTATAAAAGATTCTTATTAACCTGGTATGCTCTATTTTGTTCACTTCTGCATGAATCCCTAGTTTCTCTAGACCTGGGTTTGGGGTAAACCCAATATAATAAATCCCTATCGAATCTGGAAGGATGATCTGGGAAGATTCAGTCTGAGGTTGCGTTAATGGGTATGTGAGAACATTAATGAATAAGTTATCCCTATTGATGAACGGATTGGCAGCAGCGGTCTTAGTGGGTGTGATTCAACCCGCATCGATTTTTATCAGCAGAGCGGATTCTCAGTTGCGCCAACTTTAAGTTTTGCGCTGGGTGAAAAAACTCGCCTAATCCTGGAAGGGGATTACACTGACAGCAGTATTACTCCCTATGCAGCAGCAGTCCTGTTGCCAGCGATCGGTACGGTACTTCCTAATCCTAACGGGAAAATACCCCGCAATCAATATAGTGGGGAGCCTGATGATAGGGTAGAACGCAGTACCGGCAGAATTGGCTATCGGCTTGAGCATCAGATCAGTAACAATTGGTCTTTTCGCAGTGCATTTGGGGCATCGTTCTTTGAAGGTTTTCGGCAGGATACTGCTGCTTCCAGCCTGGGTGCTGACAATCGCACCCTAGAGCGCCGAGGGTAATCTGGATTTTTCTATGGTGAGCCGTTCACGGTACAGGGCACGATTTCATGGGAGTTTTAAGGTTCCTGACGATCCCGCTTGTTCTGCCAATCTTTGACTTCAAAGAGCGATTGCATTGGGTAACTCAAGAGGGATCGCTACTCTAAATTCCTAAACCACTGTTCCAAATCAGCGATCGCCTCAAAATCTAGCAAAGATTCACCCAGATCTTCTAACTGCTCTAGCGACAGGATGTTGATGTGCGATCGCGTCTCCTCTGTCAGTTCTCCAACTTGCCGAGTGAGGAGGCGGAGGATGAGCGATCGTTCTCCTTCTTCCTTGGCTTCCCGAATCGCCCGTGGCTCTTGAGTTAAATCCAGTCCTAACATCGCCCGAATCTCCAATCGACTTAAGTTGGCAAACTTATACACCATTATAGAGGTCACAATATCGATTAAGTTAGCTCTTTCCCGCTCGGTTAATTCTTCTCGCTCAGTTCTTTCAAACAATGATCGTGCTACCTGTGGAGCCTCCGCTTCTTCTACAATCGTCAACACGGTCGCTGCAACAGGAATTGGTAAAGATTGCACATCCCCTAACTCATCCAGATAAATGCGATGCACCTGCTCACTGTTGAGTAATGCCCGATGGGGATACACCTTGCTTTGCTCAATGCTAGGGGATGGGTAAATCACCACGCTTGCCAATCCGAGAATCGAGAATAATTACGGTAGAAATACAACAATGATTCACCAAACAACCGCTCGTACAGTGCTTCATCCTTCTGCATCTGGACTTCGCAGAAATACACCGTTCCCAGTTCTGATTCTGGTGGCAGAAACACGCCATCAATTTCAAATTTTGGTTCTTTCACTGCGACTGAATCAAACCGATAGTCTGCGGCATTACTCGGACGATTCCCAATCAAGTCAAACAGCAATTGGGGTGTACGTTGAAACATTTGGTAAAAAATCGGGTCACGTTGCATACCACTTTCACTCATCACCTTGAAGAAGTGTACTATAGCTAAATGACCTTGACAAATACCGTGTTAATCATGGAGTGACGGCGTGAAGAGGTAAAGGGGTGGATGGGAAAGAAGGGGCGAGAGAGGGATTTAGAACCACTAGCATGGGTGAACCGCCATGACACCTGAACGTGAAATCAGAATTGAAATCGCTAGAGGCATCATTGATGAATGCGAAGTTCTATTCAGTGCTCATGCCTGGAAGTTTTATCAGCGATCGGGACGAGGCTGTTTGTATCTGCACAAAGCGGTGCATATTCAGCACGATCGTGGCAACGACTTCTCCATCACTGAAATGGAATCGGCGATCGGCAATAAAGTGCATTATGTGGCAAAAGGTAGTGAGCAGTGGACAATGATGACCCTCTCGCAAGCGGCAAAGTCTCAACCCCTAGAATATGCTCAGTTGTTTCATGTGATTGACACCTATAAACCCAAGACTCAGTATGTCGTGGTGGTTGGGTTCAACTATGGCTCTGATGCAACTGAGGATTGGTTTTTGAGACAGCCAGAAGTGCCACCGATGAAAGCCTATACAATGGTGCGGTGTCGTCCCCAGGAGTTTGGTGTGGACTCGCTCTAGAACGTTCAAGTGACTTTGAGTAAGCGGGTTACGGTTACTCGTGTAGTGCCTAGAGTGTCTGCAATATCCTGATGGGCTAGGCGTAGCTAAATTAATTGCCCCTGTTCTGATTCACGACCGAACTTATCAGTTAGCCACTCTAATAACTGCTGTAATCGTTGGTAATCTGCCCATTGCGCAGCCGCAATAACACTTAGATTTGGTGGAGGTGAGACAGTAGCACCTGATTTAAATGACCGCATTCTTCGGGTTGGATCGAAGGAGCCTTGACATTAGTCAAACACTCTACTTCAAAGGGCTGAATACAGGCGAAAGGTTGACCTACGGTATCTCTCAGACCCCAAAATCCCAGAACAATGAGAGTGCCATCTTCAGTCAGCGTGTAGGTACGCACTACTCCAGCCTCAATGTGCCAGAGGGTATTTTCACGGGGCAAGAGGTGCTCTCGACGATTAAATGTGCTTACTGTCGAACAATCCAACTTTAGCGCGATTAGAGTGAGGTTAGCCATCGATAGATTGCTCAGATATATTAAACGATTGCCTGTAAACAGTTGCACAGAATTCGTTCTGCTAAAATCGCACTACACTGTTCACTGCTATAAATCTCTAACCAGGCATCTGGGTGCGTTTCAAACAAAAGTCTTTGTCTTGGAAAAATAACCTTCTCAAAAAAACAATGCGTAATATTGGAAATACGGGCAATTTGGATATGGCGAGTTGTGTTGGTGTAGCAACACAGAATTTTCTTTGTCTTTCTACAAGGTAAATGGTCAAGAACTTGAGTCATGGTCAACCATCCAGATCTAGCAACTGGGCAGGGGCGGAATTCTCGCCAGAATTCCCTTCTTAAGGATTTCAGGACGTTCTTGACGGGGAACGATTCCTTCTGTACTAGCATGGTATTGTTCTGCCAGTTGCAGAATTGCTGAAGCACTTTGTAAAGGAGGTAAATCGCCAAACATCAGGGTGATTTTGTTCGCAGCGGCAAGGGCAATTACACAGGCTCGATTACAGCCACTCAAGCACTCGACGGCTTCAATTTTGTATTCAGGCTGGAGTGTCCATTGTTGTTGCTGATGTAATAAACTC
>JAAUOZ010000308.1 GCA_012034655.1 Leptolyngbyaceae cyanobacterium CSU_1_3 | reverse complement strand
GAAAACATACAAGTAAGCTCAATGATTTAATCGGAGAGTTTAGAGGCTGCTTGGCGCAGCCAGTAAGGGTGAAAATCTCTTAAGAATCTCCGTCTATACCCGTTAGGGTTAGAGGGAGAGCGTCAATCAGATCTATCTGATTGGGGATGTTTTTTATATGTTAAGGATTGTTGCTTTGTTTCTCATAACTGAGACCAAGGTATGCTCTATCTTTTATGTTCTGTAATGTCTTGTTCAACCAAAAACAAGCGATCGCATTTTCACAGATCACTAATTCACAAGGAGAGCGAAATGCTTGACGCTTTTTCTAGAGCTGTAGTTTCAGCCGATGCCAGCACCTCTACCGTATCTGACATCAATGCCCTCAAGTCGTTTGTTGCAAGTGGCAACCGCCGTTTGGATGCTGTCAACGCAATCGCAAGCAACGCAAGCTGCATGGTTTCTGACGCAGTTGCCGGCATGATCTGCGAAAACCAAGGCTTGATCCAAGCGGGTGGTAATTGCTACCCCAACCGTCGCATGGCTGCTTGCCTCCGCGATGCTGAAATCATCCTGCGCTATGTAACCTACGCTCTGCTGGCTGGGGATGCTTCCGTGTTGGACGATCGCTGCCTCAACGGGCTGAAAGAAACCTACGCTGCTCTGGGCGTGCCCACCACCTCCACCGTGCGTGCTGTGCAAATCATGAAAGCGCAAGCTGCTGCTCACATTCAAGACAACCCCAGCGAAAAGTTTGCAGGTGCTAAACTCCGCAAAATGGGTTCCCCTGTGGTAGAAGATCGCTGCGCCAGCCTGGTTGCTGAAGCTTCCAGCTACTTCGATCGCGTGATCTCTGCTCTGAGCTAGTCGATTGCCAAGCGCAACTTGCTTCAGAGCCATTGAAACTTCGCTCACAGTACACAATCCATTTGGGAGATTTGAGAAATGAAATCCGTTGTCACCACTGTTATCGCGTCTGCTGATGCAGCCGGTCGTTTTCCTTCTACCTCTGACCTAGAGTCGGTTCAAGGTTCAATCCAACGGGCGACTGCTCGTTTAGAAGCTGCTGAAAAGCTTTCTGCTAACCTCGACCAAGTTGCAACCGAAGCATACAATGCTTGCATCAAAAAGTATCCTTACTTAAACAATGCTGGCGAAGCTAACTCCACCGACACCTTCAAGTCGAAGTGTGCTCGTGACATCAAGCACTACATGCGTCTGATCCAATATTGCCTAGTTGTAGGTGGTACAGGGCCTTTGGATGAGTGGGGTATTGCAGGTCAGCGTGAAGTGTATCGCGCCTTGGGTCTGCCTACCGCTCCTTACGTTGAAGCATTGAGCTTTGCTCGTAACCGTGGTTGCGCTCCCCGTGACATGTCTGCTCAAGCGTTGACCGAATATAACGCACTGCTCGACTATGCAATCAACTCCTTGTCTTAGTCGTTTGACCGACTTGTAATGTGGTAGCAGGGTAATATTTTGCCCTGTCATCCTGGGGGTTCTTGGCTTTTTGCTTTTCCTAGATCAGGTTGAGCGATCGCAAAGAATCTCCAGGCTTATTTTGTTTGAACCTGATGGCTACCGCGATCGGATGATATGGATCATGGATAAGAGATTTTATAGTCTATTTAATCTAGGGGAGGATCAGGCGATCGCGCTTTTAGATACGCCCCAGGATCAGATTAGCGAGGATGACTCGCGTTATATCGCTGCTTCTCAGTTGGTCAATTTTTCCACGGAGCGATCGATTCATGCTTTGATCCGAGCGGTACAGCAAACTGACCCCGCAATGGAGAATCGCATCGTTCGACGTAAGTCTGTGGAGACCTTAGGGCGACTGCAAGCTGTGCAAGCTTTGCCAGTGATTTATACCTGTCTGAGTGATGAAGATTGCTATACGGTAGAAAATGCGGTTTGGGCGATCGGTGAAATTGGTACGCAAGATCCCACAATTCTAGAAGCAGTCGCTCAGCTACTAGACAAACCAGGGCAAACCTATCGGGTAATTATTCACACCCTGGCAAAGTTGGGTTATCAGCCCGCATTAGACCGAATTCGCCGCTTTACCACTAGCACCGACCTCCCTACAGCCAGTGCCGCCATTACTACGATTTGCCGCTTTACTAGAGACTATTCCCAGATGGGTCAAGTGGTGGGTATGTTGCAGCACTCCAATGTGTTAGCGCGGCGCTTGTCTATCCAAGATTTGATTGATGCTCAATATTACGATGCCATTCCTGAGATAGCCCGATGCCCTGTGTCGCTTGTGTTTCGGCTGCGAGGCATTCGGATGTTGGCAGAAGCAGGAATAGCTGCGGGTACGATCGTATTTGCAACCCTTCAGCCTTATTTAGAACAAACCTTACGCGACCATCCAAACGATTTAGGCATGGTACACAGTTATGATCAACCTCCTGCCTTACCGTTTCTGGTGCGAGAGTTATATGAAACTGATTTTGGGCGTTGCTATTTGGCAACTAAAACGATTCTTGACCACTATGCCGAAGCTGCGCCCGCTATGTTGTTTGCCACCTATGCCGAAGAAGCAAACAATGACTATGGCGCTCACTTTCATGTGATCAAGCTGTTTGGCTGGTTGAAACATGCGCCCGCTTATGATTTGTTGATCGAAGCGTTACACAATCGCCAACCTCAGTTTCAGAAATCGCGGGCGGCGGCGGCGATCGCCTTAGGCGAACTGGGCGATCGTCGGGCCATTCCCGCCTTGCAAGCTTGTCTAGACACTAAAATCTGGGATCTGAAATATGCTGCGCTGATGGTATTGGAACAATTTGGTGATCTCAGTAGCTATGAGAAAGTCACCCCCGATGATGATTGGTCGGTTCGAGAAAAAGCAGCCACAAAGTTAAACGTTAAACGTTAAACGTTAAAAGTCAAGCTCAATTTTTAAGGATCGAGGATTCAATAAAACCTGGACTTGCCCTCACCCTCACCCTCACCCTCACCCAGAGAGAAACGTTAGGGGATAAGGGCGAACCCAGGCAATCAAAATCACAAGTTATTTAATTCACGATTCTAAGTATGTCAACAGAAGAACTTTTTCAACAACTGCGCCACCCTAACCCGCACCTGCGAGACCAGGCAATGTGGGAATTGGCCGAAAACCAAGACGAAAACACCATTCCTCGACTGATGAGCATCTTAGACGAGGAAGATACCACCTATCGACGGGCAGCCGTGAAAGCCCTGGGCGCGATCGGTTCCGACACTGTACCTTTCCTAGTTGAAGCCTTGCTCAATAGTGAAAATGTGACGGTACGCGGTAGTGCCGCCAAGGCATTGGCGCAAGTCGTAATCAATTACCCTGACGTTCCACTGTCTGATGAAGGCATACAGGGCTTAAAGACGGCTTTGAATGACCCCAACCCTGTGGTTAATATTGCAGTCGTGATGGCATTGGGTGAAATCGGTTCACCTGTGGTTGATATTCTGATCGAAGCATTGCAAACGACAGACAACCCAGCCTTAGCGATTTCCCTGGTGAATGCCCTTGGCTCGATCGGAGATAGCCGAGGTGTAGAGGTTTTGACGGGTCTAATTCAGAACGAATCTACTGACTCTTATGTACGCGAGTCTGCCACCAGTGCTCTATCTCGTCTGGAAATGACGGTAAAGTTCAATCGCGGCGATCGCTAGAAACACATCTCTGGTTGCCTTCTCAACTCACCTGCCGACCCCCTAGCACTCTTTTCTATGACCTGAAGCGTCTCTGGAATGGATCGTTTCAGATCGTAGATCGATCGCTGAACATCCTTGAGTTTTGCCTGCGGAATGTACTTGCAGCGATGCTTTCCGCCTGGCTCCTCCCAGGTAAACCAATACTGCTTTCCCTCCCAAGTGTCGCTATTCTTACGCTTCCGTTTCACTGTCTTCTCTTCAACCCAACCGCAAGCATGAGATTTAGTGCTAGGGGGTCTACCCTGCGTTGAGATAGCTTTACCCCCTAGCACTCTTTTTGCCGAAGGTTCTTGAATCAACGCCTGAGATTTGTCTTCTACGATCGACTTGCTCAACGGGCACGGCTGCACCTCTAGAAATAGAGGCAGTTGTAAGCCTTCTAGAACACTGGGCGAGTAGTTCATGGTTTCACCCTCCTTAGTTCGTCTCCAACGACCTCCAAGCCTAATTCTGGGTAGGCTGCGACGGCATTTTTAATCCCATTCCTCAGCACCGGATCAGAAGTCCATTGCCTGAGATAACGATCGCAGCGTTGCT
This sequence comes from Leptolyngbyaceae cyanobacterium CSU_1_3, assembly GCA_012034655.1. GTDB lineage: Bacteria > Cyanobacteriota > Cyanobacteriia > Leptolyngbyales > Leptolyngbyaceae > JAAUOZ01. Next base: position 1,533 of record JAAUOZ010000308.1, on the reverse strand, counting down.
CAAAACTTTCAGCTTCAAAATCAGTGCTAGGGGGTGGCGCGGAAAAGTAAGTCACAGCCTGTTTTTTCTGCCGCTCAAGGAATTTGTTGAACCAAAATTCTCGATCTTCCTTCAAACACTTTTTTGCGTAAGGTCTAACCTGTCGAATGGTTTTGTCCTGTCTGACTTCTTTGATCACAAATTCCAGTACCTCTCCCTCATCTGGGGTGGGCGGCGGGCTTTCTGAGAGAGTTTGATCTGTTTGATCAGTATGAATAGTCTGAGGCGATCCAGAATCCTCTTCCTGTAAGGGTTCTGGAGGTCGATTTTCTCGTTTTTGAGACTGGAGTTTCATTTCTGAGAATTCCGTCTCATTCTTGAAACTCTCGTCTCGTTTTTGAGACTGGTTTCTCAAATTTGAAACTGGAGTCTCATTCTTGAGACTATTCTCCGATAAAATCTTTCTAGCTCCCTGGAGGTTCTTTACGGCTATCTGAGCGGTTTTCGTGTCAAACAGCGCGCATTCCTCAAACTTTGCCATCGCTCGGTAGAAGGTTGGTTTAGAAACTCTGCACTCCTTGAGAAGGGTTGCTAGCTCCATTTCTTCGTAGCGATCGCCAAAAGGATCGACAGTCACCAGATAACTCCAGATCCGCCACTCCGCAGCCGTTAGATCAAGCTGTCTGATGTGTTGAGCAAGTTCAAAGGTGAGCGGGTAGTGTAGGCTACCTCCTCTATATCCTTGGACGGATGCGGAAGATGATTTAACCTGACATAATGAGTTATTCATTATTTTTGGCCTCGCCTTCTTGGGCGAGGTATTTTTGTATGGTTATACTGGTAAACTAAGTGGAGTAGTTAAAGAAAACTCCCTTTACCAATCAAAGTAATATACACTATAGTCGTTGCAGTTAGAGGTAATTCCTTCCATGAAGTTTTCTGAAGCCTTTAATAAGACGCTCAATCAGTTCAAAATTTCTGGCAACGAGATCGCCACGCTGTCAGGGTTACGCACGGCCACGGTTAGTGAATACCGCAGGGGCTTAAGAGAAATTCATACAGATAACCTTGAGAAACTCATCTCGGCTCTTCCTGTGGAAGCCAAGCAGTTTCTTTTCCTTCACATGCTGATCGGCCAGATGGATAACGAAGGGATTGCCACCCTGCTCAACGCAATTTCGACTCATATCAGACAAGAAAAATCTGCCGAGCAAAAGCTAGAGATTGAGCTACAGCTAGCTAGCTAGGGGCGATATTAGACAATGATGAGTGGGTAGGCGATGACGGAGGTTGACATACTCATCCAACCAACCTGACGGTATGGTTGGAGATTCTTTGAGTCACCCCAAAGAGTTCCTGCTTCAACGCCAGTTGACTAGACTGAGTGACCTCAGCCCCCGTCACCTCGACTCCACAGGCATTTTCTATTCCCCGTTGCCCACGGGTACAAATCACTTGTGCAGCGGCAATATCCCTCGGTTTAGTTGAACCGCACTCAGGGCATTGATGCACTCTTACGCTCAGGTCTTTTTTGACCTCAGCCCCGCAGTCTGG